>JBLMWC010000106.1:0-28843 GCA_050257015.1 Bacillota bacterium | reverse complement strand
GCTGGCTGCTGCCGGTCGGCACCTCGGCGGCGCTCGCCGCCGCCTTCAACACGCCGATCGCCGCGGTGCTCTTCTCGCTGGAGGAGATCATCGGCGACATGCATGCGCCGGTCCTCGGCTCCGTCGTCATCAGCTCGGCCACCTCCTGGATGGTGCTGCACCTCGTCCTCGGCGACGAGCCGCTGTTTCACGTCGCCAGCTACCACCTGGTCAACCCGTCGGAGTTCGGGGTGTACGCGGTGCTCGGCGTCGTCGGCGGGCTGGGCTCCGTCGCCTTCGTGAAGCTGCTCCTGGGCCTTCGCCGCTACTTCCTCGGGTGGCCGCGCCGGACGAGCTGGTTCCAGCCGGCAATCGGCGGCCTCACCGTCGGCATCATGGGCTACTTCATCCCGCAGGTCCTCGGCGTCGGCTACGACGAGGTGGGCCGGGTGCTCAACGGCGACGTGATTCTGAAGACGGTGCTCCTCCTCGCGGTACTCAAGATCATCGCGACGGCGGTCTGCTACGCGTCCGGGAACGCCGGCGGCATCTTCGGCCCCGCACTCTTCATCGGGGCCATGATCGGCGCGTCGGTCGGGAGCGTGGCACAGATGGCGTTCCCCGGGCATACGGCGGGGGCGGGCGCCTACGCGCTCGTCGGCATGGGCACGGCATTCGCCGGCATCGTCCGCACTCCGCTCACGTCGGTGATCATGATCTTCGAGCTGACGCGGGACTACACGATCATCGTCCCGCTGATGATCTCCAACCTCATCGCCTTCTTCATCTCCCAGCGTTTCCAGCCGGTGCCGGTGTACGAGGCGCTGGCCCGTCAGGACGGCGTTCACCTGCCGACGGCGGAGTCGCGCGCCGAGTCGGGGCTCACCGTCCGCGCGATCATGAAGCCTGCGCCGGAGGCGATGCCCGACACGACGCCGCTCGCGGAGGCGCTGGAGCGGATGCGGCGGGCCGGCACCGACGACTGGCCGGTGACCGGGAAGCGCGGCTTCCGGGCGATGATCGGGCCGGAGGCCGTCGCCCGGGCGCTGGAGACCGCCGCCCCGGATGCCCAGCTGGCGACGATCGTCACCGACGCCGCCAACGACGGCGACCCCGAGGCGTCGTGCCACGTGCACCCCGATCAGCCGATCGGCACCGCGCTCACCCGCATGGGCGCCGCCGGCGTTACCGTCCTTCCCGTCGTCAGCCGGAGGAACGTCCGCCAGCTGCTCGGGGTGGTCACGCTGCATGACGTGTTGAGCGGGTTCGGGCTCGAGGGGCTCGGCGGCGAGGACTGGCATGGCGGCTGAGGCGGCGCCGCGCACGGCGTCGGCCCAGACCTTCCTGGTCACCTTCGCCCTGATCTTCGCCGCGATGGCGGGCCTCTTCGTGGTCGACACCTTCCTCGCGGGGGTGCAGCAGCGGGCGGGGCGAGCGGAGGCTGCGGCGCGCTTTCGGGAGGGGAAGTCGCTGCTCGCGAGGGGCGACGCGAAGGAGGCGGCCGAGCGCTTCAAGGCGGCGATCGCCGTCGAGCGCGATAATCGCGATTACGAGCTCGCGCTGGCCGATGCCTCGCGCGCGTCGGGGCGGCCCGACGCCGCGGTCGCGGCGCTCAAGCCGCTGCTGGAACGGGATGCGACGGACGGCGCGGGGAATCTTTCGATGGCCCGGTCGCTCCTCGCGCTGCACCGGCCGGAGGAGGCGATCTCCTATTATCACCGCGCGATCTATGGCCACTGGCCGGGCGACCCCATCGTCGCGCGGCGGACGGTGCGGATCGAGCTGGTGGAGCTGCTGGCGAAGCGCGGGGCCCGCCAGGAGCTGCTGGCGGAGCTGCTGCCGATGGAAGACGGGGGCCCGTCGGACACCGCGCTCGAGCGGCGGCGCGCGCACCTCTTCGTGGCGGCGGGATCGCCGTCGAGGGCGGCGGCGATCTTCCGGGGGCTGGTGCATCGCGATCGGTCCGACGCCGACGCGCTCGCCGGCCTGGGCGACGCCGAGGCCGCGCAGGGCAACTACCGGAGCGCACAGGCGAATCTGGCGGCGGCCGCGAGGCTGCGCCCGGGCGACTCCGCGATCGAGGAGCAGCTCGCGCAGGTCAACCGGGTGCGGGACCTCGATCCGACGCAGCGCGGCCTTGCGCCGGCGGAACGGCAGCGGCGGAGCATCATTCTGCTGGGCGGCGCCCTTCTCGCCGCCGACCATTGTCCCGTGATTGCGGCCGATACCGCGGCGCGGCCCGTCCTCGATTCGGCGCGCTCGGAGCTGGCCCACCCGCCGCGCATCGGCGCCGAGCTGGCCGCCGAGCACCTGCTCGACCGCGCGGAGCAAGTGTGGTCGCTGCGCGAAGGATGCCTCGAGGCGGGAGCGGCGGAAGAGCGGGCCGTGGCACTCGTGCTGAACAAGCTGGCCGAGTAGCGGCGCACGCGACGGGCGGGTGCTGCATCACCGCGCGCCGCCGCGGCCGGTGCGATAGTCGTTGATGCACAGACCTCGCATCCTCGCGGTACTGCTGCTCCTGGCCGGCACGACTCCGCTCTCCGCCCAGGGGCCCTCCGCAACCGCCGCGCTCCGTGAGCCGCTTCCGCCCCGGCACGATGTCTCCACCCTGGAGGGGCTGGGCGTCACCGCCGGAATCGCCACCCTCTTCCTTATAGACCGCCCGACGCGGGACTTCCTGCAGGCGCACCGGTCGCGCACGCTCGACGGGGTCGCCGGCGTATTCCGCACGATGGGGACGGCGCCGGTCTACGCCGGGCTCGCCGTCGCAATCACCGGTGGCGGGATCATCGCGGGCGACGGCGAGGTCGAGCGGGCCGGCGGGCGGCTGCTCCTGTCGGAGATCGTCACCATCGCGGCCGACGAGGTGGTGAAGAAGCTGGTCGGCCGCGCGCGTCCCGATGTGAGTCCCAGCCCCTACGACTTCGATCCGTTCCGCAACAGGCAGGTGTCGTTCGTGTCGGGGCACGCGGCCATGGCGTTCGTGCTGGCTACGTCGCTCGCGGACGACCTCCACAACACCTGGTCGAGCATCGCGCTCTACACCTTCGCGACCGGCACCGCCTGGTCGCGGCTCAACGACAACAGGCACTGGCCCAGCGACGTCGTGGGCGGGGCGGCGCTGGGGTTCACCGTGTCGAAGATGATGAGCAACCGGTGGGAGGTGCTGGACGTCAATCCGCCGAGGTTCCTGACGGAGAAGTGACCCGCAGAGCCCCTACTTCCCCTCCGGCACGAAGTGGAACTCGTACTCCAGATGAATGCTGTCCGCGACGCTCAGGACGATGGGGACGCGGGGCTGGGGGAGGCCGAAATCGGCGAAGGTGAAGCCGGTGACGGCGGTGCCGGTCACCTCGCTCCCATTGAACGTGGCGGTCACGCTCCACGTGGTGGGATGCGTCGTGCCGTGCACCGTGAGGTCGCCGGTGAGCTGAAAGGTCCGCGCTCCGCTGGTCGGCAGCGGCCAGGGAAGGCCGGTGACCGCGGTCGGCGCCAGCGTCACTGTCGGATACTGCGCCGTCTCGAGCACCCGGGCCCTGACGTAACCGTCCCGGCGAGAGCGGTCGCTCGTGAGTCCTTCCACGTTGACGTCGAACTTCGACCCCGCCGGCACCACGGCACCCTTGGCATCGAAGGTGATGCCGCCGGTCACCGCCGCCGTCCGGCCGACCGCGTCGTTGGGCAGGTCCAGGCCGGCCAGCTGCTCCCGCACGCGATAGCGCACCTCGTTGCCCGCCGGTGCGACGACGAGCCGGACGCCGGCTCGGGCCGGCGGGCGGGACGGACCGATGGGCGCGGCGGCGGTGACGAACAGCAGGGAAGGGGCCGCCAGGACGGCGGCGAGGATACGTACGAGCATCGGTCTCTCCGGAAGACGCAGAGTGAAGGTGACTTCAGCTCTACGTTCCGCCGGTCGCCGGCGTTGGGCCGGTGATGCTCAGCGCGGAGCGGCCGGGGCGACGTGCGTCCGGGCGAGAACCTCGCGCAGTGCGCGGGTCAGGGTGAGGGCGTCGCCGGTGGCCCAGTAGTGGACGAAGATCAGGCGCGGCTGCTCGTCCACCATGTGGCTGTGGATCGCCGTCACGGTGATGCCGCCGGCCCGAAGCGCGCGTACCACCGGCGTGACCTCCGACGGAATGAGCACGAAATCGCCGGCGACCGCCGCCTTGCCCTCGCCCAGCGGCTGAACTCCGATCGACGTGGCGACACCCATCGCCGGCGGCACCACCATCCCGCCGACCCGGATCGACTCGGCGCGCGGCACCCCGACCCCCCAGGCGCCGTCGCTCACCTTGCCCTTCCGTCCGAGCGCGGTGGCGAGCTCGGTGGTGTCGAGCTGGAAGCGGATCGCCAGCCCCTTCCCGTCGGGCACGGCATCCGGCGTGGCGGTGAGTGCGAGCGCCGCATGGATCGCGCGGCCGAGCCTGACCGGATCGCCGCGGCCGTTGATGTGCAGGTACATCACTCGTGGCGACTCGCCCTGCAGATGGTTGTGCAGCGCGGTGGCGTGCACGCCAAGCTCCTCGAGCTTGGAGATCACCGGCGAGACTTCGCTCTCGAGGAGGACGAGGTCGCCCATGAGCATGGCCTCGGCGCCGACGCCGGTTCGCCTGAACGCGACCCAGGAGCGGAGGGCGAGCCCGGGCATGACGGTGACGTCGCCGACCTTGACCGTGAGATCGCGCCGCGGAAACCGGTAGCCCCACACCCCGCCGTCCTGCGCCATCCCGGCGCGGCCCACCGCCGAATCCACCGCGGCCCATCCGGCGGCCTGGTTCTGCGCCGCCGCGGGCGCGGACACGAGTGCCAGCACGGCGCCCGCTGAAATCAGAGTACGCATCATCATGGGAGTATCCCGCCTTCCCGGCCGCGTCCGAGGGTGAACGAGAACGTCGCGCCTTCGCCCGGCGTGGACTCGGCCCAGACGCGGCCGCCGTGGCGCTGGACGATGCGGTGCACCGTCGCGAGGCCGATGCCGGTGCCCTCGAACTCGCGCGCCGAGTGGAGCCGCTGGAACGGCTTGAACAGCCGGTCGGAGTAGTCGGGGTCGAAGCCCACGCCGTTGTCCCGCACGAAGTAGGTCGGATCGGTGTGCGCGTTGAGCGCGCCGAACTCGATCCGTGCTTCCGGGCGGGTGCGGGTGAACTTCCAGGCGTTCTCGAAGAGGTTCTGCAGCACGACCCGGAGGAGCTGCGGATCGCCGCTTGCCGACACGTGGGGCCGGATGACGATCTCCGCGGCGCGCGCCGGGTCGGTGTCACGGAGCTGGGCTGCCACCGTGTCCGCCATCGCGCTGAAATCCACCGGCCGGATTCTGAGGTCGGCGCGGGCGACGCGGGAGAGCGCCAGCATGCCGTCGATGAGGTCCGACATGTCGCCCGCGGCCTGCCGGATGTGCTGGAGATAGCGGGCGGAATCGCCGGACAGGCGGTCGGCCTCGCTCTCGAGGAGCGCGCGGCTGAAGCCGTCGATCCGGCGGAGCGGCGCCCTGAGGTCGTGGGAGACGGCGTAGCTGAACGTCTCCATCTCCCGGGTCTTCTGCTCCAGGTCCTCGAGGAGCACCGCGCGCGCTTCGGCCAGCTCGCGCGCCGCCTGCTCGCCCTGGCGCAGCTGGTCGGCCTGGCGGCGAAGGAGCTGCGACTTCTTGGCCAGCTCGACGAACACCGCCACCTTCGAGCGCACCAGCTCAGGTACCACCGGCTTGATCAGATAGTCCACCGCGCCGACGGCGTAGCCGCGAAGCGCCAGCGTCTCGTTCCGGTCGGCGGCGGTGAGGAAGATGATCGGAGTGTCGCGGGTGCGCTCGCGCGACCGGATCAGCTCGGCGGTCTCGAAGCCGTCCATGTCCGGCATCTTGACGTCGAGCAGCACGACGGCCGCGTCGAGCTCCAGGAGCGCCCGGAGCGCGTCCCGCCCCGAGCGCGCGGCGATCAGGTTCTGTCCCAGCCCCTCGAGCATCGCCTCGAGGGCGATGAGGTTCTCGGGCTGGTCGTCCACCATCAGGATGTTGACCCGGTCGTCAGCGGCCGGGCCAGTCCGGGCATCGATCATCGATACAGCCACACGCGCAGCAGGGAGAGAAGCTGGTCCATGTCCACGGGCTTGGCGATGTAGTCCGACGCGCCGGCCGCGATGCACTTCTCGCGGTCGCCCATCATCGCCTTGGCCGTCACGGCGATGATCGGCAGATGGTCGAAGCGGCCGGCGGCGCGGATGGCCCGCATCGTCTCATAGCCGTCCATCTCCGGCATCATGACGTCCATCAGCACGATGTCGATCGCCGGGTCCCGCTCCAGCAGGGCGATGCCGTCGGCGCCGCGCTCGGCATAGACCACCTCCATCTGGCTCTGCTCGAGGAAGGTCGTGAGCGCGAAGATGTTGCGGACGTCGTCGTCCACGATCAGCACCTTCCGGTTGGCCAGCACCGGATCGGTGCGGTGCAGGAGGTCGAGCATGCGCCGCTTCCCGTCGGGCAGCGACTCGGTGACGCGGTGGAGGAAGAGCGCCGTCTCGTCCAGGAGCCGCTCGGGTGAGCGGGCATCCTTGATGACCACCGCCTCCGCCATGCTGCCCAGCTCCGCCTCCTCCTTCCGGCTCAGCTCCTTGCCGGTGTAGACCACGGTCGGCAGGCGGCGCCGCCCGATCTCGTTGCGGATCTTCCCGATGAGCTGCACACCCGTCATGTCGGGCAGCCCGAGATCGAGGACCATGCAGTCAAACTCGCTCGTCTTGAGCGCGGAGAGCGCGGCGGCCCCGGTCTCCACCGTGACCGTCTCGACGTCGGGCCCCCCGATCAGCTCCACGATGCTCTGGCGCTGGGCGGCATCGTCCTCGACGACGAGCAGGCGCTTGGTGGTCCGGTTCACGAAGCTGTTGATGTTCCCGAGGGCGCCGGAGAGCGCGTCCTTGGTGGCCGGCTTGGTGAGGAAGTCGATCGCGCCGAGCTTCATGCCGCGCTGCCAGTCCTCGTCCACCGAGATGATCTGCACCGGAATGTGCCGGGTGCGGGCATCGTGCTTCAGCCGGTCCAGGATCGTCCAGCCGTCGGCATCGGGGAGGCGGAGGTCGAGCGTGATGGCGGTCGGCTGGAACTCGCGCGCGAGCGCGAGCGCCTTGTCGGCCCGGAGCGCGACCAGCCCCTTGAACCCGTGCTGGCGCGCGAGGTCCAGCATGATCGCGGCGAAGTCCGCGTCGTCCTCGGCGATGAGCAGGGTGCGGTCACCGGGCTGGATGTCGGCCCGGTCGTCCGCGATCGAGGGCTCGATCGCCGGCGCCAGCATCACGCGGCTCGCCGCGGTGGTGCCGGGCTTGGGTGCCGTGATCGCCGACGCGGCGGCGCGGCCCCAGGTGCCGGCATCCTCCACCGACGGCTGGGTCGCCGCCATCTGCGCCGGGTACGATGCCGGCAGGTAGAGCGTGAAGGTGCTGCCGACGCCGGTCTCGCTCCGGAGCTTGATCTCGCCGCCCAGGAGGCGCGTGATCTGCCGGCTGATCGAGAGGCCGAGGCCGGTGCCGCCGTACTTCCGGCTGGTGGTGCCGTCACCCTGCTGGAACGCCTCGAAGATCACGCCCTGCTTGTCGCGCGGAATGCCGATGCCGCTGTCGGTCACCGAGAAGGCGATGACGGCGGGCGCGGTGTTGAGGTACTCGTGGTCGGGATCCCAGCCGTCGGTGGCGCGCCGGATGTCGAGCGTCACACGTCCGCGCTCGGTGAACTTGAACGCGTTCGAGAGCAGGTTCTTGAGCACCTGCTGGAGCCGCTTGGCGTCGGTCTGGATGACGCCGGGGAGCCCGTCGCCCATGGCAACGTCGAACTCGAGGTTCTTCTGCACGGCCACCTGGCGGAAGGTCGACTCGACGAACTTTCGGAGCTCGCCGAAGGCGACGGCGCTGACATCCACCGCCATCGTGCCCGATTCGATCTTCGAGAGGTCCAGAATGTCATTGATCAGGTCGAGGAGGTCGGAGCCCGACGAGTGGATCGTGTTGGCGAAGCCGACCTGCTTCTCCGTCAGGTTGCCGTCGGCGTTCTCCGACAGGATCTGGGAGAGGATGAGGAGGGAGTTGAGCGGAGTCCGGAGCTCGTGCGACATGTTGGCCATGAACTCGGACTTGTACTTCGAGATCAGCGCCAGCTGCTCGGCCTTCTCTTCCAGCGCCACCTTGGCCTGGCCGACCTCGGCGTTCTTCTCCTCGAGCTCGGTCTTCTGCTCCGACAGGAGCTTCGCCTTCTCCTCCAGCTCGCCGTTCTTCCGCTGCAGCTCGTCCTGCTGCTTCTTGAGGAGCTCCTCGGACTGCGTGAGCGAGCGGGCCTGCTGCTCCAGCCGCTTGTTGGTCTCGGTGAGCGCCTCCTGCTGGCTCTGGAGATTCTCGGTGAGCGCCTGCGACTGCTTGAGGAGCTCCTCGGTCCGCATGTTCGCCGCGATCGTGTTGATCACGATGCCGATGCTCTCGGCGAGCTGCTCGAGGAAGGTGAGGCGGATCTCGTCGAACGGCTCGAAGCTCGCAAGCTCGAGCATTGCCATCACCTGGCCCTCGAAGAGCACCGGGAGGATGACGACGTTCCGCGGCGGCGCCTCGCCCAGGCCCGACGCGATCCGGATGTAGTCGGCCGGCACGTCGGTCAGGAGGATGCGCTGCTTGTTCCGCGCCGCCTGGCCGACGAGCCCTTCGCCCAGGCGGAAGGTGGTGGCGGCGTTCTTCCGGTGCTTGTAGGCGTAGCTCGCGAGCAGGCGGAAGCGGGCGTCGTCGCCCGCGCTTTCGAGGATGTAGAAGACGCCGTGGTGGGCCGAGACCAGCGGCGCGAGGTCCGAGAGTACCAGCTCCGAGACCGCCTTGAGGTCGCGCTGGCCCTGCAGCATGCGGCTGAACTTCGCGAGGTTGGTCTTGAGCCAGTCCTGCTCCGTGTTCTTCCGCGTGGTATCGCGGAGGTTCCGGATCATCTCGTTGATGTTGTCCTTCAGCTCCGCCACCTCGCCCAGCGCCTCGACGGTGATCGACCGCGTGAGGTCGCCCTTGGTCACTGCCGTCGCGACCTCGGCGATGGCGCGGACCTGCGTGGTGAGGTTCGCCGCGAGCTGATTGACGTTCCCGGTCAGGTCGCGCCAGATCCGCTCGGCGCCCGGCACGCGGGCCTGGCCGCCGAGCTTGCCGTCGATGCCGACCTCGCGGGCGACGTTGGTCACCTGGTCGGCGAACGTCGCCAGCGTGAGCACCATCCCGTTGATGGTGTCGGCCAGCGTCGCGATCTCGCCCTTGGCCTCGAAGACGACGCGCTGGGTCAGGTCGCCGGTCGCGACCGCCGTCACCACCTTGGCGATGCCTCGTACCTGCGTCGTGAGGTTGCCGGCCATGAAGTTCACGTTGTCGGTCAGGTCCTTCCACGTGCCGGCCACGCCCTTCACCTCGGCCTGACCGCCGAGCTTGCCCTCGGTGCCGACTTCGCGGGCGACGCGGGTGACTTCCGACGCGAACGAGTTGAGCTGGTCCACCATCGTGTTGATGGTGTTCTTGAGCTCGAGGATCTCGCCCTGCACGTCCACGGTGATCTTCTTGTTCAGCTCGCCCTTCGCCACCGCCGTCGTCACCTCGGCGATGTTGCGGACCTGCGAGGTGAGGTTCCGGGCCATCGAGTTCACGTTGTCGGTGAGGTCCTTCCAGGTGCCGCCGACACCCTTCACGTATGCCTGGCCGCCGAGCTTGCCCTCGGTACCGACCTCGCGGGCGACGCGGGTGACTTCGGACGCAAACGAGTTGAGCTGGTCCACCATCGTGTTGATGGTGTCCTTGAGCTCCAGGATCTCACCCTTCACGTCCACCGTGATCTTCTTGGAGAGGTCGCCGTTGGCGACGGCGGTCGTCACCTGCGCGATGTTACGGACCTGGGCCGTCAGGTTCCCGGCCATCGAGTTCACGTTGTCGGTCAGGTCCTTCCAGGTACCGCCGACGCCCTTCACCTCGGCCTGACCACCGAGCTTCCCTTCGGTCCCGACCTCGCGGGCGACGCGGGTGACCTCCGAGGCGAAGGAGCTCAGCTGGTCCACCATGACGTTGATGGTGTTCTTGAGCTCCAGAATTTCGCCCTGCACGTCGACGGTGATCTTCTTGGAGAGGTCGCCGTTGGCGACGGCGGTGGTGACCTGGGCGATGTTACGTACCTGCGACGTAAGGTTCCCGGCCATGAAGTTCACGTTGTCGGTGAGGTCCTTCCAGGTACCGCCGACGCCCTTCACCTCGGCCTGACCGCCGAGCTTGCCCTCGGTGCCGACTTCTCGCGCCACACGGGTCACTTCCGAGGCGAACGAGCTCAGCTGGTCCACCATCGTGTTGATCACGTTCTTGATCTGGAGGATCTCGCCCTTCACGTCCACGGTGATCTTCTGGGTCAGGTCACCATTGGCGATCGCCGTCGCGACCTTGGAGACGTCGCGCAGCTGAACGGTCAGGTTGCCGGCGAGCTGGTTCACGTTGTCGGTGAGGTCCTTCCAGGTACCGCCGACACCCTTCACCTCGGCCTGGCCACCCAGCTTGCCCTCGGTGCCGACCTCGCGCGCTACGCGCGTGACCTCGGAGGCGAAGGAGCTCAGCTGGTCCACCATGACGTTGATGGTGTTCTTGAGCTCGAGAATCTCGCCCTGCACGTCCACCGTGATCTTCTTCGACAGGTCTCCGTTCGCCACCGCCGTCGTCACCTGGGCGATGTTACGCACCTGCGACGTCAGGTTGCCCGCCATGAAGTTCACGTTGTCGGTGAGGTCCTTCCACGTGCCGGCCACACCCTTCACCTCGGCCTGGCCGCCCAGCTTTCCTTCGGTGCCGACTTCGCGCGCGACGCGGGTCACTTCCGAGGCGAACGAGCTGAGCTGGTCCACCATCGTGTTGATCACGTTCTTGATCTGAAGGATCTCGCCCTTCACGTCCACGGTGATCTTCTGGGTCAGGTCGCCGTTGGCGATCGCAGTGGCAACCTTCGACACGTCGCGCAGCTGAACGGTCAGGTTGCCGGCGAGCTGGTTGACGTTGTCGGTCAGATCCTTCCACGTGCCTGCCACGTCCCGCACGTCGGCCTGTCCGCCGAGCTTACCCTCGGTGCCGACTTCGCGCGCGACGCGCGTAACTTCGGAGGCGAAGGAATTGAGCTGGTCCACCATCGTATTGATGGTGTTCTTGAGCTCCAGGATCTCGCCCTTCACGTCCACCGTGATCTTCTTGGAGAGGTCGCCGTTGGCGACGGCGGTCGTCACCTGCGCGATGTTGCGGACCTGCGAGGTGAGGTTGCCGGCCATCGAGTTGACGTTGTCGGTGAGGTCCTTCCACGTGCCCGCCACCCCACGCACGTCGGCCTGACCGCCGAGCTTGCCCTCGGTACCGACTTCGCGGGCGACGCGCGTCACTTCCGAGGCGAGGGAGCTCAGCTGGTCCACCATCGTGTTGATGGTGTTCTTGAGCTCGAGGATTTCCCCCTTCACGTCCACCGTGATCTTCTTCGACAGATCGCCATTGGCGACCGCCGTCGTGACTTGCGCGATGTTACGCACCTGCGCCGTCAGGTTCCCGGCCATCGAGTTCACGTTGTCGGTCAGGTCCTTCCAGGTGCCGGCCACGCCGGTGACCTCCGCCTGCCCGCCCAGCTTCCCTTCGGTCCCGACTTCGCGCGCCACACGCGTCACTTCCGAGGCGAACGAGCTGAGCTGGTCCACCATCGTGTTGATCGTGTTCTTGAGCTCCAGGATCTCGCCCTTCACGTCCACGGTGATCTTCTTCGACAGGTCGCCGTTGGCCACCGCCGTCGTCACCTGGGCGATGTTCCGGACCTGGGCCGTCAGGTTGCCGGCCATGGAGTTCACGTTGTCGGTCAGGTCCTTCCAGGTGCCGGCCACCCCCTTCACCCGCGCCTGCCCGCCGAGCTTCCCTTCGGTTCCGACCTCGCGGGCCACGCGGGTGACTTCGGACGCGAAGGAGTTGAGCTGGTCCACCATCGAGTTCACCGTCTTGCCGATCCGGAGGAACTCCCCCATCAGCGGCCGGCCGTCGATCTCCAGCGACATGTTCTGCGAGAGGTCGCCCTTGGCCACGGCGCCGATCACGCGGGCCACCTCGCTCGTCGGCTGCACCAGGTCGCCGATCAGGGTGTTGAACGAGTCGATCGACACCGCCCAGGTTCCGGTCGCGCCCGGCAGCGAGGCGCGCTGGGTGATCCGGCCCTCCTTGCCGACCGCCTTGCTGACCCGCCCAAGCTCCCGGGCGGTGTCGTCGTTCAGCTCGGCGATGCCGTTGACGGCATCGGCGATGCGGCCCGCGATGCCGCCCGAGTAGGCGGGCATCCGGGCGCTGAAGTCGCCCTTCCGCATTGCGGTCAGCACGCCAAGCAGCTGGTTGAGATCAAGGTCATCCGACAGCGGCGCGTCGGCCCCGCGCGCCTTGCGGCGCCTGGGTGGACGGCTGTCGCTGGCGTTATTGCCGGGACGGGTCACGGTCATACCTGCTCCATGGGAATTTTTGCCGCCGAGCGGTGCCACCGGAAACGGCGGCTTGTGGGGGGCCTTCTACTAATATGGCGGTCGAGGCCGTCATGCAATGGGCCGGCCCATGGTTGACTAGACCCTCAGGGATGCCGACATTCCGGGCTCGCCCTGACGACCCCCGCCTTCGGTCCGCCTTTGCCTCAGACTGCCCCACTCCGCATCCTGATGCTCGAGGATGTCCCCATGGATGCCGAGCTGCTCGAGTTCGAGCTGCGCCGGTCGCGGATTGCGTTCGAGGCCCGGCGGGTGGACAGCCGAGATGGCTTGGTGGAGGGAATCCGGAGCTTCAGGCCAGATGTCATCCTGGCCGACTATACCCTCCCGGGGTTTGACGGCATGACGGCGCTGCTTCTGGCCAAGGAGGCGGCCCCGGTGACGCCTTTCATCGTCGTCACCGGCTCGATCAACGAGGAGACGGCGGTCGGTTGCATGCGGGCGGGCGCATCCGACTACCTCCTGAAGAACAACCTGGCCCGGATCGGGCCCGCGATCGAGGCTGCCCTGGAGCGCGAGCGGGCCCGCGCCGAACGCCGGGCCGCCGAAGCCGCACTGCGCCGCTCCGAAGCCAACCTCCGCGCCATCTTCCACAACGCCATCCAGGACTTCGTCCTCCTCGACCGGCACGGCGTGGTGCTCACCCTCAACAAGGCGGCCAGCAACTGGGCCAACTGGGTGACGGGCCAGGACGTCAGCGAAGGCGACGTCCTCGCGAACCTCCTCCCGCCCGGCATCGTCGAGGAGTGGACCGAGTTCTTCGATCGGGCGCTGGCGGGGGAGACGGTGATGCTGGAGCGGCGGGTGACCAACGTCGCCGGCGCCGACCGGTGGTTCGAGGCGCACCTGATTCCGGTGGTGGCGGAGGACGGGGGAATCATCGGGGTCTGCCTGAGCGTCGTGAACATCGACGAGCGGAAGCGCACTGAGGAGAACCTGCGGCGGGTCGAGCGGCTCCAGGCGATCGGCCGTCTTGCCGGTGGCGTGGCCCACGAGGTCAACAACATGATGACCGTCGTGCTGGGGCTGAGCGAATTCCTCCTCCGCGATCTCCCCCGGGGCGACCGCCGGCATGAGGACGTGAGCGAGATCTCCCGCGCCGCCGATCGGGCCGCCAACATCACGCGCCAGCTCCTCGCCTTCAGCCGCCAGCAGGTGATGCAGCCCCGCCCACTCGACATCAGCGCGGTGGTGCAGGGGACCCACGGGATGCTCTCCCGGATGCTGGGACCCTCGCATCAGATGCGACTCGACCTCGCGCCGATGCTGTCCTCGGTCCGCGCCGATCCCAACCAGCTCGAGCAGGTGCTGCTCAACCTGGTCCTCAACGCGCGCGATGCGATGCCGTCCGGCGGAATCATCACCGTCGAGACGCGCTCGGTGATGCTCGACGACGACTACATGCGGCGGCATGCCGGCGTCGAGATCCCGCACGGCCCCTACAATGCCCTGATCGTCAGCGATACCGGACACGGGATGGAGCCCGAGGTTCAGCACCGGATCTTCGAGCCCTTCTTCACCACCAAGCCGCTCGGCGAGGGGACGGGGCTCGGGCTCTCGACGGCCTACGGCATCGTGAAGCAGAGCGGCGGCTACATCTGGGTCTACAGCGAGCCCGGGCTCGGTACCACCTTCAAGGTCTACCTTCCGGCCTATAGTGAAACGGCGCCGGCGTCACCCGGCGCGGCCCGGGAGGCGCCGGCCGGCGGCTCGGAGACGCTGCTGGTGGTGGAGGACGAAGAGATGGTGCGGCTCCTCGCATGCCGGGTCCTTCGCGAGCGCGGCTACACCGTGCATGAGGCGGCGCATGGCGCCGAGGCGCTCGAGCTCCTGTCGCGGACCACGCGCATGCCCGATCTCGTCGTCTCGGACGTCGTGATGCCGACGATGGGTGGCCGCGAGCTCGGCAGCCATCTGCGCGAGCGGGCGCCCGACCTGCCGGTGCTCTACATGTCGGGATTCACCGGCGAGGACGTCGTCCGCCGCGGCCTGCTCGACCCGGGCGTGCCGTTCCAGCAGAAGCCATTTCATCCCGACGCGCTCGCCAAGCAGGTCCGCGATCTCCTCGACGCCCGGAAGTCGCTCCGCGGCGGCTGACACGCCGGCTCAGAACCGCTCGCCGCGCTCCTCCCGAAGCGCGCTCCCGCTCGCCCGGATGCGGGTCCACATCGTGGCGAAGAAGACTCCGATTCCCAGCACCTGCGCCAGGCCCCCTGCCACGACCATCAGTCGGAGCACCGCGCCGTCGGTTCCCGACCGCGCGATCTCCCCGGCGACTCGCACCACCGTCCCCGCCGTCACCAGCCAGTACGCCGCCTCGGCGAGCTCCGGCCGGTAGCGGGTATCGTCCTTCGCCGGGCGCGGGAACATCCAGAGCGCCACACCCAGGATCATCATCATCACGAAGCCGACGAGGATGGCGTGGGTGTGCGCGCTCATCAGGTAGGTGCTCGGATAGATCCCCCACAGCTCGCGCCGCACCAGCATCCACGCGCCGAGGAGGAGGCCCGCGCCGAGGAAGAGGATCCCGGTCTTGAGAAAGCGGCGTACGAGAGAGTGCATCGGCTACTCTACCACGAGGAAGCCGATGGTGCCCTTCTGGCCATGTCCGAAGCCGTGGTTTACGAACGGGAACTCCCCCGCCAGATCACAATCGAGCTCGAAGATCATCCCGCCGCCCGGCGCGACGCCGAAGGTCTGCACCCCGCGGATGGCGTTGCCCGGCGGCGCGCCGAGGTAGACGGTGTCGAACTGCTCGCCGACGACGTGGAACGAGCAGGGATGTGACGGGCCGGCATTCACGACGTAGAAGCGCACGCGATCGCCCTTCTTCACCCGGATCGGCTCGTCCATGTACTGGTTGGCGACGCCGTTGAAGCTCACGTAGTCCGGAAGGGTGGCGAGCATGCGCTGATAGTCGAACTGCCACCCGCCCTTCGCATCTTTCGACACGTAGAACTCGCTCTGCACCAGCACGAACTCCTTCGCCGGCGGGAGCGCCGTCGGGGGATCCACGATGATGGCTCCGTACATCCCGCTCCCGATGTGCATCAGCACCGGCTGGGTACCGCAATGATAGAGGTATGCGCCGGCATAGCGTGGCTTGAAGGTGTAGGAGGTCGACTGCTTCGGGAGCGCCGCCTTGAACGCGACCTTCGGGTTGATCTGCGCGGCATGGAAATCCATCGAGTGGGGAAGCGCGCCCTCGTTGGTGAGGGTGAACTCGACGGTGTCGCCCTGGCGGACGTGCACGATCGGACCCGGCACGGTGCCATCGAAGGTCCACGCCGGCACGACCACGTCCTTCGTCAGGTGGACCGGCACTTCCTTGACCGTCATCTCGAGCTTGACCGTGCCGCTCGGTCCCCGCGGCGGCAGCGCCGGATCGTACCGCCGGTAGCCGACCGCGCCGGCGCCGACGGGTGCCGCGTCGTCGTTCGACCGGTTATGCTGCGGCGCCTGATGCTCGTCGTGCACCGTGCCGGCGCTGTCGCCGCGCGCGGCAGTGCGCGCACCGTTCGAATCGTTGCACGCAGCGAGCGCCGTTCCGAGCGCGGGAAGGGTGGTGCCGAGCACCGCGGCGCGGGAGAGAAACCCGCGCCGCCCGGTAGCGCCGCTCAGGAGATCGGAGAGTCTGCGTGCGGATTCTTCGGCCATCGGTCACCCCGCTCTGGACAGGTGATCCGGCTATTGCCATCAGCCGGCGAATGCGGTATCGATTCACGAATCTATGCGCGGAACCATACAAGCGCTGCAGGGGAGAACCGATGGGGCAGCGACAGACGGTGCTGGTCATCGACGACGAAGATGCCGTTCGCAGTGTGCTCATGCGCATGCTCGAGGCCAACGGCTACACCACGACCGCGGCGCCGAACGCCGCCGCCGCGCTCGAGTGCTTCAACACCGGCCAGCGCTTCGACCTGGTGATCTGCGATCAGCGAATGCCGGCGATGAGCGGCGACGAATGCCTGCAGCGCATCTGGACGATGGCGCCCGACCAGCGCGTGCTGCGCGTCGCCGGCGCATCGCAGGATGCCGACGAAGCGGCCCAGACGCTCGGGCGCCGGACGCCGGTGCTGATCAAGCCGTTCACCATGGAGCGGCTGCTCGAATCGGTCCGCGACGCGATCGCCGCAGAGAGCTGAGCAGGAAAAACGGGCACCGATCCGGTGCCCGTTTCGTTTCCACCCGCCGGTTCCCGTCAGCTTCCGACCTTGAAATCCTTCGTCTGCGCGGTCGTGCCGTTGAGCATGATCTCCACCTTGTAGTTCCCCTTCGGAAATCCGCTCGGCTTCGAGATGTGGAACTCGGTCGCCGCCGCGCCGGTCGGCGCGATGGCGCGCGAGGTCGTGTCCACGACCTGTCCGTCCTGGTAGGTCCAGCGTGCGCTGAGGGTGGCGCTCTGGGCGACGCCGTCGGTGGCGACGGAGGCGTAAATGGTGTCGTTCGGCTTGAACTCGTCGGTCTCGTTGGCGACCCGGCCATCGGCGCCGATCGCGCGCCCGAGCTGGACGCCGGTGACGTGCACGGCGGCGGCCGGAGTCATCGTGGTCGTGGTGGCCGTCGTGTCCACGGCGCCGGTGTCGGTCTTCTTCGCGCAGCCGGCGGCCGCTGCGAGGCCGGCGCATGCGGCGAGGAGCGAGATACGTCGGAACATGGCAGGGCTCCTCATGAGATGTCGGGAATGGTGAGCACCTGGCCCGGGTAGATCAGGTCGGGGTTCTTGATCTTGTCGCGATTGGCTTCGTAGATGGCATGCCACTTGGCGGCGTCGCCGTAGTGATGCTTGGCGATCCTGGACAGGCTGTCGCCGCTGACCACGGTATACGTCCGGCCCGCAGTCGCGCTGCCGGCGGTCGCCGGGGCGGGAGCGGTGGACGAGCTTCCACTCTTCACATCGGAGAAGTCGGCCTTCTTCGCCGGCTCGTTGTTTCCCATGATCTTGTCGAGAAGTCCCATTGCCCACCTCCGCTGGAATGACCGGCTCCGGCCACCCGGGGCCGGGAATAGCAAGCCACTATGGGCATCGGGACACCGGGCGGCGGTGATGCGGGTCACCCGCGGAGATTGATTGATCAGAGGCGGCCGCCGGTGGAAAGCAAGGTGGCGAACGCCTCGGGCAGGCCGGCGGCAACGATGCCGGCGGAGACGCGGGGAAGATCGTATTCGATCCGGGGCCACTCGACGCGGACAGTGTCCCCCTCCAGCGTGAGCAGCGCGTAGCCCGCGCGCGGGTCGCCGTCCTTCGGCCGCCCGACGCTGCCGGTGTTGACGAAGCGGACGCCGTCCACCTCCCGCTGCCATGGGAGATGCGTGTGCCCGAACGCGATCACGTCGCCGGCCCGGGCACCCGCCTTCTGCGCCATCTGCCGGCAGAAATCGTCAGGCCGGTCCTCGGTCCAGTAGACGGTGTTGAGGACCGGAGTGCCGTGCACCAGAATCAGCTGTGGCCCCGCGAGATGCCCCCCGCCGGGCCGGATGTCGATCCGGAACGGCAATCCGCCCAGCAGCCGCTTCGTCTCCGCCGTCACATGCTCGCGGGTCCATTGATAGCTCTCGTGACTGAGCTCCTCCTGGCGCGCGTCCTCGTAACGGCAGCCGCAGTGCTTGTAGTCGGTCGCGACCGTCGAATCGTAGTTGCCGGCGACGCCGGCGATCTGCCGCTGACGGATCAGGTCCACCGTCTCGTTGGGCCACGGTCCGTAGCCGACCAGATCGCCCAGATGCCAGGTGGCGAACACGTCGCGCGCGTCGATGTCGGCCAGGACCGCTTCGAGCGCGGGGAGATTGGCGTGGATGTCCGAGATCAGGGCGATGCGCATCAGTCCGCTCCTGGCGGCCCCGACCGGCGGCACATCACCGTCGCCGACGCGGGGCAGGCCCCGCGGAATTCGGCGGAGGCCAGCACCGGGGCCGAGACCTCACTCCGTGGCACCGCCGTGAAGCCGAAGCGCGGGAAGTAGCGCTCGGCGGTCGTCGTGAGGAGAAAGATATCGGTCGCGCCAGCAG
Organism: Bacillota bacterium; assembly: GCA_050257015.1. Taxonomy (GTDB): domain Bacteria; phylum Gemmatimonadota; class Gemmatimonadetes; order Gemmatimonadales; family GWC2-71-9; genus JAICUF01. Next base: position 10,337 of record JBLMWC010000106.1, on the reverse strand, counting down.
CGGATGCGGCGTCGAGCGCGCGCTCCACCAGCGCGCGCCCGAGGCCGGTGCCCCGCCACGCATCGGCGACCGCCACCGACCGCAGCAGCGCCGAATCTCCATACAGTTCGAGTCCGGCGACTCCAGCGATGCATCCGTCCTCTTCGGCGACGAGGAAGCGGTCAATCCAGTCCCGCACTCCTTCGGTCGTGAGGCCGGCGCCGGCGAGCAGCGCTTCGGCCGCCGGGAGGTCGGCCGCCTTGGCGGAGCGGATCATGCCGCCGGCTTCGTCGCCCGCACGAAGGCACCCATCACCTGGCCTGACACCTCGCGCGCCAGCACCTCGAGGCCCTCACCCGCGCCGGCCAGGAACGCCTCGGCGTCCTCGAACTCGTAGATGCGGGTCGGCTCGATCGACGGGTTCTCGAAGCCGGCGTCGGTGAGGAGCCGGAGGAACTCGTCCTCGCCGAGCGCGCCGGCGATGCAGCCGACCCAGAGCTCCATGTTCCGCCGCACCGCGTCCGGCACCTCGCCGCGGACCACCACGTCGGAGACGGCGAACCGGCCGCCCGGCTTGAGGACCCGGAACGCCTCGGCGAGCACCTTCCGCTTGTCGGCCGAGAGATTGATGACGCAGTTCGAGATGATGACATTCACCGAGTTGTCCGGGAGCGGGATCTGCTCGATCTCGCCCTTGAGGAACTCGACGTTGGTGGCACCGGCGCGCGCGGCGTTCGCGCGGGCGAGCTCGAGCATCTCGTCGGTCATGTCCAGCCCGTAGGCCTTGCCGGTGGGGCCGACCCGCCGGGCGGAGAGAAGGACGTCGATGCCGCCGCCGGAGCCGAGGTCGAGCACCGTGTCGCCTTCGTGGAGCTCGGCGAGAGCCGTCGGGTTGCCGCAGCCGAGCGATGCGATGACGGCGTCCTCGGGGAGGCACGCGGTCTGGTCGGCGTCATAGAGATCGGCGGTGATCGGGTCGCGCTGTCCGCTGGAGGGTGCGGCGCCGCAGCAGGAGCTGTCACAGCACGCGGCGGCGGCGCCGCCGCTCAGGACGCGGCTCGCGGCCTCGCCGTAGCGCTGGCGGACGGTTTCCCTGACTGACGCTCCATCGGCGGGGTTCTGCATACTGCCTCCCTGGTGATTGACCAAAAAATATTGATGTATCACGCCAAAAAAAAGATCAGCTGCAGCAGCCGGCGCGTGCGATCGGCAGGCGCGTCGGCTTGAGGGTGCCGAGGGCCGACTCGAGCTCCTCGAACGCTTCGGGCCGGAGAGCGTAATGCACCCAGCGTCCGTCGCGGCGGTCGGTGACCAGGCCGGCTTCCTTCAGCACCTTGAGGTGGAAGCTGAGCCGAGACTGGGCGGCGTCGAGGAGATCGGTCAGGTCGCACACGCACCGCTCCCCGCCGCGCAGCCGCTCGACGATGGCCAGCCGCGTCTCGTCGGACAGCGCGTGGAACAGCTGCGCGAGGACAGGGCGGGTGGGGTGGGTGACGGTCATGGGATCCAACATAACAAGAAACGTTGATGTGTCAAGGGCGGGTGGGCGGGCAGCGCCCTCGCCTCAGGCGGCCGCCTCAGTCGATCGGCTTCAGCGCCCCCACGATCTCCTTCCGCCGCGGCTCCAGGAACGGTGCGAGAACCACCTTCTCGCCGAGGGTCGCGAGATCCTCGTCCACCCCGAACCCCGGTCCCTCCGTCGCGATCTCGAAGAGGATGCCGTTCGGCTCGCGGAAATAGAGGCTCCGGAACCAGTAGCGGTCGACCTTGCCGCTGTTGGGGACGCCGGACTGGTTGAGGCGCTCGGCCCAGGCGTCGTAGTCGGCGTCCTCCGCGCGGAAGGCGACGTGGTGGACCCCGCCGGCGCCCTGGCGGGTCGGCGGCAGGTCGGGCTGGACGGCGATATGCAGCTCGGCCCCCGCTCCGCCCGGTCCCATCTCGTACACGTGCACTGTGTGTCCGGGCTGGTCGGGGTGCGGATACTCCCGCACCGGGCGCATGTCGAGCACGCGCTGAAGGAGCAGATCGGTCCCTTCGAGCGAGGGCACGCTGAGCATGATCGGGCCCAGCCCGCGCACCTGGTGCTCGGCCGGCACGGGGCTTCGCTCCCACGGATGCCGCGGCCCGCTCGCATCGGCGACGAGCGACAGCCGCTGGCCTTCGATGTCCTCCAGGTCGAGTGTCGGCCGGTCGTCGCGCTCGACCACCGGCCCGGCCTTCACCCCGCGCTCGGCAAGGTGACCAGCCCACCACTCGAGCGCGGCCGGCGTGTCGACGCGGAGGTGGGTACGGGTGATGGCGCGGGTGCCCCGCTGTTCGCGGGGGAGGGGCCAGTCGAAGAAGGTGAGGTCGCTTCCCGGGCTTCCGACCGCGTCGCCATAGAACAGGTGATAGGCGCTCACGTCGTCCTGGTTCACGCTCCGTTTTACCAGCCGCATCCCGAGCGTGCGGGTATAGAACTGGTGGTTGTCGCGAATCCGGGCGGAGATCGCGGTCAGGTGGTGAATCCCTTTCAGCTCCATGGTCCCTCCGCCTCGATCGGCCTCAGCTTGGATTCGAGCTCGGCGCGGCGCGGTTCCAGGAACGGCGGCAGCGAAAGGCGGCCGGTATCGATCGGGCCGTCCACCTCGAACCCCGGTCCCTCGGTGGCGAGCTCGAAGAGGACGTGGTTGGGCTCCCGCACGTACACCGAGGTGAAGTAATGGCGATCCACCACGCCGCTGTTCCGGTGGCCGAGGTCGTCGAGCCGCCCGACCCATGTCACCATCGGCTGGTCGGGAGTGCGAAGCGCCACGTGATGTACGCCGCCGGCGCCGTAGCGCGCCTGCGGCAGGTCGTCCCGCACGATGACGTGGACCTCGGCATGCGCGCCGCCCTGGCCGATCGTGTACACGTGCACCGGGAAATCGGGCGCCTCCGCGAGCGGATACACCCGCTCGTAGCGAAGGCCGAGCGCCTCGGTGAGGAACCGGTCGGTGGGCCCGGACTGGGGCACGGTGATCACCACGTACCCGAGCCCGCGGATCTGATGCTCCGGTGGCACCGGGCTCTCCGCCCAGGGGAAGGCGGCGGCCGCGCCGCCGTCCTCCACCAGCGAGAGCTGGGTTCCCTCGAAATCGGCGAAGTCGAGCACCCGGCGGCCGTCTCGCTCCGCGATCTCCCCGTGGGCCACGCCCAGCCGATCGAACCGTGCGGCCCAGTAGTCGAAGGCGGCGTCGCCGTGGATGCGGAAGGTCGTGAGGGATATGCTGTTGTTCCCGGGCCGCTCGGGGGCGGCGTGCGGGATGTCGAAGACCGTCATGTCGGAGCCGGGGCTGCCGGCGCCATCGCCGAAGAAGAGATGGTACATCGTCGGCTGATCCTGGTTCACCGTCCGGATCAGCGGACGCAGTCCCAGCACGCGGGTGTAGAAGTCGTGCGAGCGTCCGATGTGGGCGCTCAGCGAGCTCACGTGGTGGACACCGGTGAGCGGGAGGGGGGCCGTCATGGCGGGAAATCTAGTTGACACGGCGCGGCCCGGCGTTCAATCTCCTGCATTCCCCAACCACCCACTCTCGGAGGAACCATGTACCGGCAAGGCAGTTCCGTGTTGGTCACGCTGGCGATGTTGAGCGTGGCGGCGTGCGCGCCGAAGGAAAAGGCCCCCGCGGCCGCCGACACGACGGCAGCGGCGGCCCCGGTGGCGGCGACTCCCGCCGCTCCGGCAAGCCTCACCTTCCACGCAGCGGACTTCAAGTTCGAGGGGCCGGACAGCATTCCCGCCGGCATGGTGACCTTCAACCTGATCAACGACGGGACCACGTTCCATCACATGCAGCTCGTGCGGCTGGACAGCGCGAAGACGTTTGCCGACCTGCAGGCTGCAATCGCCAAGCCGGGGCCGATCCCGGGATGGGTCACCTTCATCGGCGGCCCCAACGCGCCCGACCCGCACAGCCAGTCGAACGCCACGATGAACATGCCGGCCGGCAACTACGCGATGCTCTGCTTCGTGGATGTGCCGGGAGGGGTGCCGCACGTGGCGAAGGGAATGGAGCGGTCGCTCACCGTCGTGCCGTCAACCGGCGCCATGGCCGCCGCGCCCACGCCGGACGTCACCATGACGCTGGCCGACTACAATTTCAGCCTCTCGCAGCCGCTCAAGGCCGGCAAACAGGTCATCGAGGTGAAGAACAATGGCCCGCAGCTGCATGAGGTCGAGATGATCAAGCTCGCCCCGGGCAAGACGCAGGAGCAGGTCCTCGCCTGGATGCAGAAGCCGAACGGCCCGCCGCCGGGATCGGGAGTCGGCGGCATCGCCGGCGCCGCCCCGGGCGAAGTCTCCTACTTCACCGCCGACCTCACCCCGGGCGACTACATGCTGATCTGCTTCCTGCCCGACCGGAAGGACGGCAAGCCCCACTTCATGAAGGGAATGGTCCAGACGGTGAAGGTCAGCTAGTCAGCGACCCACCGGCTCGAACCGCAGCATCCGGACACCGTGCGCAGGCACGGTGTCCGCGTATTCGCCCCTGAAGGTTCCCAGATCGCGGTGGCCCCAGAGGTCCCGCACCCGCACCGAGTCAGTCCGGATGCCGGTGCGGCGGAGGTAGGCGGGGATCTTCGCGGCGGTGTCGGCGCGATTGAGCAGGGCGACCGCGCGCGCGCCGCCGCGGAGCGGCTTCGACCACACCTGGAGCTCCGGCCCGTCGGCCCAGACCAGGATTCCCTGCGCGCCGAGTGAGTCCTGGTCCACCGCGATCACCTCGGCGTTGGTGAGGATCGCCTTCGTCGAGTCCGACATCGTCCGGAGATCGTTCCCGGCGATGAGCGGCGCCGCCTGGATCGCCCACATGCTGAAGTGCGCGCGGTACTCGCCGTCGGTCATCCCGCCGTTGCCGACTTCGAGCATGTCGGGATCGTTCCAGTGGCCCGGTCCCGCCACCGTAGCGTGCTGCGCGGACTGGTCGAGATTCGCCAGCATCGACCGCCAGGTGTCCTCGATGTCGCCGGTGGTGCGCCAGAGGTTCCCGACCTTCGGCGCCCACTCCCACGGCTGGTTGGCGCCCCACTCGCAGATGCTGAGGACGATGTCGCGTCCCGAGCGGCGGAGCGCATCACGGAACTTCGTGTACTGCGTCGGCGCGTCGAGCCCGCGCGAGTTGCACCAGTCCTCCTTCACGTAATCCACGCCCCAGCTCGCGTAGGTGCGCGCATCCTGCACCTCGTGTCCCAGCGTGCCCGGCCGGCCCTGGCAGGTCTTCGTGCCGGCGTCGGTGTAGATGCCGAACCTGAGTCCCTTCGAGTGCACGTAGTCGGCCAGCGCCTTGATTCCGTGGGGGAAGCGCGCCGAGTCGGCCACGATCGTCCCATCGGCGGCGCGGGCCACCTGCCAGCAGTCGTCGATGACGACGTAGCGGTAGCCGGCGTCGCGCATCCCGTTCGAGGCCATGGCGTCGGCTGTGCCGCGGATCAGCGAATCGCTCACGTCGCACGCGAAGTGGTTCCAGCTGTTCCATCCCATCGGCGGCGTGAGGGCGAGCCGGGCCCGTGGGGGGGCGGGGGCGTGAACCGGCGGCAGGGCGGTGGCGAGGGAGATGGCGGTGACGGCGGCCAGCAGCAGTCGCATCATGAGGTCCGGGTTGGGGCTGTGAGCCAATGTGGCGCCGGCCGGGCCGGTGCACCAGATGGTGTAAGCGGGCTCACCTCGCGCGCCGGGGCGACCGCCGATATTGGCGGGATGATCTCACCCTTCATGATGAGCGCGCTCACGGCCGTGGCGGCCGCCTCCCTCGCCTGCAGCCGCGACGCCGAGGTAACGGTGCGGGCCGATTCGCTTTCCGCGACCCCCAAGGCGCCGGCGGTGGGCGCCCCTGCGCCGGCCGGTTCGCATCCCGGCGTCACGGAGCCCCGCGGCGTGCTCGGCCGGTACGATCTGGCGGGCGAGCCGTCGTGGGAGAAGAAGCTGCCGAAGGAGCTCGACGAGATCTCGGGGCTCGCCTTCAGCGGCGACGGGCGCCTCTTCGCCCACGGCGACCAGGACGCGACGATCTGGCAGCTCGATGCGCGCGATGGCAGGGTGCTCAAGACCTTCTCGGTGGCGTCGGACGGCACCGATCCCGGGATGGGGAAGAAGCAGGCGAAGTCCGGTCCGCTGGCGGGCGACTTCGAGGATCTGCAGATCGTGGGCGATCGCTTCTACCTGATCTCGAGCAACGGGATCCTGGCCGAGTTCCGGGAAGGCGCCGACGGCGCATCGGTACCGTACACGGCGCACGATACCGGGCTCGGGAAGACCTGCGAGATCGAGGGCCTCGCCTACGATTCCGCCGGCCGGTCGCTGCTCATCCTCTGCAAGATTCCGCACGAGGACCGTTACCGGAACCAGATCGTGATCTTCGCCTGGTCGCTCGACCGGCAGGCCGCCGACACGGCGCCCCGGATCCGGGTCGACTATTCCCGTCTCGCCGGGACCGGCCAGCGCACCTTCCACGGCTCGGCGATGACGTTCGCGCCGGATCGCCGGTCGCTGGTGCTGGTGGCGGGCCCGCAGAAGTCGTTCGTCGAGCTGGGGCTCGACGGCGAGGTCCTGTCGTCGGGCGGGCTCGACGAGAAGGCGCACCGGCAGCCGGAAGGAATCGCATTCGCCCCGGACGGAACCCTCCTCATCAGTGACGAAGGCGCGGGGAAGCGCGCCACCATCAGCGGCTACGCGCCGCGGCGCTGACGCTCAGACGGCGACTCCCTGACAACGTACTCGCTCTGCACGAGGCCGCCGGCGAACGCGCGGGTCGTGACATGCTCGAGCCAGATATCGTGCGGAAGGTCGCCGAACAGCGGGATCCCGGCGCCGAGGAGCACGGGAATCCTGGTGATGACAAGGCGCTGCAGGAGTCCGGCCCGGAGGAAGCGCTGAATGGTGATGCCACCATCCACGTAGATGTGCCGGATGCCGCGCTCCGCGAGCCGGGACACGATCTCGGCCGGGTCCCCCGACATCCTCTCGACCACCGCGCCCGTGGGGGCAGGAGCGAGTGCGCGGGTGCTGAGCACGAACACCGGTCGATGGCCATAAGGCCAGGTCTCGAAGGCCAGGACGGTTTCGTATGTCTTCCGGCCGATGACCAGCGCATCCACGGAGGCGATGAACTCATCGTAGCCATGGGGCTCGCCACCGCCGGCCGGCAGCCAATCGAGGTCGCCATTGTCTCGCGCGATGAATCCGTCGAGGCTGGTGGCGATGAAGACGGAGGCCTTCATTCGACCGGCAGCTTGTCCTTGTTCCTCGCGAGCCACTGCTCGAACGTCTGCAGCTCCGGATTGAGTGAGCGGGACACGTCCAGATCCCGCAACCCGCAGATTTCCTTCTCGAAATCCCGATAGACCTGGAACATGTTGCCGACATCGTCGGCACCCGGGAAGCCAAAGCCTCGATAGACCTCCGGGGTGACCTCGTTGTAGCGGACCGGCCTTCCGAGCGCCTTGGAGAGCGCCGCGGCCATCTCCGCGCAGGTGAGGTGCCCGCCGGCGATCCCGACGGTCTTCCCGATCATCTCCTTCCCCCGCTTGAAGATGCCGTAAGCGCACTTGCCGATGTCCTCGGCCGCGATGCCGGCGAGCCTGGCCCGGCCCATCGGGAAGGTGATGGCGAGGGTACCGTCCGGGTCCGGTTTCGGCCCCTGTCCGAAGTAGATGAGGTTGTCCCAGTAATACGACGCGACCAGGAAGGTGGTCGGCACGCCCAGCTCGGTGAAGAAGGCGTCCGCCTCTCCCTTCGCGTCGAAGTGCGGGACCTTGTACTTGCCCCTGAGCGTGGGCATCCGGTTGTCGCTGAGGGGCACAAGCTTGCGGGTGTCCTCGAGCGTGGACCAGATGACGTGGGCCACCTTCGCCTGTTTCGCCGCCTGCGCCAGGTTTCGGGCCTCGGCGCGCTCCCGCTCCGGGTCCATGTGCGCCCAGAAGAAGGTGACGCAATAGGCGCCGTGCGCGCCGCTGAAGGCGCGCTCGAGGCTCCCCACGTCGTCCACGTCGCCCTGTACTACCTCGGCCCCGAGCGCTGCGAGCGCCCGGGCCTTGTCGGAGGTGGGGTCGCGGGTGACGGCACGCGCCGCGAAGGGTCCCTGCCTGTCGGCGAGGATGGCGCGGACCAGCCCGCCGCCCTGGCTGCCGGTCGCCCCGGTCACCGCGATGATCTTCTTGTCGGTCATGGCGCGAAATCCTCTTGGATTGATGCCTCGTGTCGATCACGTCGGATGCGGGGGGAATGATGCCCTCCGCGGCTCGCGATCGGCAAGCACCGATGGCGCGGGCCGCTGGACTAAACACCGCTTCCGGGGGATAATTCAGCACCCCCCAACCGGAGATGTCATGGCGGAGAAGGCGCGGAACCCCGTGTTCACGCGCGCGGTATTCGACGCGCGAACCGCGGTGAGCACGGAGACGATGACGCTCGCGGGCGTCATGCGGAAGTCGCTGCTGCTGCTGGCCATCTGCTTCGGCGGGATTCTCTACGCCTGGGCCGGGTTGCCGGGCGTCGGTCTCTCCGGACCCGTCGCCGGCCGCCTCTTCATCGGCGGGTTCATCGGCGGCGTGGGCCTCCTCATCTACACCCGGTTCCACCCCGAGCGCGCGGTCATCACCGGCCCGCTGTACGCCCTGCTGCAGGGACTCGTCATCGGGGTCCTGACGCTGTTCCTGCAGGCCACCTACAAGGGGCTGCCGGCGCAGGCGGCGCTCCTGACCGTCTCGACCCTCGTCGTGATGCTCATCGGCTACCGCACCGGGCTGATCCGGGCGACCGACAAGTTCCGCACCATCGTGAGCTCCTGCACGCTGTCCATATTCCTTTTTTACATCATCGCGTTCGGGATGTCGCTCTTCGGGCTCGAGATCCCGTTTCTGCATGAAGGCGGCCTGCTCGGCATCGGGTTCAGTCTCTTCGTCGTGGTGCTGGCGGCGCTCAACCTGATCCTGGATTTCGATTTCATCGACCGCGGAGTCGGCACCGCGCCCGCCGAGCTGGAATGGCTCGCGGCGTTCGGGCTCGTGGTCACGCTCATCTGGCTGTACATGGAGATCCTGCGGCTGCTGACCAAGCTGCGGAGGTAGCGAAATGATTCGTCACGCCCTGGCCGCGATCCTCCTCTCGAGCGCGGCCGGAGGCGTGGCGAGCGCCCAGGACACGAGTCATGTCGCCCTCGTCGGCGACGTGGGGTTCGTCAACGCTGCGGGAAACACCAGCCTCACCACGCTCAATACCGGCGAGAAGCTCACCTGGACCAGAGGGGCGGTGAAGCTGGGCCAGCAGGGAGCGTTCATCTACGGGCGGACCGAAGGCGTCACGTCGGCGTCGCAGCTGATCGCCGGCCTCCGCGCCGACTACGCGCTCTCCTCGCGGCTCGGCGTCTACGGGATGGGCAACTTCGAGCGGAACCGCTTCGCCGGCTTCGCCCGGCGGTTCAGCGAGGGGGCGGGGCTCACCCTTGCCGCGCTGCAGACGGCGGCCGACTCGTTGTCGTTCGAGGGCGGCCTGGACCTGACCCAGCAGCGCTCCATCACCGAGGTCAGTGACAACTTCACCTCGGCCCGCGCGGCGGCGAACTACCGGCACCATCTCAATGCCAAGGCGTTCGTCTCGCAGTTCGTCGAGGTGCTGCCTGACCTCGAGACGTCGAAGGATCTGCGGGTGAACAGCGAAACGGCGATCGTCGCCCCGCTCTCCGCGCGCTTCGCGGTCAAGCTGGGGTATCTCATCCGGTTCGACAATCTGCCGGAGCCGGGCTTCAGGAAGACCGACCGGCTCTTCACTTCCGGGCTCCAGGTCACGCTGTAGATGGCCAAGCTCCTGATCGTCGAGGACAACGAGCTCAACCGCGACATGCTTTCCCGCCGCCTGATCCGGCGCGGGTACGACGTGGTGCTGGCGGTGGACGGGGCCGAGGGGCTGGCGATGGCCGGCACGGAACACCCGGACCTCATCCTCCTCGATATGAGCCTGCCCGTCCTCGACGGCTGGGAGGTGGCGCGGCGGATCAAGGCGGCGGAGGCGACCCGCTCGATCCCGATCGTCGCGCTCACCGCGCACGCGATGGCCGGCGACGAGGCCCGGGCCCGCTCGGCCGGCTGCGACGACTTCGACACCAAGCCGATAGACATCGAGCGGCTCCTGGGAAAGATCGGGAGCTGGCTCGAGCCGCCGCCGGGCGCGTGACCGCCGGCGGCGAGATTACGCGGGAGGCGCGGCCCGAGAGTCTCGCCGGCCTGCTCGGCTTTCTCGATGCGGCGATCGCCGAAGCCGCGCTCGATGCCGCTGCCGCGTCCGATGTCCGGCTCGCCGCCGAAGAGGTCTGTACCAACGTCATCGCCCACGCCTATCCCGA
>JBLMWC010000105.1:0-30240 GCA_050257015.1 Bacillota bacterium | reverse complement strand
TCAAGGGCGTGCCGGCGTGTGGCGATCTGGGCCAGCGACTCCTCGGCCTTCCGCCGCGCAGCGCGCTCCATCGCCTCGTGCTCCCGGGTCTCTGCGACACGATGCCGGGCCTGCTCGGCGGCGTCGGCGGCCTGCCTTGCCTGATAGGCCAGGAACCCGGCGCTCTCGACCAGCTGATCGCGGCGCCGCTGGGCCGCGGCGAGCTCGGTGAGGAGGGACGCGCGATGGGCTTCGGCCTGAGCCGCCCGCTCGCGAAGCGAGGCGAGCTCGCCTTCCAGCGCGGTGCGCTCGCCTTCCAGCGCGCGCAGGCGCTGGAGCCGGTCGTGCAGCTCCTGCTCGCGCCCGCGGACGGCTGCGCGCACGTCGGTCACGCGGTGGCGCCCGGTCTCCTCTTCAGCCGCGCGCTGCGCCAGCTCGGCGCCGATCCGGTCGTGCTCCGCCTGAGACTCGGCGCGTTCGGCCTCGGCCGCCGCCTCCTCGAGCGAGGCCTGCGCTGCGCGCGATTCCATGAGCGTGCGCTCTTCGGCGGCACGGAGCCGGCGGCTGGCGGCGTTGGCGAGCCGCTCGCTCGCGAGCGCGATGTCGCCTTCCAGCTTGCCCAGCTCCACGCGCACCGAGCCCAGCCGCCGCGCGAGCTCGGTGCGCTCGGCTTCGGCGGCGCCGCGCGATGCGGCGGCCCCCTCCCGCGCGGCCTCGCGATCGCCGAGCGCGAGCCGAGCGGCCGGCAGCAGCTCGCTCAGCTCCGCGTAGCGCGTCTCCATGCCCGCGGCCTGCTCGGCGAGGCGGTCGAGGTGGCGCCGGGCGAGCGTGATCTGCACCGCGAACTTCTCCTCGGTCAGCTTCACGTGTCGCTCGGCCCTGCCGCGCTGCCGGGCGAGGCTTCGGATCTGGGACTGGACCTCGGCGATCAGGTCCTCGACGCGCTGCAGATCCTGCGCGGTCTCTTCCAGACGCCGCTCGGTGCTGTGCTTGCGGTCCCGGTAGAGGCCGATTCCCGCGGCCTCCTCGAACAGCGAGCGGCGCTCGTCGGCCCGGTCGGAGAGGAGGAGGTCGATCATCTTGGCCTCGATCACCACGCCGGCATCGCTGCCGAGACCGGTGCCGCGGAGGAGGTCCTGAATGTCACGGAGCCGGACCGGCGAGCCGTTCAGCAGGTAGTCGCTCTGCCCCGACCGCGACAGGCGCCGCGTGATAACCACCTCGCGGTAGGCGATCGGGAGGTCGCCGTCGCTGTTGTCCAGGAAGAGTGAGACCTCGGTGACGTTCACCGGCCGCCGCCCGGTGGACCCCTGGAAGATCACGTCCTCCATCTTGCCGCCGCGGAGCAGGCGGGCTGACTGCTCGCCCAGCACCCAGCGGACCGAGTCGGAGACGTTCGACTTGCCGCAGCCGTTGGGACCCACGATCGCGGTCACGCCGTCCTCGAACGTCAGCGTGACGGTGTCGGCGAACGATTTGAAGCCGGAGAGCTCCAGCTTGGTGAGCTTCATGCCAGGGTCCTGTCGGTGCGGGACAGCATCAGCGGCCGGAGTCGCCCTCGGCCGTGATGACGAACGACGGCATCCCGAGGCGGCGGCTGGTCTCCTCCGCCTCGTCACGCGTACGGAACGGGCCCAGCACGACGCGGTACGTCTCGTCGGCGCCAGCCGGCTTCAGCACGGTCGGCTGCAGGCCGGCGGCGCGGAGGCGTGACGCGAGGTCGTCGGCCCAGGTCGGATTCCGCGAGCTGCTCACCTGCAGGTACAGGAGCGGCGTCGCCGCGGACGGCGCAGGCTTCGTGCTGTCGGCCGCCCGGGCCGCGCTGTCCGGCGAGGCGGGCCGCGGAGCCGCGACCACCCGCGCGGTGTCGGTCGTGGCTTCCGATGCGTTCTCGATCGGGGCCGGCGCCCAGCTCACGGCGACCCAGATGTCGTGCGCGCCGCCATTCACCCGTCCCGTCTCGGGCAGCGCCGGGGACGCCAGGTCGAGGGCGACGACGTCCTTGTCCCGCCGGGCGACCAGCGTGCGCGGAGCGGCGACGGCGGGGAGGTCGCGGTCCCACGGTGTCGAGACGGTGCCCACCACCCGCTCCGCATCAAGGTCGACGATCCAGACGCTGTCCCCGGCTGCAGCGCGGGCCAGCAGCCAATTGCCGAAGAAGTCCACCCTGAGCGCCGCTGCGGTCCCCGGCAGCACGATTCGCTTGAGAACCGAGTGGCCGAACCGGTCGATCACCAGCAACTCCCGTCCGCTGCCAGCGGCATAGAGGCGGTGCCCCGAAGGCGAGAAGACGAGACTCCGGGTGTGTGGCGAGTCCGGCACCCTGGCCGGGGAGCGCTTCCCCAGTGGGTCGAGGAAGATGACCCCGCTGTCGGTCCCGACCGCGAGCAGGTCGCCCCAGAAGGTGGCGGCCACCGGCCCCCGCGGTATCGTGACGCGCCGCTCGGCGTCGCCGCCGATGACGGAGAGGTGGCCGGGCTCGATGGCCAGCGCGATGCCGCCGGCCCCGCCGAAGATGACGACCGGCCGCGTCGCGAGCTCTCCCGGCAGACGCGTCGTGGCCCGTCGCGAAAGCTGGAGCACGGCCCGGCCGGAGTCCACGGCGTAGACCGAGCCGTCCGGCCCGATCGCGGCAGCGCGGATCTGCGGGGCGAGGATGCGGGCTCGCCGCTCGTTCAGGTCGAGGGCGACGAGGTTGTGCTTGCGATCGAGGCCGACGACGACGTGACGCTCGAAGTCGGTTCCGATCAGCGTGTCGAGCGCCGGCACCGGCGTTTCGCTCCGCCACTCCGTCGAGTCGAGCGCGGGGACGGTGTACGCGACGGCGCGGCCGCCGGCGCGCACGAGCCGCACGACGCTCGACGGCGGCGCACTGCGCGCGGGCCCGGGGGCCTCGGCCAGGGGAACTGATGGTTTGTCGGGTGAGCGGCCGCAGGCGGCGAGCAGGGCCAGGCACGCTCCGACGAGGGCGGGTCGGCGATTCACGCCTGCAAAGATAGGCGGGCAGCAGGGCCGTAACCAGTTCCGGATCGGGGGTTACGGCCCTGCCGCTCGAGAAGCTGCTAGAACGTCGGGCCGAGACTCAGGGCCCAGAGTCCACCCACGCCCGGACGGTGGAGCGGACGCGAGTAGTCCACCCGGACGATCACGAAGCCGAGCACGTTGATCCGAACCGAGGCACCGACGGTCTGGAGCGGCGCGCGGAAGGTCGGATCGTTCTCTTCACCCGGCCCGTAGCTCCAGCGCAGCTTGGTGCCGACGTCACGCACCACCCCGACGTCGTAGAAGAGCGCGCCCTCGACCGGCGGGAAGCCGCTGGGCACCACGCCGAGCTTTGCGTTCAGGAGCGGGAAGCGGATTTCCGCGCTGGCCACGCCGATCTGCGTGCCGACGAGCCGATCGAGCGCCGCGCAGCCCGTGACCGATCCGGTGACCGGCTGATTGGCGCACTCGTTCCGCTGGTAGGAGCCGGAGGTATTGCCGCGGATCAGCTCGGTGCTGCCTCCGAAGAGCTGGAACTGCTGTGCGTCGCGCCCGACCCGTCCGAAGTAGAGCACTCGCGTGGCCAGCGTGAAGGGCCCGACGATCTTGTCGTAGCGCCGGTAGTCTGCGGTGAGCTGGGTATAGCGCCAGTCGCCCAGGTTCTGCGCGACCTCGAAGCGGTAGCGGCGGCCATAGAAGGGCCCGACGTAGCCGAACAGCGAGTTGTCGAACACCAGCGCCAGCGACGGCTGGACGAAGTTGATGCCCGGCCGGCTGTTCGTCACCAGAATGGGGTCCTGGGTGGGAATGCCGGTGGCGTTGTCGTACGGCTCCTGGATCTCCAGGTTCGCGTCGCTGACGTTGCTGTAGTTGAGGCCGGCCTCGAGCCGCTGGAACCGGCTGAATGGATGCGACGCCTGTGCGAATACCGACCGCAGAACGATCCGCCGGATATTGGTGACGAACGTATTCTCCGTCGGCGACGTGTTGAGGCGGTTCTCGTAGGACTCGAAGAAGAAGTACGGCTGCTGCTGCACGCCGAAGCCGTAATTGGTCCGGTGCGAGAGATTGGTGTAGGCCGCAAGGATCTGCGACTCGAGAATGCGCCCGTTCACGTATCCGGCGAAGACGAGCTGCTGGTTGCCCAGCATGTCGCTCAGCTGGATGGCACTCCCGCCGAAGAAGCCGTTGCCGAAGTTGTCCCGCTGATAGCCGATCGACGGCCGCGCGACATAGTCGGGCGAAAAATGCGTCGTGTACGGCTTCTCGGTGAACTCGCTCGTGTCCGGCAGGGCGAAATTGGCTGAGTCGAGGAGCGCCACGATCGAGACGGGCGCGGGGACCTTGGAGGTGTCGCCGGAGATTGCGATCTCGCTCGCCGACCGGAACCCGCGAGGGGTGCGGTAGATCGAGCCGCCCTCGCCGACCTGCGGGATCGGCGCCTGGGGGGTCGGCGCGGCGGCGGCCGGCTCGACCGGCGCCGCCTTCGCGCTGATGGTGGCGACCGCCGTCGCGCTGTCGCGCGGGACCGGCTGGTAGGGCTGCCGCTTCAGGCTGCGCGGATCGGCGAACGAGTAGACGTCGTACTTGCCGTCCTCGTAGTACACAAACGCCAGACGGTCGGCGGCGTGCGCCCACGAGAGGACTGGCGAGATCGGCGTGATGCCCTGCACGCCGGTGTAGAAGTCGCTGATCTGATAGACCTGGTCGGCGCCCAGGTCGTACAGGAAGATGTTGCTGACGCCGGTCCGGTCCGACACGAACGCGAGCGACTTCCCGTCGGGCGCCCACTGCACGCTGACGTTGGTGCCCTCGTCCATGTGCGGAAGCACGCGGATCTCACTGGTCGCCAGATCGTAGAGCGCGATCCGGAGGTTGCCGAAGTCGAGCAGCTTGAAGTCGGTCTTCGGTCCGCGGTCGGTCGCGAAGGCGATCGTCTTGCCGTCGGGAGACCAGACCGGGTCGAAGTCGGCATACTTGTCGTTGGTGAGCCGTCGGAGGTTCTTCCCGTCGGCATCGACGATGAAGAGGTCCGAGATGCCGCCGTCGTACCCGGTGAAGACCAGCTGCTTCCCGTCGGGACTCCAGGACGGCGTGGTCACGCCGTTCAGGTTGACCCGGATGCGACCGACCTGCCGGTTCCGCTTGACGTCGATGACGACGATCTCGTCCCGCGGCCCGCGCTTGCCGGCGGTGGCGATGAACCGCCCGTCCGGCGACCAGCTCGCCTGCGAGTTGATGAAGCGGAACGTCTCGTAGTTGCTGCTGTAGGTGGACTTGAGGAGCCGCCGCTCGACCTTGCCGGTCGCTACGTCGGCCAGGTACAGATCGATGAAGAAGAAGTCCTTCTCGCTGAAGTACGCCACCTTGGTGCCGTCGGGCGACAGGGCAGGGGCCAGGTGCAGCGTGCCCTGCGAGCGCTCCTTCGTCAGCATCGGCGTCGCGACGGCGCGGGCCTTCGGCCGGGTTCCGATCTCCGGCAGGTACTTCTTGAGGACGGCATCCCGCCACTGATCCGAGAGCTGGGTCAGTGTCAGGCCGAGCACCCGGCGGAATGCTCCTTCGATCCCGGCGGTGCGGGAGGTCTGGAGGACGGCGCCGATCGCCTCGTCGCCCCAGCGCTCCCCGATGTACGCAAGCAGCGCGTGCCCGAAGCGGTACGGGAAGACGCGCGGATCGTTGGTGAGCTGGTCGATCGTCGGAAGCTTCCCCTCGATCGACGCATCGCGGAGCCACATCGCGGTGTTGGGGTCCACCGGGCCGAGCGACATGTATTCGGCCATGCCCTCGACGAACCAGAGCGGAGGATTCACGGCGATCAGCGTCGAGATCCCGCCACCCGCCTTGCCGCCCGACCAGATGTCGTACTGGAACTGGTGCGTCATCTCGTGCGTGAGAACGTGCTGGTTCTCCTCGTACGAGCCGGTGAGCGGGAAGATGTTCCGGTGCTTCAGGAAGTCGGTGAAGCCGCCGGTTCCCTCGCCGACCTCCTCGGGCGTCGCGTTGGTCTGCACGAAGTCCGCGTGCGACGCGTACACGATGATCGGCTTCCGCTCGTGGAACTGGTGGTTGAGCACCTTCGAGAGCCGGGCGTATGACCGCTCCGCCATGCGCGCGACGTCGGTTGCCGCGGGGCGCTCGCGCTCGTAGAAGTAGACGTCGAAATGCGGCGTCTGGATGATCTTGAAGTCGAACGACTCGTACTGGACCTTGTTCTGGCCGAAGTACTGAGCCGAGAGGCCGGAGGCGGTGCCGAGCAGGAGACCGAGCAGCGCTGGCGCGCAGCGTCGAAACATGGGAAACCTCGTCAGGAGGAGCTGATCAGCAGCTCCGGTGCGTCACTCCAGAGCCGCTCGAGCTGGTAGAACGAGCGCGTCTCCGGATGAAAGAGGTGGACCACGAAGTCCACGAAGTCGAGCAGCACCCAGCGGCCGCCCGGCAGTCCCTCTATGTGATGGGCGCGATACCCGCGCCGGTTGAGCTTCTCCAGGACCGACTCCGCGATGCCGCGGACGTGGGCATCGGAGGTGCCCGACGCGATGACGAAGAAGTCGGTCGCGTCGGTCAGCCCGCGGAGGTCGAGAACGGTGACCTTGTTCGCCTTCAGGTCCTCGATCGCGTCGAGGGCGGCGCCGAGACTTTCCGGCAGCCCGGTGCGGGCGGCGGTGCGTTCGGCGGTGTTGCGCGCAGCGTGCGGCTTATCTCTCACCGACTTGTCCCTGGTCGAGACGGGTCGGCGTACCGTCCTCCACCTGATAGAAGACTCCCCAGGCCCCGGGACCGACGTGGGTGCCGAGCACCCCGGTGGCGAGACTGACGAAACAATCACGGGGCCGGTAGGCCGCCACGAGCGCGGTCCGCAGGCGCTCGGCCGCTTCCGGCGCATCGGCGTGTGCAATCCCGAACCGGACGACGCGCGGCCGCGGGGTGAGCCGGCGCTCCAGCAGTGACAGCACCCGGGGGACGACGTTGTCCCGTCCCCGTACACGGTCGACCGGGATGACCCGCCCGGTCTCGTCCAGCGACAGAATCGGCTTGACGTCCAGCATCCCTCCGAGCCACGCCTTGCCCCGACTGACCCGCCCCGACCGGAGCAGGTTGTCGTACCGGTCCACCGTCAGAAACATTCCGGACTGCCCCCGGATCCGGCGGAGCTCATGGGCGATGTCGCCGGCCCGCCATCCGGACTCTGCGAGCTCCGCCGCCCGCAGGGCCATCAGGCCGACGCCGAGCGACGCCGAGGCGCTGTCCACCAGATGGACCCGGCCGAGCCCGCCGCTCCGGAGCGCCGCCTGGGCTGACTGATAGGTGCCCGAAAGTCCGGCCGACAGCAGCACGGCGACGACCTCATCGGCCTCCTGCAGCACGTCCCGGAACACCCGGACGAACTCGCCCGGGGTGGGCTGGGATGTCGTCGGCAGGTCCTTCGCGACGCGGAGCCGCCGGTAGAACTCCTCCGGCTTGAGCTCGACGCGGTCGCGGAAGGTCTCGTCACCGAACAGCACCTGAAGCGGGATCAGGGTGATGCGATGGCGGTCCAGTACAGTATCCGAGAGGTCCGCGGAGCTGTCAGTGACCACCGCCACCGGCCGCCGCGCCTCGTGCGCCAGGCGGCGGTGCTGGACCCGCATGTCCTCCGCCTTCGTCGTCTCCACGGCCCCCCAGCGCGCGGCATAGGTAAAGACGGCCTCGGGCGTGTCGGTGTGCACATGCACCTTCAGAATGTCGCCGGTGCCGATGACGACGATCGACCCGCCGAAGGCGTGCAGCGCGGCGCGGACCTCGTTCGCGGGCGGAAGCTGTTCGCCGCGCACCAGCACCTCGGTGCAGTACTGGAAGTCGCGCTCCGCGGCGACCTCGACCATCGCGACCGGCCCGGCGGACGTTGTTGCGGAGCCGGCGACGGCCAGCAGGGGGTCACCGTGGATGAGCCGGACCACCCCCTCGACCATCCGGACGAAACCCTTCCCGCCGGCGTCCACCACGCCGGCTTCCTTCAGCACGCTCATCAGCTCCGGCGTGTGCGCCAGCGCGACCTCGCCTTCGCGGAGCAGGTACTGCATGAAGTCGCTGATGTCGGCCGATTGCTCGGCTGCGCGCTCGGCCGCCGCGGCCGCCTCGCGGGCCACGGTGAGGATCGTCCCTTCGCGGGGATCGTCGAGCGACGCCTCGAGGGTGGCGGCCCCGCGCCGGACGGCGACCGCGATGTCCCGGGCCCGCGCGGCCCGGCTCTCGCCCAGCCCCTCGGCGAATCCGAGAAGGAAATGCGCCAGCATCATCCCGGAATTGCCCCGGGCGCCGAGCACGGCGGCGCGCGCGGCGGTGCGCGCGGTGGCGGGAAGCGGCGCGTCGCCGAGCGCCCGGAGGGCGTCGGCGACGGCGCGGAGGGTCAGGCTGAAATTCGTCCCGGTGTCCCCGTCGGGGACCGGGAAGACGTTGATGCGGTTGATCTCCTCGCGGCCTGCCGCGACCCAGTCGGCCGCAGCGAAGAGCGAGCGCGCGAGGCGCGGCCCGTCGACGTAGGCGATGCCGACGGCCATGGGGGCCGAGCTACTCGGGGACCACGTCGACGCGAATCTCTGCGCGGACATCGGCATGCAGCCGGACGCCCACGGTGTGCCGGCCCAGCGTCTTGATCGGCTGGTCCAGTTCGATGCGGCGGCGATCCACTTCGAAGCCCTTTGCCGCCAGCGCCTCGGCGATGTCGCTCGCGGTGACGGAGCCGAAGAGCTTGCCTTCCTCGCCCGCCTTTCCCTTGAGCGTCAGCTCGACGGCGCCGAGCCGGGCGGCCTGCGCCTGGGCCTCGGTGCGCTCCGCCTCGGCCCGCGTCGAGCGCGCCCGCGTCTCGGCCGCGATCCGCTTCTTGTTGCCTTCGGTGGCCTCGTAGGCCAGACCGCTCGGCAGCAGGTAGTTCCGCCCGTAGCCCGGCTTGACGCGCACCAGGTCGCCGGCCTTGCCGAGCGACTTCACGTCCTCGCGCAGGATCACTTCCATCATGGATTGAACCCTCCAGTTGTCGGCGGTGCGACGCGCCGCCTGAAATCTACCCAGGAGTCCGCCAGACCGAGCAGGGCAAGCCCGCTCACGGCGAACGGAGACAGAAACACGGCAACGAGCGTCAGCGCGAGCACGATTGCCCGCGGCGCCGCACGGGCCACCGTCCAGAACACGGCCAGCCCCCGCATCGCGTAGAGCACCACGGAAACGAGCAGGACGTTCTGGGCTGCGATCGTCAGCGACAGGCCCCCGGGCGCGTCCGTCACCGGAAATACGAGCACGGCCAGCGCCAGCACCGGCACCCATACCAGCTGGTCGCCGAAGCGGAACGAGCCGAACGACCCTGCCGTCCAGGGAACCGGCCGGCTCGCCAGCTCCTGATACAGCCGCCAGGCGAGCGCCAGTCCGGCCAGCGCCGCCAGAATCAGGATCGCCGGGAAGAGCGACGCCACCGATTCAGCGCGCTGGGCCAGCTCGGTGAAAACCTGTTTCGCCGCGTCACCGGCCGCGCCCTGCGCCGCCGCCGCCGTCGCCTGGCTCGAGAAGAACTCGGCGGTCTCACGGGCGGCGGACGCCTGCACCTCGGGCCACCCGAAGCCGAGGTAACGGCCCACGAGCAGGATCGTCGCGCCGGCAATGCCGGTGGCCGCAACCGCGCGCGGGAAGACCGGGCCCGGGCGTGACAGCATGAGCACGACGAAGGCGCCCGACAGCATCGCGCCCGCCGCCCGCACGAACTGCGCGAAGAGCCCGCCCACGCTCGCCAGCGACAGCACGAGGAGCGGGATCGCCACGGCCAGCGCGATCCACTCGCGGCGGACGGACGGTCGGGAGACCAGCAGCAGGGTGACGAGTGGCGCCAGGACGAACACCCACGGGGCCATCAGGCCGTATGCCGCCGTCAGCAGGACCGGGGCGAGAAGCCCGCGGCGGCCGTCAGCCGCCGCGTTCGGATTCGTCAGCCGGCAAACCCCTTGATGTACGGCAGCAATGCCAGCTGCCGGGCGCGCTTGATCGCCGTGCTCAGCTGGCGCTGGTGCCGGGCGCAGGTACCGGAGAGCCGGCTCGGCAGGATCTTGCCGCGCTCGGTCAGGAACCGGGACAGCGTGCGCTCGTCCTTGAAGTCAACGACCCGAACGCCCGATTCGCAGATGGCGCAGGTCTTGGCGGCTCGCTTCATTCGTCGTCCTCCTCGTCGCCGGTCTTCGCGGCGGTCGCGGGTACCGGCTGGGCGCCGTCATTCACCACGACGAGATGGCGCAGGACGCCGTCGTCGAGCTTGATGGCGCGCTCGAACTCGGGAAGCGCGGTCGCCAGCGTCTCGAACTTGGCGACGGCGTAGTATCCCGTCTCGTGCTTGCGGATCGGATAGGCCAGCGCACGCTTCCCCCAGTGATCGACTGTGGGGGCGTCGATGCCATCCTGCCTGATGAGGGTGTGGAAGCGCTCGAGGCGCTCGTTGATGGCCGCTTCTTCGAGCGCACTGTCGAAGATGTAGACCACCTCATACTGATGGGTCATGTCACCGTCCTTTGGACGTGTGCCGGAGCGGAGGCCCGGCGGTTGCGCCCCGGCCCTGGTGCGGGGCCGAGGAGGAGATATGTGAGCCGGCAATAATAGCTTGGAGGGGCGTCTGCTGGTAGCCCGGACCTCAGCGTTGTCGCCGGCCGGTCGGAACTCCGATCAGCTCCCCCCAGGCGACCCGCCAGGCGCCGGCCCGAAGCGCCACCCGTACGCCGTGCCGCCTGAGCCAGGGGTAGTTGTGACGGCGGCACCAGTCGAGCATCGACCAGTCGACCGCGCCAGTCAGCTGATACCGCCGTGTGAGGTGATCGAGCAGGGACGACGGGGACTCGAGGTTGAGCGTCTGCTCGGACCAGAAGTGGTAGATCCGCGCGCCACGGGCGAGCCACGGCCGATAGGTCGGCATCGCATTGTAGCGGAGGGGCAGGAGCCCGACGGCGCCGGGCATCGCGCCGATCGCCGCGTTGAGCGCCGGCTGGTCGCGGTGGGAGCCGGCTGCCAGACTGCGGAGCCATTCGGCGTGCCAGCGATCGCCCAGCTCGCGGCCAGCCGGGCTCTCCCGGACGAAGATCACTCCGGCGTTTCGGTACAGCGCCGGCATGGTCCAGCCGAGCCGGCTGAAGAGCTGCTCGACCCAGGACTCGGTCGCCTGTACGGGCCGTCCCCACGCGTCGCATGCATCCGGCGCCGCGAGGAGATGCGTGCGGGCGTCCACGTGAAGGTCGATAGGCCGGACGACAACCGTGTCGACGTCGAGATAGAGCAGGTCGCCGCGTACCAGCCGGCGGAGCGAGGTCTTGAGCCAGCGGCTGCGCTCCGCCACCGACGGGCCGGGCGCAGGTGCGGAGACGATCCTGTCGGCGAGGGCGCGGAGCGGATGAGCCCGCCGCCGGATGGCTTCGGCAGTGGGAGCGTCACAGAGGAGAACGACTTCGAGGTGCGGGTGGAGGCGTTTGAGCGAGGCCGCGGAGACGCAGGCCATGTCGGCGTACTGCCCCAGTCCGTCGTCGGCCAGGACGTAGCAGCACCGCAGCTCCATCGCTACGAGCTGAACCGGAACAGCATCACGTCGCCATCCCGGACGATGTACTCCTTCCCCTCGGCGCGCGCGAGTCCCTGGTCACGGGCGGGCTTCCAGCCGCCGACCCGGACGAAATCCTCGTAGGCCACGGTCTCCGCGCGGATGAAACCCTTCTCGAAGTCGGAATGGATGACACCTGCTGCGGCGGGGGCCTTGTCGCCGCGATGGATCGTCCACGCGCGCACTTCCTTCTCACCCGCGGTGAAGTAGCTCTGCAGGCCGAGGAGGTGGTAGGCGCCGTGTGCGAGGCGGTCGAGCCCGGACTCGGTGAGCCCGAGAGACTCGAGGAAATCCTTGCGATCCTCGGCCGGCAGCTCGGCAAGCTCGGCCTCGACCTTGGCGGAGAAGGTGACGATCTCGGCATCCTCGCCATCGCGCTCGAGCGAGGCTCGCAGCGCCTCGACGAAGCGGTTGCCGGATGCGATCTCATCCTCGGCCACGTTGGCCGCGTAGAGGACCGGTTTCGAGGTGAGCAGGTTGAAGGAGCGATAGGCCGCTCGCTCATCCTCGGTCGGCACGACGGCGCGCGCGGGGCGGCCGGCCGCGAGAGCCGGCTGCAGCGCTTCGAGGAGGCGAAGCTCGACCTTGGCCTGCGTGTCGCCGGAGCGGGCGGTTCGCGCGGTCTTGTCGAGCCGCTTCTCAACGCTGGCCAGGTCGGCGAGGCCCAGCTCGATGTCGATGATCTCGCGGTCGCGGACGGGGTCGACCGCCCCCATCACGTGCTGAATGTCGTCGTCCTCGAAGCAGCGCACGACGTGCACGATGGCATCGACCTCGCGGATGTTGGCCAGAAACTGGTTGCCCAGCCCTTCGCCCTGGCTCGCACCCTTCACGAGGCCGGCGATGTCGAGGAACTCGACCGTGGCGGGCACCACCCGTTCCGGCTTCACGATCGCCGCGAGCGCGTCGAGCCTCGGGTCAGGGACCTGGACGACGCCGGTGTTCGGCTCGATGGTGGCGAACGGATAGTTCGCAACCAGCGCGCCGGCCGAGGTGAGCGCGTTGAACAGCGTCGACTTGCCGACGTTGGGGAGTCCGACGATTCCGAGTCTCAGCATGAGCCGACTGCTTCTTCAGCGGTTGAAGCGGGACATGGCCTTCTCGATGCCGTCAGCGATCCAGCCTTCGACGGCATCCGCCATGGGGTCCAGCAGATCGTTGATGACGCCCCGCTCCTCGCGGGTGAACGCGCCCAGGACGAAGTCGGCGAGGTCGTCCATTCCGGGCGGCACCGGGCCGATCCCGATCCGGAGCCGGGCGTAGTCCTGGCGGCGCAGCGTTCCCTCGATGCTCTTGAGTCCGTTGTGGCCGCCGCTGGATCCGGCGCCCCGGAGCCGGAAGCGGCCGAGGTCGGTCGCAACGTCGTCGACCAGGACGAGGAGGTCGGTGGCAGGGTCGAAGGCGTCGGTGGCGAGGAGCGGAGCCAGCGCGGCGCCGCTCCGATTCATGTACGTCTGCGGCTTGATGAGGCGGACGTCGCGACCGTTAACCGGGCCGGCGGTCTCGCGCGCGCGCTCGCCGCGGCGGAACGGCCCGAGCCGCCAGCGGGCGGCCAGATGGTCCACGAGAAGAAACCCGGCGTTGTGCCGGGTTTCTTCGTACTCCGGGCCCGGGTTTCCCAGGCCGAGGATGGCGAGCAGGGTCTACGCCTTCGCTTCGGGTTCCTCTTCCTCGGCCTTCGGCTTCCGGATGAGCTCCGGCTCGGTCGACGCCACTTCCTCGGCGGCAACGGGCGCGACTTCCTCGGCGCGCGGGGCCACGACGGTGACGACCGGAAGGTCCTCGTCGTTCAGGATCTCGGCCTTCTCGATCTTGATGTCCCGCACGTAGAGCGACTGCCCGATGCCGAGTGGCGTGACGTCGAGGTCGATGCTCGCCGGGATGTCGCCGGGGAAGACTTCGATCTCGAGGGTGCGCAGAATGTGGTCGAGGACGCCGCCGAAGTTGCGGACGCCGTCCGCCGTGCCAGTCAGGTGGACCGGGACCTCGACGGTGATCTTCTCGTCGGCGTGGATCTCGTAGAGATCGACGTGCATGATGTCGGCGGGGCGGATCGGGTTCCGCTGGATTTCGCGGATGAGCACTTTCACCGGCGCCCGCCCGTCCACCGTTACGTCCACGATCGTGCTGCCGGCACTGATGCCGATGAGCATCTTGCTCAGGGCGGGGGCGTCGACGACGAGCGCCTCGGGCTCGCGGCCGTGCCCGTAGATCACCGCGGGCACCTTGCCGGCCCGGCGGAACGTGCGGGCGGCGCCCTTGCCGGTATTGGTACGCGTCGCCGCCTGGAGACTCACCTGTTGTGCCATTGTCCGATCCTTCGTGTGGTGTACGCCTGCCGGCGCTTCGTCAGTCGAACAGCGAGCTCACCGACTGGTCGCTGTGCGTGTAGCCGATCGCCTTGGACAGGAGGCCGGCGATCGAGAGAACCTTCAGCCGATCGAACCGCCGTTCTGCCGGCAGGGCGATCGTATTGGTGACGGCCACTTCCTTCACCGGCGACGCCGTGAGGCGCTCCACGGCGGGCCCGGAGAGCAGGGCGTGCGTCGCGCAGCAGTACACATCCTCGGCGCCGAGCCGCTTGAGCGCATTCACCGCTTCCGCCATGGTGCCGGCGGTGTCGATCATGTCGTCGGGGATGATGCAGTCCTTCCCCTTGACGTCACCCACGACGTTCAGCACCTCAGCCACGTTCGCCGACGGACGCCGCTTGTCGATGATCGCCAGCGACGCGTTGAGCCGTTTCGCGAAGCCACGCGCCATCTTGGCCGAGCCGACGTCGGGCGCCACGATCACCAGGTCGCGGAGCGACTTCTGGCGGTAGTGGTTCACGAAGACCGGCGCGGCGTAGAGGTGGTCCACCGGGAGGTCGAAGAACCCCTGCAGCTGGTGCTGGTGGAAATCCATCGCGAGCACCCGGTCGGCGCCGGCCATCGACACCATGTTGGCCATCAGCTTGGCGCTGATGGCGACGCGCGGCTGATCCTTGCGGTCCTGCCGGGCGTAGCCGAAATACGGAATCACGGCGGTGACCCGCGCCGCGCTTGCCCGTTTGGCCGCGTCCATCAGGAGCAGCAGCTCCATCATGTTCTCGGCCGGCGGGTTGGTCGGCTGGATGATGTACACATCCCGGCCGCGCACGTTTTCGTCGATCTTGACGAACAATTCGCCGTCGGCGAACCGGCGGATCGTCACCGCGCAGAGCGGCTGCCCCAGATGTCCCGCCACCTCTTCGGCGAGAGGGCGGTTGGCAGTGCCGCTCAAGAGCAGCATCTGGCTCCGGGAAAGCGAGAGCTCCGTCATGATACAGCCCGACAAGCTACCTTGGTGGCAGGGGTTACGTCAACTCGGATGAGGCGCCCGCGCATCACTTCGGGCGTGCGATGCGTCACCGCTGCCGCAGCCGCGCCGGTCTAGCTTTGCGGGAGAGGGACAGCGCGACCCGATGTCGTGGCACTCCCGTTGCTTCCACCGGAAGGTGGAGGCTCGGTGTTCCGACCGACCTGATCTGGCAGCACCCATCAAATTGAGGAGCCGTTCATGATTCCCATCCGTGCTCGTGCCGGCGCGCTGCTTCTGGCCGCCTCGATTGCCGGCTGCAGTACCGGCGACTTCGCGACCAACCCGGGTGATGGTCCCCCGGTCGTGACCGAGCCGACCTGCACGGTGAACGGTGTCGCGGGTCCGTGCACCCTGCCGGTGGAGGCCGACATCAGCTCGTTCGACGTCACGCTGACTTCGTCGAGCTGCAACGCGACCGACGATCACCTGCGGATCACCCAGCCGGTGGTGAAGGATCTGACGAGCGACGCGTGTCACGAAAACCTCGGCAAGAAGTGGACGGTGAACGGCCCGTTCCCGGCCGGCAGTGCGATCAATGTGCAGATCATCTCGACCCAGCTCCAGCGGCCGCCTTCGCTCAAGGCGGAGGGCCAGTTTCCCAACTGGACGCTCACCTTCGAGGACGGCGGCGACAGCGACATCAACGATGTCGTCCTTGCGGTGACGGCGCACCAGTAGATCGGCGCGGCCGGGCACGAAAAGGCGCGGGACCCCGAAACGGGTCCCGCGCCTTTTCGTCCGGGGTCCGACACCTAGCCCGGCGTGCGCTTCTTCAGCTCCTTCACCGCGTCCGGCTGGTTGAGCGCCGCGGCCTTCCGAAGCCACTCCGTTCCTGCCGAGTCATTCCGGGCCGTTCCGCGCCCCTTGAAGTACATCTGCGCCGCCTGCCACGCGGCGCCGCCGGAGCCCTGGTCGGCCGCCTTGCGGTACCAGTCCAGCGCTTCGGTCTCGTCTTTCCTGACGCCGCGGCCCTTCGCCAGAAAGTCCGCCAGCTTCTGCTGCGAGATGGCGTCGCCCCGCTCGGCGGCGCGGCGATACCACGCAGCCGCCTCGTCCTCGCTCTTCCGCACGCCGGTGCCGTTCTCCAGCCGATAGGCTAGGACCTGCTGCGCCCGCAACCAGCCCCCGCTCGCCGCCAGGCGGAGGTGCACCGCCGACTCCGCCGCGCTCTGCGCCGTCCCGCGCCCGACGTCGAGCATCTGTGACAGGAGGAACTCGGCTTCCGCGTCGTTCGACGCAGCGGCGCGCCGGTACCAGCTGACAGCGTCCACCGGGCTCGCGGCGACGCCGTTGCCGTGATCGTACATGGTGCCGAGAATCCGCTGGGCCGGCGCGGACCCCGAATTGGCCTCGGCAAGGCAGGCAGTCGCTGCGGCAGCCCAATCGCCGGAAGCAGCGGCCTTCGCGCAGGTTGGCGCGGGGGCGGCGGTTGCTGCCGCGGGCCGGATCCGCGCCCGGTTCGCCGCCGCCTCCTTCGGCGCGGGCTTCGGGGCAGCCGGCCTGGAGGGGAGAGCAGTGCCTGCGGCCACTGGCGCGGGCGAGGTGGCCGGGCGGGCAACCGTGTCTGCCTGCGCCGGCGGCGCGGCGGGAGGCGCGGCCGGTGTGGCGAGCACCGCGGGTGGGGCCGGCGGCGCCGGCTGCCGCCGTGAGATCAACCATCCGGCAGCAAGCAGCAGCGCGACTGCGAGCGCACCCGCCACCATCAGGCCGCGGCGGTGCGCCGGCTTTGCGCTGACCACCGGCATTTCCGTCGTGGGCTCCGACATTCCAGGCGGCGCGTCGTTGTCGAGCATCGCCGCGAACTCGATCATGTCGGCGAAGCGCTCGGCCGGTTCCTTCGCCATTGCCCGCGTGATCGCGTGGGCCAGCCCGGCCGGCACGCCGGCCACTTTCGTCTGGATCGGTGGCGGCGTGGCGACGAGCTGCTGGTAGAGGACGGCGCGGGTGGAATCGCCGCCGAACGGGAGTTCGCCGGCGAGCATGCGGTAGCCGACGACCGCCAGCGAGTACTGGTCGCTGCGGGCATCGATCGACTTGTCGCCCGCCGCCTGCTCAGGGCTCATGTACTGCGGCGTGCCGATGATGATCCCGGTGGTGGTGAGGGTCGTGCCGGGGTCGCTGTCGGTCGCGAGGCCCATCGCCTTGGCGATGCCGAAATCCATCAGCAGGACGCGCTTCTGGCGGCCCTCCAGCATGATGTTCTCGGGCTTGATGTCGCGGTGGATCACCCCGGCCTCATGTGCCGCCGCGAGTCCGAGCGCAGCTTCGCGGAGAATGCGGCGTACTTCGGTCGCCGGCATCGCACCATCGCGGTCGAGCGCCGCACGCAGGCTCTCGCCCGAGATGAGCGGCATGATGATGAACGCGAGTCCCTGCGCCTCGCCGATGTCGTAGACCGGCACGATGTGGGGGTTCCGGAGCGTGGCGATCGTCTCGGCCTCGCGCCGGAAGCGCTGGAGGAGCTCGGGGGAGAGACCGAGGTCGGGGCGCAGCACCTTCACTGCCAGATCGCGCTTCAGCCGGAGGTCGCGGGCATGATAGACCTCGGCGAAGCCGCCGGCGCCGATCCGCTCGAGGAGCTGGTAGCCGGGGCCGAGTGCGCGCTGGAGCTTCCGGATGAGGTCTGCCGGGCCGATGCCGGCATGGCGGGCGGTCGCCACGACCTCGCCGGTGTGCTTGTTCAGCCCCGCAGGCGTGGCGGTACCGCACACGTAGCAGAACGACGCCATGCTGGGAAGCGGCGTCTGACAGGTCGGGCAGGCCCAGGTCGGCTGGCTCATCTTTGCGGGTATCACCCTGGCGGTGTAGGCGGTCGAGCGGTCGGGCCCGGCGGATGCGAACCACCATTCGCGGAGCCAGGCTCGGTCGTGCTGCATTCGATCTTAGGGCATCCGTCCCCCAATGCAACGACCGGGCCGCCGCTCCTGCCATGCGCGTCCACGCAGGACGCCAGCGGTCTCCGCCAGAGGCCAGTCAGCGTTCCATGCTGCCGACCGGAAGTCAGCCCCCGGCCGGCGGCGGTTCCAGCGCGTTCGGGCTGTCCTCCAGATTCTCGAGGGCGGCGAGGAGCCCTTCGGTATCCTCGCGGCAGGCGACGCAATTGCGGATGTGGGCGATGAATGCCGGAAATTCGCGCGCCGCGTCTGCTCCGCGGCGGACGGCGTCGCAGTAGCGGTCAAACTGTTCGAAGGCGGCCTCGCACCCGGGGTCGCGTTCGGGGTGGCCGAGCAGGCGCTCGAGCACGTCGCCAGTCATTGCAGCTCCTGTCCCGCGCCCGCCATGGCGCGGCGCAGCTTCCTGCGAGCGTCGTGCAGGATCTTGTAGATCGCACCGCGCGTGCTGTCCAGGCGGTCGGCCAGCACGTCGATCGGCACTTCCTCGAGAATCGCCGCGTTGAATACCATCCGCTGAAGGTCAGTGAGCTGCTCGCGAATGGCCTGCTGCAGGAACTCCAGCGTCTCCGTCCGCTGCAGCGTCACGAGCGCGAGCGGGACCGAGTCGGGCAGCCGATCCAGGATGCGTTCATCCGCATCAATGCGGCGCTCACGCCAGGCATGGCGCCGGAGCCGGGTCGAAATCTCGAAGATGGCGAACTTGCACGCCCACGTGGTGAAGCGGGCCTCGCCCCGAAAGTCGGGGAGCTTCCGGAGGACCGCAAGGACGGCATCGCTTGCGGCCTGTCGGCAGAGATCGTCGACCTCATCCTGCCCGCGCTCCGGGATACTGGCGCGGCGCCGAATGCCCTCCGCGCGCGTCACGCGGAGGAGGAGACCATGAAGCCGGGCGACGGCCACCTCATGGCCTGGTGCATCCGGGCTCAGATCGCGCAGCCAGGCCGCCGAATCCTGATCGAGCTGCGCGGCAATCATGCGCCAATGATGGCCACCCGGCAGATCGGACGCCAGTCTGGGCCACCGATGGCGGCCGGGAACCCCGGCCGCTCGGGTCGGCGCCTGCGTCACCGTTCCGTGTAGAAGCGGCGCATCTGATCGGCGATGTACTCCAGATGGTCCTCGGTTGCGAAGTGGCCGGCCGCAAGCCGGTGCATCTCGGCGTCCGGCAGATCGGCCAGGTAGGCGTCGCCGCCGGCGGCGGTGAAGAAGATGTCCTCCTGCCCCCAGAATATCAGCGTGCGGGGCTGCCGCTCGCGGAGAAATCGCTGCCACTCGGGATAGAGGGGTACGTTGGTGCGATAGTCGTAGAACAGATCCAGGTTGATGCGCGCCGCGTTGACGCCCTGCATGAACGCCGAGTCGGATTCCCAGGCATCCGGGCTGACGAGCTCGGGGCGCGGGGCACCGTGGAGGTAGATGGCCCGGATGGTTTCGGGCGTGAGGAATCCGTACAGCGGTGCCTCGGTCTCCGGGCTGCGGTCCTGCCACAGCGCCCCGCGCAGCCCGTCCCAGGCGGAGGTGAATCCGACCTCGTAGGCGTTGGAGTTCTGGATGACGAGCCACTCGAGCGCGTCGGGATTGCGCCCCACGATGCGGAAGCCTACGGGACCACCGTAGTCCTGGACGAACAGCCCGTAGCGATCGAAGCCTTTGAGCGCGAGGAACTGCTCGATCACCTCGGCGAGGTGGTCGAACGTGTACGGCCAGGTGGCGGGATCGGGCCGGTCGCTCCGGCCGAAGCCAGGGTAGTCCGGGGCGATCACATGGAACTGGTCGGCGAGGGCGGGGACCAGATCGCGATACTGATGCGAGCTGGAGGGGAATCCGTGCAGCAGTACCAGCTTCGGATTGCCGGGCCGGCCGGCCTCACGATAGGCGATGGACAGGCCGTCGACGGAGAGGGTGCCGTACGAGACGGCGCGAAGACCAGGGATCGACGGGTCGACCGCGGGTGGCTCGGTGGCGACTGCGGCGGACTCTGCTGAAACAGGCATGTTGGACCGGTCCTGGATTTCCCCGAGGGGCAGCGGCCCTCGAGGCTGCGTCTGGGGGACCAAATGGTCGCTGCCCCCGCGAGTGTCATGGGGGTTAGCGTCGGGGAAGGGGAAAACCTTACGGGCCGGAAACGAAGAAGGCGCCCCGATCAGCCGGGCGCCCTCGATAGTTGTCCTGGAGTTGGCCCTGGTGGATTCGAACCACCATTCGCGGATCCAAAGTCCGCTGTCCTGCCATTGGACGAAGGGCCAGTCGATCTAAGCTAAGGGGTGGCCGGCGGTCCGGCCAACGTGTCGGCCGGAAGGACCGTGCCATGCTTCCGACCCAGCATCATCTTCGCATCGTCCCGGTCGCGGGCCGACCGGTAGATGGCGAACAGGGTCGATCCCGAGCCCGTCATTCGGCAGACGAGGGGGTGGGTTCCCGCCAGGGCCTCGAATGCCGCGCGCACCTCCGGGTGGTGCTCGAAGACCGGCGACTCGAAGTCGTTGCCCGCCATCCTGCCGACATCGCCCCAGCTGGACAGGGCATCGAGGTCGAGCGCCAGCGCCCCGCGCCGGAACGGGCCTTGCCGCGCGGCGTCAACCCAGGCGTACGCGGACGCCGTGGACACCGGCCGCGGCGGGGTGAGCAGCAGCATCGGCGCCGCCGGGAGGGGCGGAAGCCGCATCATCCGGTCGCCGTGCGCCCAGGCAAGCGCGAGCGACGCACCCGAGACCAGGAAGGGAACGTCGCTCCCCAGCCGTGCCGCGAGCTGCAGCAGCTCGTGGCGGGGGACGGCGTTTCCGGCCAGCGCGTTCACTGCAAGGAGCGTCGCAGCCGCGTCGCTCGATCCGCCGCCGAGTCCGGCGCCGACCGGGATGTGCTTGGAGAGGCCGATCCGCACGCCGAAGCGGCGCCCGGTCGCCGCCAGCACCTGTTCCGCCGCCAGCACCGCCAGGTTTCGCTCGGCCGGCCCCAGATCGGTCGCATCCGTCTCCAGCGTGACGCCGGCCGCAATCCGCTCGACCGTGAGCTCGTCGGCGAGACTGATGCGGCAGAAGAGCGTCTCGATCCCGTGGAAGCCGTCGGCCTCCCGCGCCAGGACGCGGAGCAGGAGGTTGACCTTGGCGTGGGCGGTCGCGCGCGCGGCGTCAGGCATCGGGGACCGGCCGCCGGATCTCACCGAGCGAGAGCCCGGTGCGGGCGAGGGACCAGGCCCCGAGCACCGTGATGGGGATGAAGGTCGTCACGTGGTAGACGAGCGCGTACGCGGCGCCGCGCGTGGCGGAGACCCCGTAGAGGAGGAGGACCGCACTGATCACCGCCTCGAACACCCCGACGTATCCGGGCGTGGACGGGACCGCGATGCCGAAGACGAGCAGCCCCTGCAGCAGCAGCGCTCCTGCGAATCCGACCGGGAGGTCGAACGCGGCGAAGGCGATCCAGAACGACGCCGCGTTCACCAGCCAGAGCACCAGCGACCACACGATCACCGCGGAGAGCCGCCGCGGCGACCGCAGCGTGCCGAGGCCGTGGCGGAATCCTTCGATGGCGTTGATCAGGGCGCCGGCGATCCGGTGCGACCGGACCGTCCGGCGCACGATCCGCTCGGCGGCCAGCGGCCAGATCACGACCGCGACGGCCACGGCGAGCGCCGCCACCGAGATGAGGCCGGCCGTCGTCGCCGCGCGGGTGACGGAGATGGCGACGCCGCCGATCGTCACCGTCGAGGGGAGGGACGACGCGAACAGGGCAAAGGCGAGGAGTGCCACGACGGTGAGGCCGTCGAAGACCCGTTCCACGGCGACAGACGAGAGCGCAGCGGTGAGCCGGGTCCGGGTGAGCCGTGCAGCCGTGTAGCAGCGGACGAACTCCCCGGCCCGGAAGGGAAGGACGTTGTTGGCCATGAAGCCGATGGCGACAGCGTGCCAGAGCGGCCCCGCCGGCAGCGCGGAGCCGTCGTCCGCCCGCAGCAGGAGCCGCCAGCGGAAGAGCCGAATGACGAATGTGAGCGTGGCGACGGCCACGGCGAGGAGGAGCGGGGCCAGGTGAGCCCCGCGGATCTCCCCCATCAGGCTCGCGGCGCTGGTTCCGCGCAACGCCCATTTGAGGAGGAGCAGCGAGATTACCAGGCCGGCCAGCGCCGGCCACCACTGCCGGCGGCCCGCGGCCGAGGTGCTAATCGGCGGCGTCCAGCGCGAGCGGTACGAGGTCGAGGAGCTCGCGCACCAGCGGCTCGACGGCGCTGAGCTCGGGACCTGAATCGAGCTCGGCGGCCAGGGTATCGCGGACGGCGCGGGCGCGCTCCAGCGCGGCCCGACCGCGGTAGCAAAGCTGCCGGATGTCGACTGCCTCGGGAAGCGCCGCCGGCTCCGCGGCCCTTGCTGCAACGGGGCGCGCGCCGATGAGCTCGTCGAGCGATCCGGCGGGAAGCCCTCGCTCGCGGACGAGGCGCGCGTACGTAGAGTACGCCACCTCGAGCCGGTCCATCGCAGGGGCGGCCTCCTCGTCGGGGGCGAGCTCCGCGATCGGCACCGGCTCGGCGGACGGCTGCTCGGGTGCATACTCGAGCGACTCGATCGGAACGATGTCCGATTCGTCAGGCAGTCCCGCCGGGAGGGCGGCGGCCCGCGGCTCGGCCATGACCTCTTCCGCGGAGACCGGCTCTGCGAGGACCGGCTCCGCGGCGGCCGCCGCCGGGGACTCCTCGGCCGGAGCCTCCCCCTCCGCCGGGCCGCTCAGCAGGTCGAGCTCGTGGGCCAGATCGAGCAGGCGCCGTCCGATCGAGTTCTGGTCGGCGGCTTCGGCGAGACTTCGCAGCAGGGCGCCGGCGTTGCGGAGGGCGGCGGCAAGATCGGCCGGCGCGCGCGCGGCCGCGCCGGCGGCGATCGCTTCGCGCGCCGAGCGGCCGAAGACGACGAGCGCAGTGGCGACGGCGTCGCCCCCGCCGGAGCCGATGGAGCGGAGGGTGCCGACCAGGGCATACAGCCGCAGGTCGCGGATCGTGGCCGACTCCGCGCTGGCGATCCGGTCGGCCGCCTGTGCGAGATGCTCTCCGTAGCTCACCAGCTCGACCGGTCCCGGCGGGGCCGGCGGGCTGAACTGCGGCTGCGACTCGGAGCGCCGGAACGGCGTCTCGTCGCCGTCGGCATAGAGCGACTCGATCGGCACGACGTCCCGCTCGATCGCGAAGGCGTGCAGGAGCTGCTCGGTGAAGCGCCGCGCCTCAGGGGGATCGGCCTCCGGCCGCCCGCTGCCCGCGACGTCCCGGGCGATCCGCGTCAGCGCCTGTGCGGCCGACTCGAGGAGGCGGTATACGCCCGGCGGCGGGGCGAAGAGTCGCGTGAGGTCTCCGACGGCGAGCTCGATGCCGTCGAGTACCTCCGGCAGCGGCGTGAGCTCCGACAGCTCGGCCAGCCCGCGAAGCGACTGCATGCGTCGCAACACGGCGTAGAGCGGTTCCCGCGCATCGGGCGTCTCGGCCAGCGCCCGGGCGGCGCGGTCGAGCGCACTGGCGATGAGGGCGCTCTCGCGGGCGACAAAAGCCCGCACCCCTGTATTGAGCTCGGCCGGCTCGGACGGGACTCCGGGAGGGGGGTAGGAAGGGGCCGGCGCTGCCGGGCCGCCCGCAAGGCCCTCGAGGTCGGCCGCCAGCCGCGCGGCGTGGCCGCCGTCAGCCGAGGTCCAGCTGCGTGAGTGGCGGACCAGCTCGCGGAATTCGTCGATCGCCTGGCCGCTGCGCTCGCGGACTCCCGCATCCCAGCTGCGCGATCCATCGCGCAGGGCGCGTGCGAGCTGCTCCAGCCCCGCGGCGGCTCGCGCGATTGCCGGATGGCTGGCCATGAGCGCCGAGCCCCTGAGCGCGCGGGCGTAGCGCAGCAGGTCGTCCGGAGGTGGGCCGTCGGGCCGGGCGATGAGCTGCTCGAGATGATCGAGGCATTCACCGGCCTCGAGCGCGAAGAAATCGGCGCCGTGCAGCGGATTGCTCATGAAGCCTCGGCGGGGGTGGCCACGGATGCTGGAGTCTACCGAATGCCGCGGGGTGCGGTCAACGCGCGCGGGCCGCGGCGATGAGCCCGGCCATTTCGGACACGGCACGGCCCATCCCCTCCATCACGGCTCGGCTCACGATGCTGTGTCCGATATTGAGCTCCTCGATCTCCGTGATGGCCGCGACCGGCTGGACATTGTCGTACGTCAGGCCATGCCCGGCATGGACCGCGAGGCCAAGGCCGCGCGCCGCGCGGGCGGCGTCGCGCAGCTGGCCCAGCGCGGCGTCATTTTCGCGCCAGGTATTGGCATAGCGCCCCGTGTGCAGCTCGACCGCAGGGACGCCGATCGCATGCGCGGCGCGGATCGCGGCCGGCTCCGGGTCGATGAACAGCGAGACCCGGCATCCGGAATCGGCGAGGCGCCGCGCGGCCGATGCAATCCGCGCCGGCTCGCGGAGGTCGAGCCCGCCTTCCGTGGTGACCTCCTCCCGCCGCTCCGGCACCAGTGTCGCCTGGTATGGGCGGAGACGGCACGCGAGCGCGAGAATCTCCTCGCTCGTCGCGAGCTCGAGGTTGAGCACCGTGGCGACCTGGCCACTCAGCCGCTCGATGTCCGCATCCTGGATGTGGCGGCGATCCTCCCTGAGGTGCGCCGTGATCCCGTCGGCGCCCGCGCGCTCGGCGAGCAGCGCCGCGGCGACGGGATCGGGCTCATCGGCGCGGCGGGCCTGCCGTACGGTGGCGACGTGGTCGATATTGATGTAGAGGCGCATCGCAGTCATTGTTCGGCCGTCGTTGCCCGGTGTATGTTCCGCCGTCTCCCCTCCTACCGGAGTACCCGCGTGAGCTACCGCTCCTCCATCGGCGTCGCTGTCGCACTCGTCCTGGCCGCCTGCGCTGGCGCCGGGTCCCCTTCGACCGCTGCGGCGCCGGCGGCATCCGCCGAGCGCACGGTGCAGGACTTCCTGCGCGCGGTCACCGACAGCAACCTGACGAAGATGGCCCAGCTCTGGGGGTCGGCCAAGGGACCGGCGGCGACGACCCATGAGCCGGCCGACTACGAGCGGCGCATCGTCATCATGCAGGCATTCCTCCGTGGCGCCGAGTACCGGATCATGTCGAACGACCCCGCGCCCGAACCCGGCCAGCGGATCCTCCAGGTCGAGGTCAAGCGGGAGCACTGCGACAAGACCGTTCCGTTCACGGTGCTGCAGACCGGGAACACCTGGCTGGTGAACAAGGTGGATCTGAGCGCCGCCGGCAGTCCGGGCCGCGCCTGCGACACGCCGGCGGGCACCCAGCCCTGAGCCGGGAACCGCCCGGTGTTCTACTCGGTGAGCTCCAGCAGGATCCCTCCCGTGGCCTTTGGATGCACGAAGGCGATCCGGCGGCCACCGGCACCGGTGCGGGGCACCTCGTCGATCAGCTGATAGCCGGCGGCGCGGCAGCCCGCGAGGGCCGCATCGAGATCGGCGACGCGGTAGCAGATGTGATGGATGCCGGGACCCCGGCGGGCCAGGAATCGTGCGATCGGGCCGTCGGCGTCCCGGGGGGTGAGCAGCTCGACGTCAGAGTCCCCGAACGGCAGCGACACGATCGTCGCGCCGTCGGCGGTCTCCGGCTCGCCCGGCTCCAGGCCGAGGACGTCGCGGTAGAACGCGAGCGCCGCGTCGAGGTCGGGCACGGCGACACCAACATGCGCGATGCGGGGCTCGGTCATTCCAGGCTCCATGCGATTAACTTTCGGGCCCACGACAGGTATTCACGATTGGAGAATAACAGGATGAGCGCAACGAACATGCAGACCCTCCAGGTGACCGACGCTTCGTTCGCCGGAGACATCGAGCAGTCGTCCGGCCTCGTGCTGGTGGATTTCTGGGCCACCTGGTGCGGTCCCTGCCAGATCGTGGCGCCGATCCTCGATCAGCTTGCCAACGAGTACAACGGCAAGGCGCGCGTGGCCAAGGTGGACGTCGATGCCAACCAGCGGACGGCTGCGCGGTTCAACGTGCGCTCCATCCCGAGCATTCTCTTCTTCAAGAACGGCCAGCACGTGGACACCGTCGTCGGTGCCGTGCCCAAGGCGACGCTCGAGGGGAAGATCAAGCAGCACCTGGGGTAAGTGCCCACCGGGACGCTCTACGTCGTCGCCACGCCCCTCGGGAACCTCGGCGACCTGACCCCCCGTGCCGCGGAGATTCTCCGCGGCACGTCCGTTGTGGCCGCTGAAGACACGCGACGCACCCGCGGGCTCCTCACTCACCTTGGCGCGAGCCCGCGTCTTCTCAGCTTCCACGAGCACTCCGACCGCCGCCGCCTGGACGTCATCCTCGCGATCCTGGAGGACGGACGGGACGTGGCGCTCGTGTCCGACGCCGGCACCCCCGTCGTCAGCGATCCGGGCGCCGATCTCGTCGCCGCGGTGCGAGCCCGCGGCGGCGCGGTCGTCCCCATTCCCGGCGTCTCCGCGGTCGCGACGGCCCTCTCGGTGTGCGGCTTCTCCGGCGATCGGTACCTCTT
Source organism: Bacillota bacterium (assembly GCA_050257015.1). Taxonomy (GTDB): domain Bacteria; phylum Gemmatimonadota; class Gemmatimonadetes; order Gemmatimonadales; family GWC2-71-9; genus JAICUF01. Next base: position 3,952 of record JBLMWC010000105.1, on the reverse strand, counting down.
CCTCGGGTTCGTTCCCCGGAAGGGAGCGGAGCGGACCCGTCTCCTCGCGCGAGCGGCCACGGAGGAGTGGCCGGTCGTCATCTTCGAGGCGCCGAGCCGGCTGGTCAGCCTGCTGCACGACCTGGCGGGGCTCGCGGGTGCCGGACGGAAGGGATTCGTCGCGCGCGAGCTGACGAAGCTGCATGAAGAGCTCCGAAGCGGCACGCTGAGCGAGCTGGCGGAGTACTTTTCGGAGCGGGAACCTCGGGGGGAGATCACCGTAGTGCTGGAAGGCACCGGCGAAGTCGCGGGGCCTCCCGATCGCAGTGCCGAGGCGGCGGAGCTGGCTTCGGAATGGCTGGCCGACGGGATGTCGCGTCGCGATGTGGTGGAGCGGCTGATCAGCGCCCTCGGAATACCGCGGAACGAAGCCTACCGGCGGGTAATGGAGATGCCGTGATGCGCAGGTGGCGGGGTCGATCGAAGGTGTTGCTGGCTCTGGCGGCATGCGCAGCGCCTGCCGCGCTTGCGGCGCAGGGCTCCGCCCCGGTCATGACGGTCGGTCGTCTCCACTATGACGGCGGCGGCGACTGGTACGCCAACCCGTCGAGTCTCCCGAACCTGCTGGAAGCGATCCGGTCCCGCACGCCGATCCGCGTCGCTGCCGAGGAAAAGGTCGTCACGCTCGGGGGCGACGATCTCTGGAATGTTCCGTACATCTACATGACGGGGCACGGCAACGTCCACTGGAGCGACGCCGATCTCCGCACCCTCCGGCGCTATCTCGAGCAGGGCGGATTTCTCCATGTGGACGACAACTACGGAATGGACGCCTCGATCCGCGGGGAGCTGGCGCGGCTCTTTCCGGGCCGACCTCTCGTCGAGGTTCCGCTCAGCCATCCGATCTACCACCTGGTCTACGACTTCCCGCGGGGAATTCCCAAGATCCACGAGCACGACGGCAAGCCGGCGCAGGGCTTCGGGATCTTTCTCGACGGCCGCCTGGTGGTCTACTACTCCTACCAGTCGGACCTGGGCGACGGCTGGGAGGACCCGGACGTGCACCACGACCCGCCCGAGAAGCACGAGGCCGCCCTTCGCATGGGCGTGAATCTCTACGCCTACGCCGTGGGCTTCGGCGGATGAAATTCACGCGAGAGGCGCTGGAGCGGCTGATCGCGCCGCTGGCCGCGCTCAGCCGGGTCGGCTGGGCGGCGCTGGCGCTCGGCGGCATGGGTGTGCTCCTCGGCGCAGCGGCGTGGGCGGCCAGGTTGCGCTGGGTGGACGCGCCATACTGGGTGCTCGCGGCGTGGGCGCTGGCGTTCATGGCGGCCGGGCTCGTCGGGTGGGCGGCATGGCGCGGTGAACGGACGCTCGCGATCCGCCGTGTAGCCGGGGGGCTCGAGTCTGCCGGATTCTGGCGCTCCGGGGCGCTGACGTCGCTCCTCGACGCACCGGCAGCCGGCGGAAGTGCTTCGCTTCTCGAATCCGCCGATCGCGCGCAAGCCGATGCCGTGGTTCGTCGCGGCCACGAGGCGATTGCTCCGCTGGCGGCGCCGGTCCGGCGCCGCGCCGTTGCGGGTGCGCTCTGCGCCGTCGCCGGGTTCACGGCGGTGGGAACCGCGGGACCGGTGGGCGGCACCGCCGCGGCGCTCTGGCACCCACGGCGCGCGTGGGAAGAGACGACCGCGCCGGTGCGCATCCGCCCCTCGGCGACAGCCGTCGACCGCGGCGATTCGGTGACGCTGGCGCTCGACGCACTCGGTCGCCGGCAGGCGACGCTCTGGCTCCGGGCTCCCGGCGAGGCGTGGCGGCCGCAGGCGGTGTCGCTCGACTCGGCGGGCCACGCCGTGCGTGTGACAGGGCCGCTCACGAGCGACCTCTACGCTCGGCTCACGAGCGGCTCGCGCTCGTCCGACACCGTGCTCGTCCGCGTGCGGCTGCCGGTCTTCCTCGGTGCGCTGTCCGTTACGGCCCACTATCCCGCATATCTCCATCTCGATGACGAGCCGCTCCCGGTCGGCGGCGACACGATCATCGTCCCTGCCGGCACGCGGCTCGACACTCGTGGCCAGGCCACCGCGCCACTCCGCTCGGCGGCGTGGAGCGCAGCGGGGCGGGTGCATCAGCTCCGGGTCAGCGGCATGGCGTTCGACGGCAGCATGGTCCCCGCGTCGAGCGCCGCGTATACGCTGGCGCTGGTCACCGCCGCCGGCGCGCCGATGGGCGGTGACACCGTTCGGATCCCCATCCGCGTCCTGCCGGACAGCGCGCCCCACGTCGAAATCCCGGTGCCGGGAGCGGACACCGTAGCTCCGCTCGATCTCCGGGTGCCGCTCGTGGTCGATGTTCGCGACGACCATGGCCTCGCGACCGTCGTACTGGAGAGCCGGCGCGTCAGCCGGCTCGGGATCGGGGATTCGCTCGTGCGCGAGACGATTCCGCTTCCCGCCGGCCGACCGGATCGGGCGATCCTCTCATACACCCTGGCTCTCGACCGGCGCGGTCTCTTGCCCGGCGATTCGCTTCGCTACCGCGCCCTCGCGGCCGACAATGCGCCGGCGGCGCAGGTTGGCCGCTCCCGCGAGTTCGTGATCCGGGTACCGACGGCGACCGAGATGCGCGCCGCCCAGCGCGAGGCGAGCAACTCGATTGCCGGCCGGCTCGACTCCATCGCGGAGCGGAGTTCGCGGCTCGAGCGGCAGGCGGAGGACCTGGCTGCCGAACAGCCGCGCTCGAACAATGCGACTCAGCCCGCCGGCACCAACAGTCTTCAGTACGAGCAGTCGAAGAAGGCCGAGGCGGTGGCGCAGTCGCAGGAGCAGCTGGTGCGCGACGCCGAGGCGCTGAAGCGATCGATCGAGCAGCTGCAGGAGAGTGCCAGGCAGGCGGGGCTCAACGACCCGGAGTGGCAGAAGCACCTCGATGAGATCCGGCAGCAGCTGGACCGCGCCCTGACCCCGGAGCTGCGCGAGCGGCTGGCGGAGCTGCAGCAGGCGCTCAAGGAGCTCGATGCGGAGCGGGCCCAGCAGGCGCTCAAGGATCTCGGCGACTCACAGAAGCAGCTGAAGGAGGCGATCGAGCGGAGCCGCGAGCTGTTCAAGCGTGCCGCACTCGAGGGTGACCTCGCCAACCTCGCGCAGGAGGCAAAGGATCTCGCGGCCGAGCAGCAGCGGTGGAACGAGCAGGTCCGACGCGCCGATTCCGCACGGTCCGCGGCCGAGGAACGCGACCTCGCCGCCCGGGCCGATTCCCTGGCTTCCGGCCTCAAGCAGGCGTCGGAGCAGGTCGACGACTCGGCGCGCAGCGGCCGGATGAACGAGAGGGCGGAGGCGGCCAGGGAGGCCGCCCGTCAGATGCAGGGCGCCCAGCGGTCGGCCGCCGCCGGCGAGCGGTCTCGCGCGGAGCAGCAGGGCCGGAAGGCGTCGGCCTCGCTCCAGCCGCTGGGCGACCAGATCGAGCAGGAGAAGAAGGCAATGCAGTCGGAGTGGCGGCAGGAAGTCGCCGACGCGCTCGACCAGGCGCTCGCCGAGACGACGAGACTGGCCGAGCGCGAGCTGACCGTGCAGCAGCAGTTCCAGCAGGGCACCAGCCTGGCCGCCACTCGCGGGGAGCAGGGAGCGCTGGAGGAGGGCGTGCAGAAGCTGCTGGAGCAGCTGCGGCGTGCCGGCGGGCGCAACGCGCTGGTCTCGCCGCAAATCGGCGCCGCCCTGTCGGTTGCGCAGCAGCAGATGGAGCGGGCGCGGGAAGCGGTGTCGTCGGCTGCGCCGAATGGACGCGAGGCCGGCGAGCGCGCCGGCGACGCGGTGGACGCCCTCAACGCGGCGAGCTATGAGCTCGTGCGCGCGCGCAGCGATGTCTCGGGCGCCCAGTCGGGGAGCGGCATGGCCGAGGCGATCGAGCGCATGGGCGAGCTGGCTCGCCAGCAGGGGCAGCTCGGCCAGCAGGGAGCCGGCATGCTCCCGACGCTCGG
>JBLMWC010000104.1:0-13577 GCA_050257015.1 Bacillota bacterium | reverse complement strand
CATCGTTCGATCTGATCTTCACGATCGACCATTCGCACGTCGAGGCCGCCGCAGTGACGCTTTCGGCCGGGCAGCAGCGGATCTTCCCGCTGCTGGACGGAACGCGGGACGTGCAGCAGGTCGTGGAGGACAGTGGCCTGGTGGAGTTCGAGGTGGGGAAGGCGCTCTACGGCCTCATTACGGCCGGCTTTGCGCACCGCACCGGCTCCTCGGTCACGGCGGCGACACCCAAGGTGAACGACAGCCGCATCGAGGAGCATCGCAACCTCGGCATCGCGTTCTACAAAGCGGCGATGCTCGACGAGGCGCTCCGTGAATTCCGCCGGGTCGCCGACCTCCGGCCGTCGGAAGGAACCGCGCCGTTCTACATCGGGCTCATTGCGCTGCGGCAGTCTCGGTGGGAGGAGGCGGTGGAGGCCTTCCGGCTGGCGGTGGAACGCGGCGGACCGCGGCCGGCCGCACTGCACAATCTCGCCTTTACGCTGGAGCAGCTGGGACGGCTGGACGAGGCGGAGGCGGCGTACGGCGAGGCCGCCGGCCGCGCGCGGGACGACGCCCGGATCATGATCGGCTGGAGCGTCGCGGCGCTGAAGCGGGGCGACTTCCCGGCCGCGCGCGAGCGCCTCGCCCGCGCCCGGGAGGCCCTGGGTGATCGGCCGCTGCCCGCGCTCTGGTACTGGGCTGCCACGCTTGCGTCGGGCGGCGAGGGCGACAATGACGCCGCCATCGAAACGGCGCGTGCCGGAGTGGCGGCGCATCCGGCCGACCCGGTCCTCCGGAACAATCTCGCGGTCCTGCTCGAGGCGAGTGGCGATATCGCCGGCGCCGAGACCCTGCTGCGATCGGCCCTCGCCGACGACGCATCGCTTCCACAAGTCTCGAAGAACCTTGCCGATCTGTTCTACCGCAGCGGTCGTTACGACGAGGCGCTGGAGGCGTACGAGCGCGCGGCCCGGCTCGCGCCCGATCTCGGCGACGATCTCTACTTCAAGCTCGGGAACATCGCCTTCAAGCGCCGGGACCGGCTGAAGGCGCGAGAGAGCTGGGCCCGGGCCACCGAGCTGAATCCGGCGCACCAGCTCGCCCGCGCCAACCTCGACATGCTGGACGCCGCCTCATGACGACCATGGACGATTCCGGAGCCGTCGCCGTCGCGCGCCAGATCGTCGAGGCTGCCGGCCTGGTCGGAGACACCTACAAGGAAAAGTGCCTCCGGCGCCGAATCGGCGTGCGGATGCGCGCCTGCGGAGTCCACACGCTGAGCGAATATCTGGCGTTCCTCGGGCGCGTCCCGGCCGAAGCGGAGCGGCTTCGCGATACGCTCACGATCAACGTCACCCGGTTCTATCGGAACCCGGAGACCTGGGACACGCTGCGGACCTCGGTGCTGCCCAGACTCTGTGCCGACCGGAACGGCCGGCTCGCGGCGTGGAGCGCCGGGTGCGCGTCGGGGGAGGAGCCGTACACCGTCGCGATGCTCGTCGCGGAGTGCGCCCGGCACGCGGGTCGACCCGAGTGGCTCGAGCGCCTCCACGTGGACGCCACCGATATCGACCGGCAGAGCCTCGAGCGCGCGGCCCGCGCGCGCTACCGCGCCGACGCGATCGCGGAGCTCCCTGCGCCGCTCGCCGAGCGCTACCTGACGCCGGACGGAGCAGAGTTCTGCGTGACCCGCGAGATCCGGGACCGCGTCTCGATCAGCCGACTCGACCTCGGGTCTGCGCCCCCGCTGCGGCCGAGCTACGACCTGATCCTCTGCCGCAACGTGGTCATCTACTTCGATCGTGCCGTGCAGGAGCGACTCTTCATGACGTTTGCGTCGGGCCTCGCACCCGGGGGCGTGCTCGTGCTCGGCAAGGTGGAGACGCTGCTCGGTCCGGCGCGGAATCAGCTGCAGCTGGTGGATGCCCGCGAACGCATCTACCGGCGGGACCCATGAGCGAGATCGTAGTGCGCGTGGCGGACCTCAACGTCGGGGATACCGACGATGTGCTCGTCACCGTCGGGCTCGGAAGCTGCGTGGCCATCATGCTTCACGACGCGGCCGTCAGAGTGGGAGGGCTGGCGCACATTCTCCTGCCCTCGCCCGCGCTCAGCCGCGACACCGACAATGTCGCCAAGTTTCCCCAGACCGCCGTCCCGCGGCTGGTCGAGCTGATGACGGCACGCGGCGCCAGTCCCCGGCGTATCGTCGCCCGGATCGCCGGCGGGGCGAGCATGTTCGCCAGCCTGGCTCCGGCCGGCGCCATCCAGATGGGCGAGCGGAACATCGTCGCCACCCGGCAGGCGCTGAACCTGAACGGCCTGCCGCTCGTCGGCGAGGCCGTCGGTGGCGACTTCGGCCGCACCGTTCGGCTGTTCGTACGCGATGGGCGCATACAGGTCTCATCGGTGGCCCATGGTACGCAGGAACTCTGATCCGCACTCGGTTCTCATCGTGGACGACAGCCCGTTCTTCCGACGGCTGCTGTCGGACGCGGTCACCGGGTCGACCGAGTTCACGGTGATCGGCACCGCCCGCAACGGCATGGACGCCGTGCAGAAGGTCCATCGGCAGCAGCCCGATCTCGTACTGATGGATCTGGAGATGCCGGAGCTCGACGGCCTGGGCGCGATCGGGTACATCATGTCGGAAGCGCCGCGGCCGATCGTGGTGGTGAGCGCCTACGCGGGGCCGGGCACCGCGGGGGCGATCCGGGCTCTCGAGCTGGGTGCGGTGGATCTCGTCGCCAAGGACGAAGACCGGAGCCCGGCGGGAACCCGGCGACTGGCCGACCGCGTTCTGGCGGCGCTTCGGGCCGCGCGCGAGGCCGACATCCACCGCCTCCCGGTGCTGGCGCGCCCAAGTCGCGGTGAGCATGCGCACGATCGGCTGACGGCGCTGCCGGGCCGGGCGCTGTACTGCGTGGCGATCGCCGCCTCGACCGGCGGCCCGCGCGCGCTGGCCGAGGTAGTCCCGCGCCTTGCGCGGGGGACGGGGGCGGCGGTGGTCATCGTGCAGCACATGCCGCCACGGTTCACGCGGAGTCTCGCGGAGCGCCTCGATGCGCAGAGCCGGCTGACCGTCGTCGAGGCGGAGCACGGCACGCCGCTGCTCGCCGATACCGCCTACGTCGCCCCGGGCGACTTCCACATGACCGTCGCCGAGACGGCCGACGGTGTGCGCCTCGTGCTGGATCAGGGACCGACGCTGTGGGGAGTGCGCCCTGCGGCGGATCCCCTCTTTCGGTCGGTTGCGGCAGTGTTCGGCGACCGTTCGGTCGGCGTCGTGCTGACCGGGCTCGGCCGGGACGGCGCGGACGGACTTCGCGCGCTCCATGATGCCGGCGGTCACGGGATCGCGCAGGATCGGGCGAGCGCCACGATCTTCGGCATGCCGAACGCGGCGGCACAGGCGGGCGGGGCCGACGAGGTCGTTGCGGTCGGCGCGGTGGCCGAGCGGGTGAACGCGGTGCTCGCGGCGCTGGCGGTGCGATGACGCAGCCGGCGGGCTTCCTCCTGGTGCGGGCCTCCGGCCGCTGGGTCGGATTGCCGGTCGAGCAACTCCTCGCCGTGGCCGACTTCGGGCGCCCCCACCCGGTCCCCTCGCCCGAGCCTGCGATGCGCGGGATCGCGAGCGTCCGGGGCGAGACGATGCCGGTGATTCATCTCGGCGCCCTCCTTGCGGGAGGTGCGTGCCCCGCGGCGCAGGGGGAGACCGGTGTCGTTGTGTCGGTCGGCGGCATCCGGATCTGCCTCGAGGTGGATGAAGCCGACGTGGTGGTCCGCGAGACGGCGCTGCCCTTGCCGTCCACGTCATCGATGCCATGGGCCCGCGCCGTCGTGCGACGGCCGGAGGGACTGGTGCCTCTCCTCGATCTCACTGCACTCGGTGCGCGCCTGGCCGGGACGGGAAGCGATTCATGAACAGTGCCGACGACATCCAGGTAGTCACCTTCCGCGTGGGGCCGCAGGAATTCGCACTCGACATCTCCCAGGTCGAGCGCATCCTCCGGTACGAGAAGCCTGCTGCGCTGCCGAAGGCGCCGGATTTCCTCGAAGGGGTGGTGCGCTACGGCGGAGGCGCGATCCCGGTGGTGGACCTCCGAAAGCGGCTCGAGCTCGATGCGAGCATCGGCGAGGAGACGCGCCTCATGGTCCTCAACCTCGATGGCCAGCGCGTAGGCATGCTGGTCGATCAGGTACGCGAGGTGATGCGGGTGGACAGCACCACGATCGCGGCACCGCCGCCGATCGTCCGAGGGCTGGCTGCGACCTACATCGCGGGCATCATCACCGACGGCGAGCGCGCCGTCGTGCTGCTCAATGCGCTGCGGCTGCTCAGCTCCACTGAGCGGCAGGCACTTCAGGCGGCGGTCTGATGGCCGAGGACGCACTTCCCGGCGCTTCCCTTCGTGCCGAGTACGAGGCGATCTCCACCCGGCTCGAGGCCGCGGTCGCGCCGGAGCAGCGCGAAGCCGTCAAGCGCGAGATCATCGCTTTCTTCAAGAAGGTCGATGGTACGCTGACCGAGCTCACTCAGCTCAAGGAGGATATCCGGGCGCTGGTGGACCGGTACAAGCAGGGCGCCCCGCTGGCGGCGGCCGCTCCGGAGTTCAGCGGCGCCCGGCCTTCGGTTCACGAGGACCATATCGGCGCGTCCACCTTCATCGAGAAGGGCTGGAGCCTGATCTCGCTCGGCGACCACGCCGGCGCGATTCAGGCGCTGACCCGCGCGCTCGAGCTCTCGCCGGGAGCGGTGGAGGCGCAGTCGCTCCTCGGCTGGGCGCAGATGCTTCACGAGGACTACGACGACGCCCTCGCGACCTTCTCGAAGGTGCTGATGAACGAGCCGACCAACGCGCTGGCCCGCATCAACGTCGGCTACATCTGCCTCAAGAAGCGCATCTTCGGCGAGGCGATCGAGCATCTCTCGCGGGCGATCCGGCTGAACAACGATCGCAAGGCGACGTTGTACGCGCACTATTATCTGGGCCTCGTGTACGTCGAGCGCGAGATGTTCGAGGACGCGCAGACCTTCTTCCGCAAGACGCTTGCGCTCGGTCCGAACCTGATCGAGGCATATTTCCAGCTGGGCCGGACGCAATGGCTGGCGGGTGACCGGCCGGGTGCCGTCGAAGCGTGGACCGCCGGCCAGAAGGCGAACAGGTTCAACCCGTGGGCCCGGCGGTGCGGCGAGCTGCTCGCGCTGGCAGCCGCCGGGGGAGAGATCCCGCGCAGTCAGTTCTCGTAGCGCTCGCACTCCTTCTCTTCCAGGCGCCGCCCCGGGCGGTCCAGGTCGGCCAGGTCGTGGCCGTCGCCTGGGCTCCGCAGGTCGGCATGGCGGCCTCACTCGCCGATATCGCGGATCATGAATCGGACTGGCCGGGGCTCGGGCGTCGCGCTGCCGGACCCATCAGGCTGATCCTCGTCCCCGATCAGGCCCGCTACGATCGCCTCACCGGCGGGCGCGCGCCGTCGTGGGGGGCCGGCCTGGCGTTGCCCGGCTCCCGCACGATCCTCATCCGGGCCGATCAGGGCGACCTGACCACGACGCTCCGGCACGAGCTCGCGCACATCGTGCTGCACGATGCCGTGCGGGCCCGGATCCCCCGATGGTTCGACGAGGGGTATGCGGCGTTCGCCGCCGGTGAATGGGACCGGCTCGCCGCCCTCTCGCTCAACCTGTCGGTCGCGCGGGGCGTGCCGGAGCTCGACGATCTCAACGGCGCGCTCCGCGGCGGAATCGCGTCGGCGGGGCCGGCCTACGCCCTCGCCATGTCCGCCGTGGCCCGGCTCGCCGAGCGGAACCCGGGGCACACCCTGACACCGCTGCTCGACCGGCTCCGGCGGGGCGTCGAGTTTGCCGACGCCGTGCGTGAGACCACGGGGCTCAACCTCGGCCAGTTCGATCAGGATTGGGCGGGAACCATCCGCCGGCGCTACGGGTTAGTCTCCTGGATGGCTGCGGGCGGCCTGTGGGCCGTCATCGCGACGCTCGTGATCGCGCTGGGCAGCGTCCGGCGCAGGGCCGACCGCCCGCGACGGGCCGCGCTGGACGAGGGATGGACCCTCCCGCCTGATGACGAGACAGCTCCGCCCGAGCTTGACCGGGCTGAGTCACCGTAGTAGCCTCCACCGCTATGTCCGCACCCCGGGTTTCCGCGCCGACGCGACGGCCGCTCCTGGCGCGCCGCAATCTTCTGCTTCTCGCAGCGGCCGTCCTCTCGCTGGTCGCCGGTTACACAATTCTGGACGCCGGCCACGCGACGCCGGCCGCTGTGCTGCTCGTGCTGGGCTACTGCGTCCTCCTGCCACTCGGCATTGCGCTGTAGCTCTGGTGACCCGCAGCACGGCACACTCCATGCACGAGGCCTAGGCTTCGTGCAGGCGCGCAGCTGGCAACCGGGCGAATAGCTCAGCTGGTTCAGAGCGCCTGCCTTACAAGCAGGATGTCGGGGGTTCGAATCCCTCTTCGCCCATCACTGAATCGCATCGTCGCGCTCACGCGCGCACCTGATGGCTGGCCGATCCCGTTCGGAGGACCTGGAATGTCTGTTCCGCGTTTTATCACCCTCGCCACTCTCGGACTCGCCGTGGCCGGCCCAGTCGCAGCCCAGATTCCCCGGGGCGGTCGCATCTCGACATCGGCGCTGAGCGCTCGCACCAAGATCCTCGTGTCGAATCCGTACGTATTTGCGACCGCTGACTCCGCGACGGCCGTGCACCTCGGCGATGTGATGCGGAAGCGGATGGACAAGGTGGCCGGGTCCGACTATTCGGTGGTTCCCGACACCATCATGAACACGGCGCTGGTCCAGTTCGGCTACCCGAAGGACGCGATTCTGAGTGCGGTGCTCGCCCGTACTCTCGCCAAGCAGCTTCCCGGCACCCGCGTGGTCGTGACGTCGACGCTGTCGAAGGCACCGGACGGCACCCGCATGATGGTGGCGCGCCTCACCGGCACCAATGATGACGCCGGCAATACCGTCCGGCTGACGCAGCCCGGCGCGCAGCCGCTGGAGGAGCTGGGCGAGAAGGCGGCGGAGGCGCTGCAGCCGGCGCTTCGTTCGCTGGCGGATGCCCGCGCCTGCATGGATCAGCGCGTGACCAACAAGTCGAAAGCCAGCGAGTCCGCCAACAAGGCACTCAAGGTTCTGCCGACCAACGGCCTGGCACACTACTGCCTCGCGCTGATCGCCGATTCGAACCACGCGCAGGGCGAGAAGATCCAGCACCTGGAATCGGCGGTCGCGGGTGACTCGCTGAGTGTCGTCGCGCTCCGCTCGCTCGCCCAGTCGTACCAGCAGCGCGGAGACACCGCGAAAGCGGTCGCGACGCTTCAGCAGATCCTGCGCGCGGCGCCGACCGATCAGGAGCTGCGGCAGAGCGCGTTCCGGTATTTCCTGAGCTCGGGCAACACCGACGCCGCGATCCAGGTGGCGGACGAGGGGCTCAAGCTCGATCCGTTCAACTGGGATCTCTACGACCTGAAGAGCAACGCCTGCCTCTTCGCCAGCAACTACAAGTGCGCGGTCGAGGTCCTGGCCAAGGCGTACGAGACCGATTCGACCCGTGCCGACACGCTCTTCTTCGCGAAGATCGCGGCGGCGGCGGAGCAGCGCCTGTCGGACACGCTGCCGAAGGCGACGAGCGCCGATACCGCGACGTACGTGCTGTGGGCCCAGAAGGCCTCGCGGCGGTATCCGACGAACATCACGCTGCTTCAGAACCTGAACAAGGCGTATTCGTACTCGGGGCAGGTGGACAGCAGCCTGTCGGTCACCCGCCGGCTGATGGCGGTCGACAGTAACAACGTGATGCCGTCACTCGCCGCGGCGCAGGCGCTGATCACGGCCAAGCGGCTCAAGGACGCGCAGCCATACATCGATTTTGCGCTGAGGCGGGCCTCATCGTCGCCCGACTCGGCCGACCTGCGCACCAAGGCGGCGGGACTGCTCACCAATGCCGCCGTGCCGATGCTGCAGGCCACGCCCCCGGACTACAAGGGGGCGGCCGACCTGCTGCGGCAGGCGGTGAAGGCGGCTCCGACGGCGCCCTTCATCCCGACGGCCAACTACCTCCTCGGCCTCGCGACCTTCTTCCAAGTGCCGGCACTCGACACGCAGGCGATGGCGCAGAAGTCCTGCGACCTGGCCCGTCAGGAGGATTCGCTCCTCAAGGAGGCCGAGGCGGCGTTCAATCTGGCCAAGCCGGCCAAGCCCGCCGAAGCGGCGCAGCAGCTCGGCGTGATCGAGAAGTACAAGCCGCACACGGCGTCGCTGCTCAAGGCGTACTGCCGCTGAGGACTTCCTCCGTGACTGCGGCGTGTCTATATTGAGCGCGCCGTAGCCGGGGGCTGTAGCTCAGCTTGGTTAGAGTGCCGCACTGTCACTGCGGAGGTCGCGGGTTCGAGCCCCGTCAGCCCCGTTTGCCCTGATCGCCGCACCCCGTCCGACGTCGGACGGGGTGTTGCGTTTCCACCCTTTCCGGACCCAGAATGTCAGAGTCCACGGCGGCCTACCACCTTCCGGTGCTGCTGCGTGAGGTGCTCGCGGCCGCCGGGGGCGCACGCCGGGCGGTGGACGCCACACTCGGCGATGGCGGCCACGCGGCCGCCCTGGTGGGCGAGGGCGCCGACGTGCTGGGCATCGACCGGGATCCGTCGGCGCTCGTGCGCGCCCGGGCTCGCCTCGGCGACGCGCACATGCGCTATCTTGAGTCGCCCTACGCGGCGCCCGAGGCGCTCGATGCGGTGGCACGGTTCGAACCCGATTTCATCCTCCTCGACCTTGGCGTCTCTTCCCGGCAGCTCGACGATGAATCGCGCGGATTCACTTTCCGGCCGGGCGCGCCACTGGACATGCGGATGGGTGCCGGCGATACGTCGGCAGCCGACTTGCTGGCCCAGTCGGACGAGGCGGAGCTGACCCGCATCTTCGCGGACTATGGCGACGAGCGCCGCGCGCGCCGGCTGGCCCACGAAGTGGTGCGCCGGCGGGCCACGCAGCCGTTCAGAACCAGCGATGATCTCGTCAATGCCATTCGCGGAGCGCTGGGGCCGGCGACCGGTCCGGGAGACTTCGCCCGTCTGTTCCAGGCGATTCGCATCGCGGTGAACGAAGAGCTGAGCGGGCTCGAGACGGCACTTCCCGCGTTCCGTGACGCGCTCGTGCCAGGGGGGCGTCTCGCGGTCATCAGCTATCACTCGGGAGAGGACCGGCTGGTGAAGCAGTCTTTCCGGGCCTGGGAGGGTGTCTGCGTCTGCCCGCCGCGCCAGCCGGTTTGCACCTGCTCGCCCCGGTCATACGGGAAAGCCGAGCCGCGGAAGGCGATCGTCCCCACCGCCTCGGAGTCAGCCGACAACCCGCGCGCGCGGAGCGCCAAACTGCGAGTCTTCCGGGTTCATGATCACCCTTAAGGGTCGCCACTGGGTCATGCTCTGGCTGGCCCTCTTCCTCGCCGTGGCCGTCGTCGTGGAGACGCGGCAGCTGAAGGCGTTCGCCGTCGCCAAGCAGCTCGGGGATCTCCGTGACCGACACCGCACGCTGGACGGCGTGCGGGCCGACCTCGAGCGGCAGATCAGCGAAGCGTCGAGCCGGCGCGTGCTGCTGCCGAAGGCCGAGTCGCTCGGGCTCCACGTGCCGACCGACGCCGAGGAGGCGGTGGTGGATCTCACGCCGGCGGGGAATCCGCGCCGCTGATGGCCAAGCCCACGGCGCGGATCGGGTTCGTGCAGGGGGTCATGGCGCTGGGAGTGCTCGCGGTGCTGGCGCGAAGCGCCCAGCTCCAGCTCGTCAATCGCGAACGCTACGCGCGGGAGGCGGCCGAGCAGCGCACCCGGCGAGTGCAGCTGCCGGCGGCGCGAGGTGTCATCGCCGACCGCACCGGCGCGCGGCTCGCGGACACCCGCGAATCGTATCACGTGGGTATCGCGCCGAACGAGGTGGAGGACCCGCACGAGGTCGCCGTGCTGGTCAGCCGATCGCTCGACCGGCTCAACCGCTCGCCGGCGGCGCTCGAGCGGCAGTTGCGCGGCGGTGATCGGTGGATCTCCTTCTACGGCCCCTACTCCGCTACTCAGGTCGAGGCGCTCCGGGGCCGGAAGGGGATTCATCTTGAGGCGGTGCCGCAGCGCATCTATCCTGCGCCCGACCTCGCGCGAGGCACGATCGGCGTCGTTGCGGGGGACTCGGGGCTCTCCGGCATCGAGAAGGCGCTGGACTCGCTGCTGAGCGGTATCCCGGGTGAAGCGGTGAATCTGCGAGACCCGCGCGGCCGTTCGATCGTCTCCCCGCGGCGGCTGATCCGCGATCCGGTGTCGGGGAACGATGTGTTCCTGACGATCGACGCCGGGCTCCAGGAGATCGTGGAGCGCGCCCTCGATCACGCGCTGGTGGAGCTCAAGGCGCGGAGCGCCGATGCGGTCTTTCTCGATCCCCGGAACGGGGAGATTCTGGCGATCGCCTCCCGGACGGCCGACGGGTCGATCAGCAGCAACGCGCTGGTGACTCCGTTCGAGCCGGGGTCGACGGCCAAGCTCTTCACGGCGGCCGCACTGCTCGCGCTGAGTCGGGTGGACAGCACCGACACGATCGACCCGGAAGGCGGCCGCTGGGAGATGCCGATTCGCGGGAAACGCATGACGACTCGGGAGATCAAGGATGCGCACGCGGAGAATCATCCCCTGACGCTCGCAGAGACGATCGAAGTCTCCAGCAACATCGGGATGGCGAAGTTCTCCCAGCGCATCAGCGCCGACGAGCAGTTCGACATGCTCCGGCGCTTCGGGTTCGGAACGCCGACCGGGGTGGAAGTCTCCGTCGAGTCGCGCGGCAAGCTCCCGCCGCCCAACGGCCTGTCCAGCCCCGATCTGATGAAGGGCAGTCGTGCGATGGGCTACGAGCTCGAGGTGACGCCGGTGCAGCTGGCGGCGGCATACGGCGCGATCGCCAACGATGGCCTGCTCATGACCCCGGCGCTGGTCCGCGAGATCCGGGCGCCCGACGGCACCGTGCTCTACCGTCATCGGCCGGAGCCGGTTCGCCAGGTGATCACGCCGGAAGTGGCTGCGCGGCTCCGGCGCTTCCTCGCGGGGGCGGTGGCCCGCGGCGGCACCGGCGAGCAGGCGCAGCTCCAGAGTTACCGTCTCGTCGGGAAGACCGGCACTGCGCACCAGACGGAGAATGGGCGCTACGTCAACCGGTACTGGGCGTCGTTCGCGGCGATCTTTCCGGCCGATCGCCCCCAGCTCGTGGCCGTCGTGAAGGTGGATGCGCCCGGCAACGGGAGCTACTACGGCGGGCAGATCGCGGCGCCGCTGGTGCGACAGATTCTGTACGAGGCGCTCGCCTCCCGCACCAGCGTGATCAACCAGAATCTGTTTGCCGGCCGACGCGACACCACCGATGCGCAGCTGGCCCGTCCGGCGGTCCCGGCCCGGCGCAGCGAGCCGGCTCCGGTGGTGGCGGTGAGCTGGCCCTATCGTGCACGGGACCCGCGGCCGGCGTCCGGCCCGATACCCGACGTGACGGGCAGTACCGTCCGCACGGCCGCCGCCACGCTCCATCGCCGAGGCTACAGCGTGCTGCTTCACGGGTTCGGCACCGTGTCACATACGTCGCCTGCCGCCGGGGACACCGCGTCACCCGGTACCACCGTCACCGTCTGGGCCGATCGCTGAGCTTATCCGCATGACACTCTCGCTTCCGGAGCTCATCGCCGCCCTGCGGCGCGAGGACCTCGTTGTCACCGCGCCGGGTGATGCGCCGCGCATCACCGGCATCACGACCGACAGTCGCCTCGCGGGATCGGGCGACGTGTACATCGCCGTCCGCGGCTCGCAGACCGACGGCCACCGGTTCGCACGGGATGCGGTGGCACGCGGTGCGGCCGCGATCGTCGTCGAGACGCCGCAGGGGCTGCCGGTTCCCGAGGTGGTGGTTCGCGACGGACGGGCCGCGGCGCTCGCGCTCGCGCGGGCATGGTACGACGATCCCGGCCGCTCACTGCGGCTGATCGGGATCACCGGCACCAATGGCAAGACGACGACGACGGGGCTCGTCCGCCACCTGCTGAACGAACGCGGGACGGCGGGAAGCATCGGGACGCTGGGCGCGTTCGACGGCGCAGGCGCCGCGGTTCCATCGACGGCCGGGTCGCTGACGACACCGGGCGCGATCGATCTGCAGGCGACGCTGGCGGCGCTGAGAGACCGGGGCACCGATTTCGTCGCGATGGAGACCTCCTCGCATAGTCTCGACCAGGGACGGCTCGACGGGCTCACCTTCGCGGCGGCGGTCTTCACCAATCTCACCCGGGACCACCTCGACTATCACGGCACGATGGAGGCGTATCTCACCGCCAAGCTGCGCCTCTCCACCTACCTGGGTCTTGGCGGCGTCGAGATCGTCAACCGTGACGACGAGGCCTGGCGAGCGCTGCCGGAGCGGGCGGGCCGCGTCACCTTCGGTACTGCTCCCGATGCGGACGTCCGCGCGTCGGAGCTCGAGCTGGATGCTGGCGGCAGCAGCTTTCGCCTTACGACGCCATGGGGGGCCGCCGATATCCGCCTGCCGCTGCTCGGCGACTTCAACGTGTCGAATGCGCTGGCGGCCGCGGCGACGGCGCTCGCGCTGGGCCGGCCGCTCCCCGAAGTGGCCGCCCGGCTCGCGGCCGCGCCGCAGGTGCCCGGCCGCATGGAGCGGATCGGCGAGCGGCCCTGCGTCATCCTGCGGGACTACGCGCACACTCCCGACGCACTCGAGCGCGCGCTCGCGACGCTCCGGCCGCTGACGACCGGCCGCCTGATCGTCGTCTTCGGCTGCGGCGGCGATCGCGATCGCGGCAAGCGGCCGATCATGGGCCAGGTCGCCGCGGAGCGATCGGACCTGGCCGTGGTGAGCTCCGACAATCCGCGCACCGAGGACCCCGAGGCGATCATCGACGACATCGTCGCCGGGATGGGGAGCGCGCCTCACATCCGCCTGGCCGATCGCCGCGCGGCAATCGCGCGCGCGCTGGGGGAGGCCACGCCCGGGGATACCGTCCTGCTCGCCGGGAAGGGTCACGAGACCTATCAGGTGATCGGAACGGAGAAGGTGCCGTTCGACGAGCGCGACGTCGTCGCTGACGTGCTCCGCAGCTGATGCGGTGGTCCGCTGACTTCGTGCGCCGGGCCCTGGGCCCGGCGGCCGCGGAAGCCACTGCCGGCTTCTCGCAGATCTCCACCGACACCCGCACCCTCGAGCCCGGAGCGCTGTTCGTGGCGCTCAAGGGCGAGCGGTTCGATGCCCATGACCACCTCGCCGAGGCGCGTGACCGGGGCGCGGCGGCTGCGATCGTGCGACGGGGAACTCCGCCCGTGGAGGGGCTCGCCCTCATCGAGGTGGCCGACACGTTGCGGGCCTGGGGTGACCTGGCCCGCGCGCGCCGCCGCGAGATCACCGGACCGGTGGTCGCGGTGACGGGAACGAATGGCAAGACCAGCACCAAGGAGATGCTCGCCGCCGCGCTCCGCACGCGGTACCGGGTGCACGCGACCCGTGCGAACCTCAACAACCTGGTCGGCGTGCCGCTCACGATTCTCGAGGCGCCGG
>JBLMWC010000103.1:0-27635 GCA_050257015.1 Bacillota bacterium | reverse complement strand
GCCGCCAGGATCTCCCCCGCGACGCATCCGAAAAACGAAGCTGCCCACGCCATGAACGGCGTGAGCAGCCACCCGAATGCGCGGAAGAAGAGGCGGACCCAGCGCATCAGCTCACGCGCGACGCCCGGAACGAGGACACTGCCGCCGCGAGCGCCACGCCGGGCAGGAACGCCACGCCGAAGGTGCCGAGCGACCAGTGTGCGCCGGGGAAATGAACCAGGATGGCGAGCACCGCGAGCAGAACCGCCGCGATGACGGCGGGGATCATGACGCCGGCCATCGAGGGGCGCCGGCCGCGATCCGCGAGCGACGCGAGGATCAGGGCACCCATCCACGGGAGGAAGGTGCCGGCCATCCACCAGACCGGATGGTACCACCAGTTGCTCCCGCCCCCGATGGCGAGCCAGCGGTTGGTGTACACGCCGAACGGCTGCAGGAGCGTGACGTCGAACAGGAGGAACACGCCACTCGCGGCGAGCCCGATCCCGGCCGCGCCGGCGATCCCCTCGATGGTCCGCGCGCGGGTCCAGAGCCCGGGAAGCGACGTCACCAGGGTGAGACCGGCGAGGAGGACGATGCCGCCGACTGCCGCCTCGAGGGCGCCCCCGGTGAGCCGGGTGATGATCGACATCAGCACGACGACAATCGATTCGATCGCGCCGAGGATCACCGCTCCGCGCACCACGCGGGGCACTGCGGTGAGATCGTATTCGCCAGGAAGTTCCACCGCCGAGCGCATGCCGTCTCCGGAAGATGTGAAGGGGGAATAATACTAGGTGGCCCAGGAGGCGGCCACCGCCAGATCGGTGACGGCCCACGCGCCGAGCGCCCAGTACATGCCGCGCTGGTGCTCGGCCGGCGTGCAGCGCGCCGCATGGAGGCGCCAGGGAACGAGCACAAGTCCCCAGACGACTGCAGCGACCGCGAGCGCCGCCCATCGCACGCGACCGTCGCCGGCCATCGTCCAGCCCGAGCGCACCCCGGCCCAGGCGAAAAGACCGAAGGCGACGGCCGCGGCAACGAGCGCGACGTCGAGACTGCGCTCCGCGCCCAGGCGCACGGCGAGGGTGCGGTCACCGCGACGGGCGTCCTCATCGAGCTGATAGATCTGGGTCAGCGGGTAGAGCGAGGCGAAGAGCGGACAGAAGGCCGCCAGCACCAGTGCGTGAGGAAGATCCAGCGGCCGCGCCGTTGCGGCCCAGCCCGCGTACGGCGTCAGTGTGCCGAAACCCACCATGTTGATCAGCCAGTCGGCGCCTGCCACCGCCTTGAGGCGCACCGGCGGAACCGAGTACGCCACGGACATCACGAAGCACGCGGCGTACGCGAAGAGGAAGCCGCGCGGCATGCGCATGGCGCCGGCGAGGCCCGCCAGCATCATTCCGAGTCCAAACGCGAAGAGGAATCGGGGTGGCGGCGGCGGACGGCGGAGGTAGGCGATGTCCCCCTCGTCACGGTCGAAGGCCGAGTTGATGGCGAGGGTGCCGCCGTTGAGGCAGGCGACCCAGAGCGCGACACCTGTCGCGGCGGAGCCCAGGGATCGCCCCGCTGCGACGCCGGCGAAGCCGACGGCGAGGAGATAGCCCAGCGACGTGTGCGCGGCCATGATGGGCCACTCGGCCGGCCGCAGATGAAGCACGTAGTCGAGCCGGCTACCCAGGAGACGGTATCCGGCGCCGCGCGCGCCGGAGGCCGGCAGCGTCACCAGCGCAGTCCGAGGTGGCGGGCGGCGATGCGGACGCCCTGGAGGGTGAGGTCGCGCTCGAGACCTTCGATCGTAGTGCAGTGCGGCGCGATGAGCACCGCGAGCCCGCCGGTCGCGATCACGCGCGGCGTCCCCGCCCCCGGCCACTCGGCGACGATCCGCCGGACGATCCCGTCCACCGCGTCGGCGGTGCCGAAGATGACGCCTGCCTGGATGCACTCCTCGGTGCGCCGGCCGATCACTCGCGCAGGCGCCTGGAGCTCGGTCGCCGGCAGCTTGGCGGCACGGCGAGTCAGCTGCTCGGCGGCGGTGCGCACGCCCGGCATGATCGCCCCGCCGATGAACCGTCCATCCGCCGTGATGCAGTCGAAGGTTGTCGCGGTTCCGAAGTCCACCACCACGGTATCCGCGTGGTACAGCTCGGCGGCCGCCAGCACGTTGACGATGCGGTCGGCGCCGACGCTCAGCGGCTCCTCGACGTCGAGCTTGACCGGGAGCGGCGAGCGGGCGTCGATCGCGACCGCGCGCGCCCCTGTTGCCTTCTCGACCCCGTCCGCGACGCTGCTCGTGGAAGCCGGCGCTACCGAGGCCAGGCAGCAGGCGCGGACTTCATTGGGGGAGTGTCCGGCCTGGATGAGGAATCCGCCGATCGCGGCGGCCCACTCGTCGGGCGTGCGGTCGGGATTCGTGGTGAGACGCCAGTGGGCGGAGAGCGCATCGCCGGTGAAGAGGCCGGCAGTGATCTCGGTGTTCCCGATATCGAGCGCAAGGAGCATCGTGCGATCCGGCTAGAGGGTGACCGCCACCGCAGGGCCCACGCGAACGAGATCCAGCTCGCCATCGGCGCGGCGGATCCGGAGCGCGCCGTCGGACTCGATACCGTCGGCGGTGCCCGCTGCGGGTGCGGTCAGCAGCCGTCCCGCCAGCGCGTCACGCGCGGCGAACCGCCTCCGCTCCGCCGGATCGAGCGGCGCGGCGACCGCGGCGGCGCTGCGCACCGCGTCGATCACCGGAGCGGCGAGGTCGCCCGGCCGAAGCTCCGCACGGAATTCCGCCACCGCGGCTGCCGAGCCGGCGAGCGCGTCGGGCAGCCGGTTGGCGACGTTGATCCCGACGCCGATCGCGATCCACGCGAGCCGGTCTCCGTTCCAGCGCGCCTCGCAGAGGATGCCGCCCAGCTTCCGCCCCTCGATCAGCAGGTCGTTGGGCCACTTCACCTGGACGCCGGCGATGCCCAGCTCCTCGAGTGCGTCCGCCACGGCGAGCGCAATACGCACGCTCAGCGCCTCGGCGGGTGCCGGACCGGATGGCCGTGACAGCACGCTCAGCCACAGACCGCCCCTCGCCGATGTCCACGTGCGGCCGCGGGAGCCCCGCCCCGCCGTCTGCTCGACGGCGACTACCGCGGTCCCGTCGACGGCACCGTCGGCGCCGAGGTCGTGCACCATGTCCTGCGTGGACGGCACGCGGTCCACCCAGAGCGTGCGGTCGCTCATCGGGTGCGGGCAGCCAGGAAGAAGGCGAGCAGAATGATGCCGAACGCGATGCGGTACCAGGCGAACGGGCGGAAGCTGTGGTGCGACACAAAGCGCAGGAAGGCGCGCACCACGACGAGGGCCGACACGAATGCCACGACGAAGCCGATCGCGAAGACGGGGACGTCGGCTCGGACCAGATCGTGGCGGCTCTTGACGAGGTCGAAGAGCGTTGCGGCGAGCATGACCGGGATCGCCAGGAAGAAGGAGAACTCGGTCGCCGCCTTCCGCGAGAGTCCGAGACAGTATCCGCCGAGGATCGTCGCGCCGGCGCGGGAGGTGCCGGGAATGAGCGAGAGCACCTGGGCGAATCCGATCCCGAGCGCGGTACGGAGCGGAATCTGCTCGACGTCGTCCGTCGTCGTCCGCGGCGACCACCGCTCGATCAGGAGGATCGCCACCCCGCCGACGACCAGCGCCACCGCCACGATCAGGGGATCGAAGAGCCAGGCCTTGATCCAGTCGTGGAGCAGCAGTCCGATCACCGCCACCGGCAGGAACGCGACGAAGAGGCCGAGCACCAGATTGCGGGCCGGGCCCGGCTGCGCCGCGTCGCGCAGCACCGTCGCGATCATCCGCCGGTACAGCCAGAAGATCGCCAGGATGGCGCCCAGCTGGATGAAGATCTCGAACGCCTTCGCCCGCGCGCCCTCGAAGCCGAGCCAGTGGCCGACGAGAATCAGGTGACCGGTGGAGGAAACGGGAATGAACTCGGTGGCGCCCTCGACGAGGCCGAGAATCACAGCCACCAGATGGACGTTCAACCCGTCACCTCGCGATAGAGTGCCTCGTACATGGGAACGACGGTGTCGGCCGAGAACTCCCGGGCGCGCGCGATCGCCGCCTGGCGGGCCGCGGCGTAGCGCTCGGGATCGCGCAGCAGCTCGATGGCCCGACGGCCCATCGCCTCGACGGAGCCGACCGGCTCGAGAATGCCGTTCACGCCGTCATCCACGACCTCGGGAAGGCCGCCGGCCCGGGTCGCGACGACCGGGGCCCCGCAGGCCATCGCCTCGAGGGCCGCGAGTCCGAACGACTCGGTCTGCGACGGCAGGAGGAAGAGGTCGGTGGACTGCAGCAGGTTGGCCACCGTGTCCAGCCGGCCGAGGAAGCGCACGTCGTGACTCACCCCGAGCTCCGCCGCCTCGTGCTCGGCTTCGCTCCGGTCGGGACCGTCGCCGACCATGAGGAGGGTGGCGGGCATGGCCCGACGGACCCGGGCGAAGACCCGGACGACGTCCTTCACCCGCTTTACCTCGCGGAAGTTGGAGACGTGGGTCAGGATCCGGTGGTCGTCCGGCGCAAGCCCCTCGCAGCGGCCGTTCTCCGCCGGCCGGTACTCGTTGAGGTTCACGAAGTTCGGAATCGCGCGGATGTCGCAGGTGCCGCAGCCGAAGGCGCGATGCGTCTCGTCCCGCAAGAATTCCGAGACGGCGGTAACGGCGTCGGAGCGCTCGATCGAGAACTTGGTGATCGCGTAGAAGCTCGACTCCTGGCCAACCAGCGTGATGTCGGTGCCGTGGAGCGTGGTGATGACCTTGAGCGGGATCTGGCCCTCGAGCATCTCGCGCGCGAGGTAGGCGGTCGTCGCGTGCGGCACGGCATAGTGGACGTGCAGCACGTCCAGCCGTTCCCGCAGGGCCACCTCGTGCTGCTTGGAGGCGAGCGCCAGCGTGTAGGGGAAGTGGTCGAAGAGCGGATAGCGGCCCATCCGCGTCTCCACCTCGTGGAAGTAGACGCCCTCCACGTAGCCCCGCAGGCGGAACGGGCTCGCATACGTGATGAAGTGGATCTCGTGCCCGCGCCGCGCGAGCTCGAGACCGAGCTCGGTGGCAACGGCGCCGGATCCGCCGTAGGTCGGGTAGCAGGTGATGCCGATCTTCATGCCTTCTCCCATGCCTGAGCGATCTCGGCGGCAAGCGCCTCGGGTGGGCGGGTCGCGTCGAGGGTGATCCGCTCGCCGGCCAGCTGATGCCGGAACCAGGTTTCCTGCCGTTTGGCGTACTGCCGGGTGCTGATGGCGATCGCCTCCGCCACGGTGTCGCGCCCGCGCTTGCCGTGCAGGTACTCGACGGCCTCCCGGATCCCGACGCCGTCGAGCCCGGGCGCATGCGGGGCGTGCCCCTCCGACAGCACCGCCGCCGCCTCCTCGATCAGGCCGCGCCGCACCATCTCCTCGGCCCGCCGCTGGATTCGCGCCTGGAGGACCGGGCGCGGCGCGGTGAGGACAATGTACCACGGCTCCAGCACCCCCTGCGCCTGGGCCGACCGCTGCCACCAGGAGAGCGGGTGGCCGGTGAGCAGGGCGATCTCGATGACGCGGGCGGCGCGCTGGCGTCCCCCGCCCTGGTACCGCGGATCGAGGCGCCCCGCCCAGCGCACCAGATCGATGGGCTCGAGGCGCGCCGTGTAGGCGTCGAGCGCGCGGCGGCGCGCCGGATCGACCGGTGGCTCGGCGAACAGACCCTCCGCCAGGGCGCGCACGTAGAGGCCGGTTCCGCCGACGACGACCGGCATCCGGCCTCGGCGCCGGATGTCGTCGAGCCACGCCACGGCCTCTCGCGCAAAGCGACCGGCGCTGTAGCGCGTGCCCGGCTCGATGAGGTCGATCCCGTGGTGCGGCACCCGCAGCCGCTCCTTCGCGGTCGGCTTGGCAGTGCCGATATCGAGTCGCCGGTAGACCTGACGGGAATCGGACGAGACGACCTCGAGCGGCCAGTGGGCCGCGAGCGCGAGCGCGACGGCGGTCTTCCCGATCCCGGTCGGTCCCACGATGACCGGTGTTCTAGCGCCGGCCAAAACGACGCTCCAGCTCCTCGCGCGGCAGCTGCACGATGGTGGACCGGCCGTGCACGTCGTGTGGCGGGAGGTCGGTGGCGAAGAGCTGCAGCAGGAGCTCACGCATCTCCGCCTGCGAGAGCGTCTCGCCCGCCTTCACCGCGGCGCGGCAGGCGAACGTCGCCGCGAAGCGCTCCAGGCGATTGGCCCATCCACCGAAGCGGCCGCGCGCGAGATCGGCGACCATCTCGCGGAAGCACGCGCCGGCATCGAACCGCGGGTGGGGCGCCGGCACCGTGTGCAGAACGACGGTGCGCCCGCCGAAGGTGTCGACGTCGAATCCGACGCGCACCAGCTCCTCCCGATGCGCCTCGACCGCGTCGAGCTCCTCGTCCGTGAGCTCGAGGGTGAGCGGGAGGAGCATCCGCTGGCCGACGGCATCGGCACGTCCCAGCTGGGCCATGACGCGCTCGAACAGCACCCGCTCGTGTGCCGAGTGCTGGTCGACGATCACGATCCCCTCGGATGCCTCGTAGAGGATGTACGTATCGAAGAGCTGCACCAGCGGCACCCGGAAGGCCGGCTCCTCCCGCGCGACGGCCGCATCGGTCCCGGCGTCGAGGAGCTCGCCCAGGTCGAGCGTCGTGGCGGCAGGATTCCACGAGGTGCCGGGCGGCAGTGAGGCCGGCATCGGCCGCCAGTCGCCGACGGGCGCCGCGGCGACCAGCGCGCCGATCGCGTCGCGCACCGCTTCCTCCACCGCACGCTCGGCCGCGATGCGCTCGCGGAAGCGGACCTCCAGCTTGGCGGGATGGACATTCACGTCCACGTCGGAAGGCGTGACGGCGATGTCGAGGAAGAGCGAGGGCCGGTCGCCGGGATGGATCGCCGCGCGATACCCCGCTTCCGCCGCGCGTACGAGGAACGGATCCTTGAACGGCCGCCCGTTGACGAAGAGCTGGGCGCGGCGGCCCGTCGGCCGGGCATCGCCCGGACGCTGGGCGTACCCGGTGACCCGAAAGGATCCCACGCCGTACCGCACCGGCACGAGGGTCCCGGCGAGGTCGCGACCCCAGATCGCGGCCAGGCGCTCGACGGCGTCCTGGTCCGCCGGAACATGCAGACGGCTCGCGGCATCCACTTCGAGCTCGAACCCTGCTTCAGGATGAGCGAGCGCCAGCGTGGAGACCGTCTCATGAATGGCGCGAGTTTCGCTCGCCGCCGAGCGCAGGAACTTTCGCCTGGCCGGGGTATTGAAGAAGAGCGCGCGCACGGTGACGGTGGTGCCGCGCTGGCGGGCTGAGGCGGCGACCTGATCCACCCGGCCGCCAGTGATCGTGAGCTGGGTCGCCTCGGTCTCGCCGTCGGACGTGACCAGCGCGAACCGGGAGACCGACGCGATCGCCGGCAACGCCTCGCCCCGGAATCCGAAGGTGGTGACGCCCACCAGATCGCCGGCGCTCCGGATCTTGCTGGTCGCGTGGCGGTCCACGGCGAGAACGGCGTCGTCCCGTCCCATGCCGGAGCCGTCGTCGCTCACCTCGATCAGCGTCTTGCCGCCATTCTCGACGGCGATGCGCACATGGCGGGCGCCGGCGTCGAGGGCGTTCTCCACCAGCTCCTTCACCACGGAGGCGGGGCGCTCGACGACTTCGCCGGCCGCGATCTGATCGGCGACGGCGTCGGGAAGAATCGCGATGCGGCGGGACATGAGGCGGAAATTTACTCCCGCACCGCGGCCAGCGCGTCGGCGGGGAGCCATCCTTCGCGACCGTCCGGCGCCTGGACCAGCCGCCAGCTACCCATGTCCCGGAGGGGGCGCACCGCCGCACCGACCGGAAGCGGCGCGATCTCCGGGGCCCGCCCGTGCGGCGAGAGGCGGAGCGGCCCCGCCTCCGCGACGATCGCCAGGGGGCGCGCATACCAGAGGTGCAGGGCGAGAGCTGCCCCGCCGAAGACGACGGCGGCGGCGAGCGGTGCGATCACGCGGGCGCCGAGCCGGCCGCGCCGCGCGATGTAGAATCCCCATCCGACCAGCCAGCAGACGAGCGCGACCAGGCCGAGCTCAGACGGCGTGACCGGTGCCGCCCACTCCCGGCGCTCCGACTGATCGTCGGGCGCGGGCACGAGCTTGAGGGCGCGGCGCACTGCCGTCCGGCGGGGCGTGAGTCGGGCGGCGCGGAGCCAGGCCGCCGTCGCCTGCCCCTCGGCGCCGAGCCGATAGTCGGCGGCGCCGAGGTCGTACCAGTGCGCCGCGACCAGCGGCTCCGCGTGCGCCCGTCGCGCGAACCCCTCGGCGGCAGCGCGAAGCGATCCGGACTGGTAGAGCTGCTCGGGGTTGGTCTGCGCGCGGAGCGCGGGCGCGAGCGCCAGGAGTGCGATGAGCGCTGCAGCGGCGCGACGCGGCCCGCGGCGCGACGTGGCGCCCAGCTGAGCCGTCAGCGAGTCGAGCTCGTGGGCCGCCTCGGCAACGGCGGATCTCCCGTGCCCGCCGGGCCCGTAGCAGGCGGCCAGGTACGCCTCGCGCGCCTTCGTCACCCGCGCGGCAAGTCCCGGCTCGACCCCGGCCGCTCGGAGCGCCCTGAGCAGCGCGGGGCCCGAGTAGCGGTCGACGTCGGGCACCAGTGCACGGAGCGCCGCGTGCAGCCGGCGGTCGGCGCCCGCCGGATCGGCTCTCCGCACCGGCGGGCTCACGCGCCGTCGCGAGCGAAGCGCGAGGGCCGCCGCCGCAATCGGGGGGATCACGGCGAGGAGAGCCCAGAGCCACGCCGGCACCCCGCGCGCGATGCGCTCCGTGATCGGCGGGCCGCCCGGCGCCAGCAGCGGCGGCGGGAGGGCGCGCGCCGTCGCCGCTTCGGGCGCCGGTGCGATCGGGACGGTGGCCGCCGGAGAGGCCGCGATGCGATAGCTCCGGGTATCGAGGTCGAAGTAGGGATAACGAAGCGCCGGCAGGGCCAGCACACCCGCGCTGTCGACCACGACGAGATTCCGGAACGTCTTGCTCCCGCCGAGCATGCCGGCGGTGGTCGCGAGCTGGTCGTCCACCTTGTCGACGTATGCCCGCACGCCGGACGGCCAGGTGAGCTCCGGCGCCGGCCAGAGCGCGACATTTCCCCGACCCGCCACCGCGACGTCCACGTTCAGTGCCTCGCCGGCGCGCCCCGCAGCGGGGCGCACGGTGCGCGAGATCGACACGTCGCGGCCGACGGCGCCGCTGAAGCCGGCCGGTTTCCCCGCCTCCGGCAGCGGCATGACGGTGAGCGACACCGGATTGCTCTCCAGCGTGAACTGCTCCTCCTGGCTGAAGAACTGCATCGCGACCGGCACGCTGTAGCGGAGCGACGCCTTCGACACGTTGAGCGTTCCCGGCACCAGCGGGAAGACGACCTGATGCATGACGAAGAGGTCGTACCAGGTGCCGCCCACCCGGCGGCTCGCCGCGATTCCGGGCGGCACCGGCTGCGGATAGCTCCACACCCCTTCGGCGCTCGGCGGCTGCAGCGTGGGAGGCCGCCGCAGCTGGGAGCGCAGGTCGCGCGGGAACCAGGCGGCGGTGACCACGTCCACCTGCTCGCCGACGTAGACGGTGTCGTCGGACGTCAGGACCGACACGGCGGCCTTGCCCGGGCGCGACGGAGGCGGCGCGCGCTCGAGGACGCGCCGTACCCGTGGGCTGAGCGTCGTCGCGGTCGCCGTCCCCGGCCCGGCGGCGACGGTGACCTTGAGCGCGCCGGTCTGGAGGATCTCCTGCCCCTGCCGTGCCCGCACCGGCCCGAGTGCCCACACGCCGGGGCGGAGGGCTCTGAGCTGCACCTCGAGCGTCGTCGTGCGCGACGGCCCGTTGACCATCGACACCTCGGTCTGCTCCGAACGGCCAATGATCTCGAAGCCGTTCATCGGCGCGAGCGTGACCTGGAGCGGCTCGACCGAGTGGCTGACGGCGCGGATGGACAGCACCACCTCATCGCCGACGGCGACGCGGTCCCGATCTACGCTCGCCGTGAGCGACGGGCCGGCCTGAAGGAGCAGGAGCGCGAGAAGGAGGGTCACCAGTCCTTCGCTCCGCCGGTCGAGCTGGCCTGCATGCGCCGCTGCTGGTCCGCGCGCGTGCTGCGCTCCTGGCGCTCCATCGAGTTGAGGATCTGCTCGGCCTGACTCCGCGAGAGTCCCCCCGCCGTCTGTCCGCTAGGCGGCGGCGGCTGGCTGGCACCGCCGCCGCCTCCACCCCCTCCGCCTCCCCCGCTCTTCGGCGGAGGGGGCGGCCGGCGACGCTCGGCGAGCTCGAGGTTCCACTTGGCGCGCTCCGAGCCCGGCTCCAGCATCAGCGCCTCGCGGAGGCGGTCGCTGGCTTCGCCGAGGAGCTCATCGCGATGCGCCGAGTCGGCGCGAGCGCCGAGCAGCGCAACGAGACCCAGGTTGTAGAGGGCGCGATAGCGGAGGCCGGGGTCGAGCGACTTGGCCGCCTCCGTCAGCGCGCCCTTCGCGACGTCGAGCCGGCCGGCCCGGAGCGCCGCCGTGCCGGCGTTGTAGAAGGCGGTGTCGCGAGCGCTCGAGGTGCGGGCCTCGTCGAGGAACTCCGTGGCGGCGCGCGTTGGCTCGCCGCGGGCCATCGCCCGCTCGCCCGCGGTCGGGCGCTGCGCGGCGGCGCCGTGCGGCAGGAGCGCGAGCCCCGCGAGTGCGATGAGCGTGGCGCCCCGCCGGGTGAGCGTGTACGCGAGCAGCAGCAGCGCCGCGGCCAGCAGCGGAATCCACGCCCGTGGAACCAGGTCGGTCGTCCGCGTCTCGGCCGACGGACTCCGCTTGAAGGTGGAGAGCAGGTCGCGAATCGCCCCGGCCTGGTCGGGCAGATCGGCGGCCACGATGGTGCCGTCGCCCGCGTCGGCGACCTGCGAAATGAAGTCATCGCGGCGGCGGGTCTCGACTACCTCGCCGGCCTCGTCACGCTTGTACTCGATCAGGGCGCCGGTCGAATCGCGGATGGGGATCCGCGACGGCTGGGCGGAGCCCTCTGCCACGATGACGAGCCGGACGCCCGCCTCCTTCACTGCCTTCGCCGCTGCGAGCGTCTCCGGCAGACTGTCGTGGGTCTCACCATCGGTGAAGATCACCAGCACGCGGTCCGAGACCTCGCCGGTGCCGCGCAGCAGCTCGGCGCCCTGCGCGAGCACCGCCGCCAGACTGGTGCCGCCTTCGCTGGCGAGATCGGGGTCGAGCGCGTCGAGGTTCAGCCGGATCGCCCCGCCGTCCACGGTCAGCGGCGCGAGGATGTAGCTGCGGCCGGCGAACGCGATGAGTCCCGCGCGATCCCCCGGCGAGTCCTCGAGGAGCCGGCGGGCTTCCCGCACCGCACGCTGAAGCCGGTTGGGGCGCACGTCCTCGGCCAGCATCGAGCGGCTGATGTCCACCGCCATCACGATGCTCAGCGCGTGGGACCGCGTCGTCACCTCGGCGCGCCCGCCCCGCGGGCCCGCGAGCGCGACACCGGCGAGGAGCGCCATCACGCCGAAGATGAATGGCGCCCACCGGCCCCGCCGCCGCGCGGCCCGCTCGAGCGCGGCGGACCAGGCGGCGGCGAGCCGCACCCGGCGCCGGCGCGCGAGCCAGACGAGGCCGGCAACGAGCAGTGCCACGAACGGGGCGAGCGCGAGGAGGAGCGGCGCGTCGAAGATCACGGGACTCGCACCACCAGCGTGGCGCTGAGCAGCAGCTCGAGGGCGAGCGCGCCGAGACCGAGCAGGATCAGCGGCCGCGTCTCCTCGTCGTAGCGCGCGTAGCGCGTGATCTGGATCGGCGTCTTCTCCAGCTGGTCGATCTGGTGGAAGATGCGGCTCAGCGCTTCACTGTCGGTCGCGCGGAAGTAGCGCCCGCCGGTCTGCTGCGCGATCTCGCGCAGGAGTGGCTCGTCGATCCGCACCGGCAGCATCTCGTAGCGGAACCCGCCAGCGCCGCGGCCGGTCGGGATCGGCGCCTCGCCGATCGTGCCGACGCCGATGGTGTACACCTTGACGCCGTAGGCGGCGGCGGTGGCGGCCGCCGTTCTCGGATCGATGAGCCCCTTGTTGTTCTCGCCGTCGGTGAGCAGCAGGACGACCTTCGAGCGGTTGGGCGTCCGCCGCAGGCGGTTCACCGCGATCGCGAGGCCGCTCCCGATGGCGGTCCCGTCCTCCAGGCTGCCGATCCTGAGGTCCATGACCGCCTGCTCCACCACCGCGTAGTCCAGGGTGACCGGTACCTGCGTCAGCGCCTCGCCGGCGAATGCGACGAGGCCGATCCGGTCCGCCTCCCGGCCGCGGATGAACCCCACCGCGTCCCGCTTGGCCACCTCGAGCCGGTTCGACGGCGCAAAATCCTCGGCGAGCATGCTGCTCGAGATGTCGATCGCGATGACGATGGCGATCCCCTCCTGCTTCGTCTCCACCGTATCGCCGCCCAAACGGAGGCCGGCCGCGCCCACGATCCACGCGACGAGCGCCACGCCACGGAAGATCGGCGGCAACCGGGTCCACCAGGGCGAACGGGCGACCGCCGCGGGCAGCGATACGTCACTGTACTGCACGGCGTCGCCGCCCCGCCGCCGTCGCCACCACCAGACGACGACGCCGAGGAGCAGCAGCAGAAGCCACGGTCGCGCGAAGGTCATGGCGCAGCCTCGACTGGCGCGCCGACGGCGACTGCGAGGCTCGATGCGCGCTCGTACAGCTCGGCCGCGTGCGTCGGCGTCGTGCCGGCGAAGCGGGCATCGTCGAGCGCCTGCAGGATGCCGGCGATCTCGCCGGCGGGCAGCTCCGGCCGGACGGCGAGGCGCGCGACCAGCGCCGGCGTCGAGAGCCCGTCACCTGCCTCACCGAGCTTCGCCGCCACTGCACCACGCAGTCGGGCCGCCGCCGCCGCGAGCACCGTGCGCGTCTCGCCCGCCTCGGCCCAGCGGACGAGAGGCGGCGTCGCCACCGCGGGCGACTCGGGGGGGAGCGCCCGCGGACCGCGGCGGCGCCACCACCAGTGGAGCGGCGCGAGCAGAAGGAGTGCCGCCCCCGTCAGGAGCAGCAGCGGAAGCCACGTGACGGTACGACGGTGCACGATGCCGGCCTGCGGCTGCGGCTGGAGCGCGCTCACCGGGGCGTTGCGCGGAAGCACGCTCGCCACGTTCAACGTGGTGTCGGCGGGCGGAAGCGAATCTACCGTTCCGTCGGCCGCGAGGACGAGCGGGCCCGGCACCGAGACGGTGTGGCTGCCCGGTGTCCACACGACGAGCGGCCATGCGACCTGCCCGACACCGCCGGCGGTCGTGACGCGGGGGCGACCGAGGAGCTCGACATCACCGGTCAGCTCCCATGTGCCGGCGCGCACCGCGTGGCCGGCGGGCACGGCGACGCGCCGCGTGACCCAGATCGTGTCGCCGACGGTCGGAGGGCGTCCCTGAAAGAGCAGCAGCGCGAGGAGCGGGATCATCCGCGGCGAAGACGGCGGGCGCGAAGCGCGAAGGCGTGCCTCAGCGGCAGCGCGTACGGCAGGTCGGTCCGGAGCACGATCTGGTCGACGCCGGCCGCCCCCAGGAGGCGCGCACGGTCGGCGCGGCGTTTCTCCGCGAGCGCGCGCATGCGGTCCCGCACGTCGCGGCTCCCGGTGTCCACCAGGACCCGGCGACCGGTCTCGGCGTCGGCGATCTCGACCCAGCCGGACTCGGGAAGCTCGAGCTCGCGCGGATCCTCGATGACGATCGCGACGACCTCGTGTCGCGCGGCGAGCCGGCGGAGCGGCTTCTCCCAGCCCTCCGCCAGGAAATCGGAGAGCACGGCGACGATGGCGCGGTGCCGGAGGAGGCGGCTCGCGTAGGACAGGCTCGCCGCGAGGTTGGTATGCCGCCCCTCGGGCGCAAAGGCGACCAGGTCGCGGATGACGCGGAGGGCGTGGCGGCGTCCCTTGGCGGGCGGAATGACGCGCTCGACTTCGTCGGCGAAGAGCAGCGCACCGACCCGATCGTTGTGGTGCGCGGCCGCGAGCGCGAGCACCGCGCCGATCTCGATCGCGAGCGCGCCCTTGGTGACCGGCTCGCCGAAATGGGTCGAGCCCGACTGGTCCACCACGAGCATGAGCGTCAGCTCGCGCTCTTCGGTGAATGTCTTGACGTAGGGGCTGGCGAGGCGAGCGGAGACGTTCCAGTCGATGGCGCGGAAATCGTCGCCGGGCTCGTAGGCGCGGACCTCGGCGAACTCCATCCCCTGGCCGCGGAAGACGGAGCGGTACTCGCCCGCGAACAGTGACGTCACGAGCCCGCGGGTGCGGAGCTCGATCCCCTTCACCTGCTCGAGAACGTCGGCCGAGACGGACGAAGCGGCCGAGGCGCTCACGGAACCCGGACGGCCTCGAGCACGCGCGAGACGACGTCGTCGGTCGTCACGCTTTCGGCCTCCGCCTCGAAGGTGAGCACGACGCGGTGGCGAAGGACGTCGGGCGCGAGTGCGCGCACGTCCTCGGGCACCACGTAATTGCGGCCGCGGAGGAAGGCGTGGGCGCGCGCCGCCTGCGCGAGGGAGATGGAGGCCCGCGGCGAGCCGCCGAAGGCGATGAGCGGCCTGAGATCGGAAAGGCCGACGCTGGCCGGGTCGCGTGTCGCGCGCACCAGGTCCACGATGTAGTCGACCACCTTCTGATCCATGTACAGATCGGCGATGAGCTCGCGCGCGGCGAGGATGGTGGCCGGGGTGAGGAGACGCTCGACCGGGATGTCGTGCCCGCCAGCCATCCGGAGCAGGACTTCCTTTTCCTCGTCGCGCGTCGGGTAGCCCACACGCACCTTCAGCATGAAGCGGTCGAGCTGCGCCTCGGGGAGCGGATACGTGCCCTCGTTCTCGATCGGGTTCTGCGTCGCCAGCACCATGAACGGCTCGTCCAGAGTGAAGGTCGTGCCGCCGATCGTGACCTGCTTCTCCTGCATCGCCTCCAGCAGCGCCGCCTGCACCTTGGCGGGCGCGCGGTTGATCTCGTCGGCCAGGATGATGTGGGCGAAGAGCGGCCCCTTCTTCACATAGAAGTCCTGACTCTTCTGATCGAAGACCATGGTGCCGATGACGTCGGCGGGCAGCAGATCGGGTGTGAACTGGATGCGGGAGAACGACGCGTGAATGATCTCCGAGAGGGTTCGCACCGCGAGCGTCTTGGCGAGGCCCGGCACGCCCTCGAGGAGGATGTGCCCGCCCGTGAGCATGCCCACGAGGAGCCGCTCGACCATCATGTCCTGGCCGACGATCCGTCGCGAGACTTCCTTCACCACGCGCTGGAGCAGGGCGACGTCCACCGTCTCCGCAGCGAGGGTTCCATCGGCCATCAGTTCCTCCGGAAGTTCAGTCCTTGGCCGGCTCGAGGTTGATCGCGCGGTAGAGCGCGCGCTCCTCGGCCGGCGTGAGCGGGCGGTAGCGGCCGGCGGGGAGATCACCCAGCCGCACCGGCCCGTACGAAAGACGTGCGAGGCGGTCCACCTTGAGACCCATCGCCTCGCACCAGCGGCGAACGATGCGGTTGCGGCCTTCCTGAAGCGTGAGATCGATGATGCTGCGGCCGTCCTTGCCCGGACGCACCCGCACCTCCTCGGGTTCCACCGGCCGCCCTTCGACGACCACCTTCTGCCGGACCGCCGCGGCGACTTCCGCCGGCGACCGCCCGTGCACGAGCGCCGTGTAGCGCCGGGGAATGCGGTAGCGCGGGTGCGTGAGGCGGTTGACCGCCTCGCCGTCGGTCGTCATCAGCAGGAGACCGGTGGTCATGACGTCGAGCCGCCCGACGTAGGTGAGCCCCTTCGAGTCGGGAATGAAGTCGAAGACCGTCCGACGGCCCTCCTCGTCGCTTGCCGTGGTGACGACGCCGAGCGGCTTGTGGAAGGCGAGCCACCTGCGCTCCGCGATACGGACCGGCTTCCCGCTCACCGTGATCTTCTGGCGGTCCGGATCCACCTTGCTGCCGAGGGTGGCCACCTTGCCGTCCACGCGCACCTTGCCCGCCTCGATGAGCTCCTCGGCGGCGCGGCGGGATGCGACACCGGCGCGCGCGAGGGCCCGCTGCAGGCGCATCTCGCTCATGATTCGGCCGCCACGCTGACCTCGGCGCCTTCGCTGTCGCCGGTCGCCTGGTGGGGCTGAAGCGCGATGGTCAGCTCCTCCGCCTTCGGGAGATCGGAGAGGTCGCGGAGCCCGAGGAGCTCCAGAAACATCGGCGTCGTGCCGTAGAGCAGCGGACGGCCCATCCCCTCCGACCGGCCCACCACCTCGATCAGCCCACGCTCCTGCAGCGAGCGCAGGACGCCGCCCGCCGAGACGCCGCGGATCTCCTCGATCTCCGCCCGCCCGACCGGCTGCCGGTAGGCGATGACGGCGAGCGTCTCCAGCGTGGCGGCGGTGAGCTTCGGCGTCCGGACCGAGAACTGGGCGCGCTCGATCGCCGCCGCGTGAACCGGGCGCGTCAGGATCTGGTAGCCGCCCGCGAGCTCCAGCAGCTCGATGCCGTGCTGGTCGAAGTCGTAATGTTCGCGGATCTGGTCGAGGGCGACCCGCACGTCCGCCAGCGTCGCGTCGGCGTCCAGCGTGCCGAGCTCCTCGACGGTGAGCGGACGGGCCGCGGAGAAGAGCGCGGCCTCAAGCAGCTGGGCGAGTGGCGTCACGGGCAATGACCATCGGCGAGAACGGCGCCGGTTGAGTGATGCGAAGTGAGCCGCGCTTGGCGAGCTCGAGAATCGCGAGGAGGGTGGACAGGAGGTCCACGATGGTCGGACGCGGGCCGAGCGCCTCGAGCCAGCCGATCTCGCCGCGCTCGTCGAGGAGCAGCTCGATGCGCCGGGTCGCTCCCTCGACGTCCAGCGGGCGCGCCACGACCTTGTGCAGCACCGGCGACGGAATCGCGGCGATGACCCGTTCCACCGCCTGCAGCAGCTCTATGATGTCGAGCGTGAGGGGAGGGGGCGGAAGTACAGGCGGCGGCGGGAGATAGCCGCGCGCGAACTGTTCGGCCCGCCGCTCCCCCGCCCGCCCCATCCAGATCGCGATCTCGCGGATCTGCTGGTATTCGAGCAGGCGCCGCACCAGCTCGGCGCGGGGATCCTCCCAGCCGTCCTCCTCGGAGCGGCGCGGCAGCAGCATCTGCGCCTTGAGCCGCACCAGCCGCCCCGCCATCTCGAGGTAGTCCGCCGCCTGATTCAATCCGAGCGCGTGGATCGAGCGGAGGAACTGGTCCGCGATCCGCGCGATCGGAATGTCCGAGATCTCGAGCTGCTCCTCCCGCAGGAGATGGAGCAGCAGATCGAGCGGCCCGGAGAACGCATCGAGCTCGACGACGAATCCTGTCCCCGCGGGCGCGGTCATCAACCGAGCACGTTCCAGGTGGGCCCGACGGCGAACGGCGCGAGGATCCCGGCGAGCGTGCGATATCCCCATCCGACCGGTGCCAGCAGGAACCGGAGCAGCGGATTGAAGAAGATGAGGAGCAGGATCAGCGGCGTCGCGCCCAGCCGGTCCAGGCTCCGGAACCGCGCGCCGATCGGGGCCGGGAGCGCGTGATACAGGATCTTCGACCCGTCGAGCGGCGGAATCGGCATCGAGTTGAAGACGGCCAGGAGGAGATTCAGGTACACCCCCCACATCATCATCCGCTGCGCGGTCTCGAGCGGTGCCGAGGCGCCGGCCGCCTGGCCGACGTAGTGCAGCAGGATGAAGAGCGCGGCGAAGACGAGCACGAGGACGGCGTTGGTCACCACGCCGGCCGATGACACGATGAGATCGCCCCGGCGGAAGTTCCGGAACTTGCGCGTGTTCACCGGCACCGGCTTGGCGCCGCCGAACACGAAGCGTCCGCCGGTGGCGAAGAACATGATGCCGGGAATCAGGATGCTCTGCACCGGGTCGATGTGCGGCAGGGGGTTCAGGGTGAGGCGACCGAGCATGTACGCGGTGTCGTCGCCCTGGCGGAGCGCCGCCGCGCCATGGGCGTACTCGTGGGCCACCATCGAGAAGACCAGGACCGGTAGAATCAGGATGAAGTCGCCGAGCAGCTGGTCCAGTGCGGCCATCCCGTGGAGGGTCGGCGGGAAGGTTAAACGCCCGGGAAGATCAAGTCAAAAGCCCGCGCCGCTTGACGTTGCGCGCTTCCGCCGCTATACTCTCGGGCTTCGGTTCCCCCGGCATCGGCCGGGCAGACCAGCACCAGTCCACTTTGCATCAGGGGTCGTTGTGCCGCGAATCAAGTCCGCCAAGAAGCGCATGCGTCAGGCCCAGGCCGCCACTCAGCGCAACCGTACGCAGCGCAGCCAGCTTCGGACCGCGATCAAGAAGGTCCGGACCGCCGCGGGCGACGACGCGACCAAGGCCTACGCCGAGGCGGTGAGCATCATCGACCGCGCCGGCCGCAAGAACCTGATCCACCGCAACGCCGCCGCCCGGCACAAGAGCCGGCTCGCCAAGGCCGTTGCGAAGGTCACCGCGAAGTAGCTCTCGCGGCGCAGCGCAAACGAATCGGGGCCGGTCGATGACCGGCCCCTCTTCTTTTCCCCTCCGAGGCCGGCAGCTCCGCGGCTAGAGGGCGGCGAGCTCCGCCCCGCACCGCTCGCAGTACCACTCCGTCGGCCGATTGAGCGTGCCGCACTCCCCACACTTGAGTGTCTTGGCCTGCTGGCCCGCCGTGGCCTTGGCCGCGGCGGCGACGGCGGGCTCGGTCGGAGCCGGCTGGCCGCCCGAAGGCCGCGGCTTCGCGCTCGCCGCCGCATCCCCGCCCGTGACCGACTTGAGGAAGGCGAGCTCATCCCCCGGGGG
Organism: Bacillota bacterium; assembly: GCA_050257015.1. Taxonomy (GTDB): domain Bacteria; phylum Gemmatimonadota; class Gemmatimonadetes; order Gemmatimonadales; family GWC2-71-9; genus JAICUF01. The sequence continues at coordinate 8,826 of JBLMWC010000103.1, read as the reverse complement.
GGCGGCCTCAGCCGCGCCCGGTGCCTTGGGCACGAAGCGCGGCGCAGCCTGCGGCGCCGCGGCGGCCGGCGGTGGCGCGGCGGCAGCCGGCGCGGGTGACGGAGGGGCGGCCGGCTCCGGATTCACGACGATCACCGGCTCGAACTCCTGTGCCTCCTTGCGGGGCGGCTCGGCCTTCACGGCCGGAGCAGGCGCTGAGATGAGTCCCTGCACCTCCGCCAGCCGCGCGATCTCGGCTCGCACCTGGCTGAGCTCGGCTCGCGCCTCGTTCAACCCGCGGCTCGCCTCCTCACGGATCTCCAGCCACTTCGATTCCTCGAACTCGCCCACCGCATGCCGGATCTCGGCCTCCGCGATCCGCTCCTGGGCGGCGGCCTCGTGCTTCGCCAGCTCGGATTCCGACGCGCGGAAGCGCTCGAGATCGGCCGAGATCGTGTCGCCGTGCGAGCGGAGCTCATCCATCACGCCGCGGAGCCGCGCCTCGTAATCGGCCCGGACTCGCTGACGCACCGAGTCCGGCGCGTCACCAGCCGAGGGGAGGCGGGCGAGCCACTGTTCGTACTGGTTCCGATCCTGCAAGAGCTTCTCTATGGCAGTCCCGGACTGGGCTGTGGGCTTGACCATGACGGCACCTTTCTCTGCGGCTTCTGTCGGCGGGGCTCCTGCCTGAATCTAACGCGCCAGTGGCGGTGGCAACACGGAGGGCTCAGCGGCGCTCGAAGACGATCTCGCCGCGAACGATGGTGAGATCTGCCCGGCCGTGGAGCCGCCGCCCCGCGAACGGCGTATTCCGGCTCTTCGAAAAGAAGGTGCCGGGCTGGACCTCCCATTCGACCGCCGGGTCGAAGACGACCACGTCGGCCGGTGCGCCGACCGCGAGGGTGCCGCCCGGAAGGTTGAAGATGCGCGCGGGCGTGGTGCTCATCCGCCGCACCAGCTCCGGCAGCGTGAGGACGCCGGTGTCCACCAGCTCGGTGATGGCGAGCCCGAGTGCGGTCTCGAGGCCGATGATCCCGTTGGGCGCGTCGTCGAACTCGCGCTCCTTCGCGTCGTAATGGTGCGGCGCGTGGTCCGTCGCGATGACGTCGATCGTGCCGTCCCGGAGCGCCTCGCGGATCGCGTCGCGATCGGCGGCCTCGCGAAGCGGCGGGTTCATCTTGGCGTTCGTGTCGTACCCCTCGCACCGCTCGTGGGTGAGCGAAAAGTGATGGGGGCACGCTTCCGCCGTCACTCTGAGGCCCTTGTCCTTCGCGCGGCGGATGAGCTCCACCGAGCCGCGCGTGGACATATGGCAGAGATGGACATGGCCACCGGTCAGCTCCGCGAGGATGATGTCGCGGGCCACCATGATCTCCTCCGCCGCCGCCGGCACCCCCTTGAGGCCGAGGCGAGTGGAGACGATCCCCTCGTGCATGGCGCCGCCCTGCGCGAGCGTCGGGTCCTCGCAATGGTCGGCGACCGGAATCCCGAACGTCTTCGCGTACTCGAGTGCGGTGCGCATGAGGTGGCTCGAGACGACCGGCTTCCCGTCGTCGCTTACCGCGACAGCGCCCGCGCCGACGAGCTCCCCGAACTCCGCGAGCTGCTGGCCCTTCTGACCGAGCGAGACGGCGCCGATCGGGTAGACCCGCGCCTTCCCCGCTCGCTGCGCCTGGCTCACGATGAATCCGACAGCCGCCTGGTTGTCGGTGACGGGATCGGTGTTCGGCATGGCGCAGACGGCGGAGAAGCCGCCCGCAGCCGCGGCCATGGCGCCGCTGGCCACCGTCTCGATGTCTTCCTGTCCCGGCTCGCGCAGATGCACGTGGAGATCGATCAGCCCGGGCGCGACCACCTTCCCCGCCGCGTCCACCACCGTCACGCCGTCTCCAGCCGGAATGTTGTGGCCGACCCCCTCGACGCGTCCACCGCTCAGCAGAAGATCGGCGATGCCGTCACCGCCGCGGGAGGGATCGATGATGCGGCCGCCGCGGATCAGGATCGTCCCGCTCATCGCTCCTCGCCCCCGCGCGCCTGATCGGGTCCGGGCGCGCCGCCGGCCAGCAGATAGAGGACCGCCATGCGGACGGCGACGCCGTTGGTCACTTGCGGGAGAATGACCGCATGAGGGCCATCGGCGACGTCGCTGTCGATCTCGACGCCGCGATTCATCGGCCCGGGATGCAGGATCAGGATGTCCTTCGGGGCCCGTGACAACCGCTCGTTGGTGACGCCGAACACCCGGTTGTACTCGCGCAGCGACGGGATGAATCCGGCCGTCATCCGCTCGAGCTGGAGCCGGAGCACGTTCAGCGCGTCGGCCCAGGCGATCGCGTCCTCGATGCGCGGCAGGATGGTGACACCGAGGTCCTCGATGTCGCGCGGCAGGAGCGTGGCCGGCCCGCAGACGGCGACCTGGGCCCCGAGCTTGGTGAGTCCCCAGATGTTGCTGCGGGCGACGCGGCTGTGCAGAACGTCGCCGCAGATCGCGACCTTGAGCCCTTCGATGCGCCCGAACCGGTCGCGGAGCGTGAGGAGATCGAGGAGGCCCTGAGTCGGATGCTCGTGCTTGCCGTCACCGGCGTTGATGACGTTGGAGGCAATGCGCTGGCCGAGGAACTGTGCGGCGCCGGAGGAGCCGTGGCGGATCACGACCATGTCGATCCGCATCGCCTCGAGGTTCTTGGCGGTGTCGACCAGCGTCTCGCCCTTGGAGACGGACGACCCGGACGCCGCCACGTTCACCGTGTCGGCGCTCAGGCGCTTCTCGGCGAATTCGAAGGAGATGCGGGTGCGGGTGGAGGCTTCGAAGAAGAGATTGACGATCGTCTTGCCGCGCAGCGCAGGGACCTTCTTGATGGCGCGCTCGCTGACTTCCTTGAACGGCTCCGCGGTGTCCAGAATGAGACGGATCTGATCGGCGCTGAGCGGCTCGAGGCCGACCAGGTCCTTGCCGAGCGCCGCCACTCAGGGCCCCCGCACCAGCTCGACCGCGTCCCGCCCGTCGAGCTCGGAGACGAAGACATCCACCCGCTCATCGGGACCGACCGTCATCGCCCTGCCCACGATATCGGCCTGGATCGGCAGCTCCCGGCCGCCGCGATCGATGAGCACGCAGAGGAGGACGCGCCGCGGCCGGCCGAAGTCGGCGCATTCGTCGAGCGCCGCCCGCACGGTGCGGCCGGTGTAGAGGACGTCGTCCACGATGACGACGGTGCGGCCCTCGAGATCGGGCAGCTGGGTCTCGCCGACGACGGGCCGCGGGCCGATCGTCTGCAGGTCGTCACGGTACAGCGTGATGTCGAGCTTGCCGCAGGGGATGTTGCCGTGCTCGGAGCGGTCGATGATGCGCTTGAGGCGGTAGGCGAGCTCGACCCCCCGGCGCTGGATTCCGATGAGAACGAGGTCCTCGGTCCCCCGGCAGCGCTCGACGATCTCGGAGCCCATGCGGGTGAGCGCGCGGGCGATGGCCGTCTCGTCGAGCAGCGGGGTGCGGGTGGTCATCTCGGGCGGAGAAGGTATTGCGGGGCCGGACGCAAAGCAACCGCGACCGGAAACTGCGACGGACAGGGTGGGATTCGAACCCACGGTACCCTTTCAAGTACACACGCGTTCCAGGCGTGCGCCTTAAACCACTCGGCCACCTGTCCTGACGGGCCCGGCAGCTCCCCGGGCCCGAGCCGGCGACAACTTACCGGGAGCGGCGGCAGCGCGGCAAGAGCGCCCGGAGACTCACTCCGGCTCCGGCGGCGTCTTCCCCCGGCCCCGCAGGCCGGCGACGCCAGCCGCGACCATTCCGACCGCGACGAAGAGCACGCCGGAGGCCGGTCCCGGAGCGGGCTGCTGCCGGCAGAAGCCGGTGGCCAGGCAGTAGCTGCTGCCCGGATCGTCGAGCACCACCGCAGTCTGAGGTGCGAGGAGCAGCGAGAGCGCGAGGGCGATCATTCGAGCGGCTCCACTGCGCGGTCACAGAAGCGGCAGACCTGTGCCCGCGCGAGAATGCGCTCGGCACAGTAGGGACATTCCCGCTCGGCGCGGGGGCCCGAATCGGCGGGCGCCACGCTGGCACCCGCCGCTGCCGGCACCGCGCGGCGCTCTTCGTTGGCGACGATCTGCGCCTGCACCTGCCGCCGAAATTCCAGCGGCGATGCGATGCGATCGAAGGTCTCCCGGGTGCCGCCGGTCCCCACAATCGTGATCGTGCCGAAGCCGAGCATGCGGCCGAGGAGGGTCTGGTCGACGCCGATCGCCTCGATCTTGCTGAGGAGCGTCTCCAGCGAGTCCCGCTGCACCAGGCCGACCTTCACGAGGACCCGCTTGTCGGTGACGGCGAACTCGGAGCTCGCCCGCTTGATCCACGGCCCCAGGGCGAAGACGGCGGCCAGCGCCGCGAGCACCGCAGGAATCCAGAGTTTCCAGGGGTCGGCCGCGGGATCGGTCGAGACGAGCTGACCGGCGATCCCGACCACAACCGCGAGGATGAGCAGCAGAATGCTCCACCGGAAGGCGATCCAGTGGAGCCGCGCCCGGTACACCACCCGCTCGCCGGGGAGGAGATGGTCGTCCACGTAGCTCATGGCCGCCTCATGCGAAGGGAGCGTCCCGAAAGACAAGAGGCGACCCGAGGGTCGCCCCGCAAACGGACAGGGTGGGATTCGAACCCACGATACCCTTGCGGGTATGCCGGTTTTCGAGACCGGTTCCTTCAACCACTCGGACACCTGTCCAGTTGTGCCGGCAAAATAATCTACCGCCGGGCCGAAAAGAACCGCCTCAGCAGCTCCCCGCACTCCTCTGCCATGAGCCCTCCGACCACCTCGGGCCGATGGTTGAGCCGCGGATGGCGGAGGAGGTCGTGCACCGAGCCGGCCATCCCGCAGCGCGCGTCCAGCGCGCCGAAGACGACCCGGTCCACCTTGGCGAGGATGATCGCGCCGGCGCACTGGGCGCACGGCTCGAGGGTCACGTAGAGCGTCGCGTCGGGCAGGCGGTCGCTCCGCGTGGCCTTGAGGGCGCGCTGGATCGCCAGGAGCTCGGCGTGGGCCGTCGGATCGCCGCGGTCGATCGTCTCGTTGTGCGCCTCGGCGAGGATCTCGCCGTCGCGGACGATGACCGCTCCGATCGGCACCTCCTCCCGGACCGCGGCGGCGCGTGCGAGGCGCAGCGCGGCCTGAATTCCGGTGAGGTCGGCCGGGGACGGCGTGCCCCTACGCACTGGCGGCCACCACCATCGATTCCTCCTGCGCAAAGGTGAGCGCGCCGTCGGCGGCGTCCACCAGAATCGTGTCACCGTCGTGGTAGCGGCCCTCGAGCACCGCCATCGCCAGCGGATTCTGCAGCTCGCGCTGAATGACGCGCTTGAGCGGTCGCGCGCCGTACACCGGATCGTAGCCCTTCATGGCGAGCAGCTCACGCGCTTCCGGCGTGACCCGGAGATGCAGGTGCCGGGCATCGAGCATCTTCTCCAGCTTCGCGAGCTGGAGGGAGACGATGTGCGTGAGGTCGGACCGCGTGAGGGGCCGGAAGACGATCACGTCGTCCACCCGATTGAGGAACTCCGGCCGGAAGTGGCGCCGCAGCTCGTCGCGCACCGCCTCCTCCACCCCGGTCCAGCGCGCGGCGTCGGTCTCGCCGACCTCGACGATGTACTGGCTGCCGATGTTCGACGTCATGATGATGACGGTGTTCCGGAAGTCCACGACCCGTCCCTGGCTGTCGGTCAGGCGGCCGTCGTCGAGAATCTGGAGCAGGACGTTGAAGACATCCGGATGCGCCTTCTCGATCTCGTCGAACAGGATGACGCTGTACGGCCGCCGTCGCACCGCCTCGGTGAGCTGGCCGCCTTCCTCGTGCCCGATGTAGCCCGGCGGAGCCCCGATCATGCGGGCCACCGAATGCTTCTCCATGTACTCGGACATGTCGAGCCGGACCATCGCCCGCTCGTCGTCGAAGAGGAACTCCGCGAGCGCGCGGGCCGTCTCCGTCTTCCCGACGCCGGTCGGGCCGAGGAAAATGAAGGAGCCGGTCGGGCGGTTGACGTCCTGCAGGCCGGCGCGACTGCGGCGCACAGCGTTGGCGACGGCGACCACCGCCGCCTCCTGCCCCACCACCCGGCGGCCGAGCTCCGCCTCGAGCCGCGTCAGCCGCTCCCGCTCCGACTCGAGCATCTTCGACACCGGAATCCCGGTCCACCTCGCCACGATCTCCGCGATGTCCTCGGCGTCGACCTCTTCCTTGAGGTACTTCGCCTTGGCCTGCACCTCCTGGAGGCGCGCCTCGTCCTGGACCAGCTTCCGCTCGAGCTCGGGGATGCGTCCGTAGCGGAGCTCGGCGGCCTTCTGGAGATCGCCGCGCCGCGTTGCCTGGTCCACCTCGCCCCGGAGCGCCTCGACCTCGGCCTTGATGTGCTGGATCTCGCCGATCGCGCCCTTCTCCGATTGCCACTGCGCCTTCATCCCCGCCGAGCGCTCCCGCAGCTCCGAGATCTCCTGCTCCACGGCGTCGCGCCGCTCCCGGCCCGCCTTGTCCTTCTCCTTGAGGAGCGACTGGCGCTCGATCTCGAGCTGCACGATGCGGCGCTCGACCTCATCGATCTCCTGCGGCAGGCTGTCGATCTCGATGCGCAGGCGGCTCGCCGCCTCATCGATCAGGTCGATCGCCTTGTCGGGGAGGAAGCGGTCGCCGATGTAGCGGTCTGAGAGGGTGGCCGCGGCAACGATCGCGTTGTCGGTAATCCGGACGCCGTGATGGACCTCGTACTTCTCCTTCAGCCCGCGGAGAATCGCGATCGTGTCCGCCACGCTCGGCTCGCCGACCAGCACCGGCTGGAACCGCCGTTCCAGCGCCGCATCCTTCTCGACGTGCTTGCGGTACTCGTCGAGAGTGGTGGCACCGACGACGTGAAGCTCGCCGCGCGCGAGCGCGGGCTTCAGCATGTTCGACGCGTCCACCGCCCCTTCGGCAGCGCCGGCGCCCACGATGGTGTGCAGCTCATCGATGAACACGACGTAGCGCCCCTCGGCCTCGACCAGCTCCTTCACGACCGACTTGAGCCGCTCCTCGAACTCGCCCCGGTACTTGGCGCCGGCGAGGAGCTGGCCGATGTCGAGCGCCACGAGCTCGCGGTTGCGGAGCGATTCGGGGACGTCGCCGTTCACGATGCGTTGTGCGAGGCCTTCGACGATCGCGGTCTTGCCGACGCCGGGCTCGCCGATCAGCACCGGATTGTTCTTGGTGCGCCGCGAGAGCACCTGCATCACCCGGCGTACCTCCTCGTCACGACCGATCACCGGATCGAGCTTTCCCTTCCTCGCCAGCTCGGTCAGGTTGCGCGTGAAGCGCTCGAGCGCCTGATACTTCTCCTCGGGCGACTGGTCCGTCACCCGGTGCGAGCCGCGGACACCTTCCAGCGCGGAGCGCAGATCGGCGGCGCTTACACCCTGCGCCGACAGGAGCTCGCGCGCCGTCGTCCCCTTCTCCTCGGCCAGTGCCAGGAGGAGGTGCTCGGTGGACACGTACGCGTCACCCAGCGCCTTGGCCTCGTTCTCGGCGCGGTCGAAGACCCGATTGAGCTCCCGGCTGAACGTCGGCTCCGCGCCGCCGCTCTGCGACGGGAACCGGGCGATCTCCCGGCGGGTCGCCTCGGCCAGCCCGGTCACGTTGAGTCCGGCCTTCTGGAGCAGCGGCTGGACGACTCCCTCCTCCTGCCCAAGAAGCGCGGCGAAGAGGTGGGCATCGTTCACGACGGGGTTGCCCCCAGCGCGCGCCAGCTCGCCGGCGTCACGGAAGGCTTCCTGTCCCTTGATGGTCAATCGTTCGGGTCTGATCATGCGCTCCTCGATCCTGCTGGTCAGTCGCAATCTTTCGCTGGCGGGCCCCGCAGGGCAAGCGCTGTACCGCCAATCGCTGCCGCTTTGACAGGCATAAAGACGCGGGGCCACCGGAAAGGGTGACCCCGCGCTCGATCAACGTGTGCTGGTAACGCGCCGCTGCACGATCATGCGCCTCGTGTAGGGCCTTCCGTCGACGGTCAGCCGGCACCAGTAGACGCCGGTCGTGACCTCCCGCTGCCCATCCAGATACTTCCCGTCCCAGAACGCCTTGTAGCTCCCGCAGCTGAGCCGGATGCCGTCAAGCCGCTGCGGCAGGTTCTCCGCCACCAGCGGCACCGCCACGACCTGGGCGATGACGTTCAGAATCTCGAGTCGTACGAGGGGGTGATTGCCCCTGCTGCAGACCTCCGGATGGATCTCGAAGGGAATGGTTGTCGACGGATAGAACGGATTGGGGTAGTTCTCCTTGAGCTCGACGGCGGGAACCGAATCCCGGATTTGCGCCGCGAGGGGCGGTCCCGCCCCTGCCAAGAGCCCGAGCCACCACCCCGGCCACGCCAAGCGGACCATGTGGGCTCCTTCTGACTAGGGAAGACGGTGGTGGCACCTCCATGAAAGTAGTGTCCCAACTGCACTTACGGGCTTAACCTCAAGATGGACACGAGCTCGGCGTCCGTCAAGCACCGCCGGCGGCCTTACCCGACGGCGTGGTGACCGCTAGGTTTCAGCCTCCGCCAGGGGAACGCAGTGTATCGACCGGCCCGACGCCGGCAGAACGGTTTATGGCTCAGCCCGCACGCGACATCTTCAAGCGCACCGCCCTCGTAGTAGACGACGACCCCGGCATCTGTCGCATCGTGGAGCGGGCGCTGACCGAGGCCGGCTTCCGTGTACTCGTGGCCGGCGACGGCCGCGAGGCGCTCCGACTCCTCGGCGACGCGGACGAGATCGCGATCATCATCGCCGATCTCGAGATGCCGCGGCTCGATGGCCGGAACCTCGCCGCGCACCTGGC
>JBLMWC010000102.1:0-4756 GCA_050257015.1 Bacillota bacterium | reverse complement strand
GCGGGGGCTCCGGCGCGGCAGCTGCCGGAGCTGCGACGGCCTCGGCTGGGGGCGACGGGGCCGCGAGCGCGTCGGCCGGCTCTGGCGCCGGCGCCGGGACGGGGAGAGTGACGGGGGCGGCCGCAGCGATTGGCATCGGGGGCCCCTCGGCCTTCTCCCGGCTCACCGGAAAGATCGCGCTGCAGACGGCACAACGGGCGCGTACTCCGGCCTCGGGCACCTTTGCCGGATCGACCCGATAGATGGTTGCGCAGTTCGGACAGGTCACGTTCATCGAATCATCCTCATCGCTGTTCACGCGGGCCGCTGCCGCGTCCTTCGCCGTCTCCGCCCTGCCGCCGGTCGACCACGAACACCGAACCCGGCAGCGTCTTGGCGTAGCTCTTCATCTCGGTCGCGAGCTCGCTCACCTGTGCGGGATGGGTGAAGTCGCGATGGCGATTGGTCACGATTCCGATCGACAGCGTCATCAGCGGGACGCGGTGCAGCTGCCCCCGCCGGTCCTTGCCGAAGAAATACCCGGCTCGCCGGTCCTGGTCGTTGTACTGCAGCGGGATGAGAGTGTCGAAGACCGAGAGCACCTCGCTGCAGACCGCGTGGATCTCGCCGCCCGGGATGATGAAGATAAAGTCGTCGCCGCCGATATGGCCGACGAATCCGGCGGAGCCGAGCAGGCCCTTGACGACGTCGTGCAGGATCCGGGAGAGGAGGTAGATGACCCGGTCGCCGTCGTAGTAGCTGTAGCGATCGTTGAACTCCTTGAAGTGGTCGAGATCGGCGTAACAGACCGCGAACTCGCCGTCGGATTCCAGCCGCCGCCGGATCTCGCGCTCGATCTCGGTGGTGCCGGGCATCCGTGTCGACGGATGCACCGACACGTCCCGCTCGGTCCGGAGCACCGTGGCCTCGATGCGGGCGCGCTGCTCGGCCGGCGTGAACAGCCCGGTGATGACCTCATCGGCGCCGGCCGCAAACCACTCCTGCACCCGCTCGGCGGTGTGCGCATCGGCCCAGACGGTGACGGGTACGATGGCGGTGAAGGCGTCGCCTTTGAGGCGGCGGACCAGCGCCATCCCGCTCTCACCCGTGGAATTGCCGTCGATGAAAAGCAGGCTGGGATGGCCGCGCAGCACGATCGACTCGACGTCGTCGGGCCGGCGAAAGACATGAAGGGGGTAGGCATTCGACTGCGCCCACTGCTCCACCAGTGTGGGCACCGGGTTGGCGTCCGGCGAAAAGTAGAGAATCGTCGGGCGAGTCCGCACCCATGGCCTCTCGTAAGAAGTGATTGCAACCTACGTTACGGGGCCCGCAGGGTCAAACGAAGAAGGCCGCCACCGCAATCATCGCGTACACTGCAAGCAATTGCACGCCTTCGAACCAGTGCGACTCGCCGTCCAGGGTGCTGATGGCCGTCACCAGGGTCGCCAGGCCGACCGCCATCACCTCGAAGGGCGAGAAGACCAGGTTCATGTTGCGCCCCATGACGACGCCCACGAAGACGAGCACGGGGGCCACCAGCAACGCAATCTGCGTGCTGGACCCGAGGCTGATCTGCAGGGCGAGGTCGATCTGCCCCTTCCGGGCGACGAGGATGGCCGTGGCGTGCTCCGCGGCGTTGCCGATGAAGGGGATGATGATCAGGCCGAGGAAGGTCTCGGTGAGCGGGAGGCTCGCCGTGACGCCTCTGGTGGCCCCCACCAGGATCTCGGACATGACCGCGATGCCGACGGTCGCGATGGCGAGTACGGTGACGGCGCGCGCTACGCTCCAGGTCGGCTCCTCGAGTGGATGCGGCTCTGAGGCGACCACCCACTTGTGCGTTTTCAGCGAGAAGAGCAGCGAAAAGCCATAGGTCAGGATCAGAATGAACGCGACGCCCTCGGAGAGCCTGAGCTCGCTCAGGCGGGTCGGCTCCGCGTGCGTGGCGTGGAACAGCGCCGGGAAAACGAGTCCGACGACTGCCGCGGCCAGCATCGTGGCGCTCATGCCTGCGGTGGTCCGGTTGAACTTCAGCTCGGAGCGCCGCACGCCCCCCGCCACCAGCGAAAGGCCGAGGATGAGCAGCAGATTGCCGATGATGCTGCCGGTAATGCTGGCCTTGACGAGATCCACCAGCCCGGCCTGGAGCGCCACGATGGCGATGATGAGCTCGGCGGCGTTTCCGAAAGTGGCGTTCAGCAGTCCCCCCACCGTCGGCCCGGTTCGCGCCGACAGGTGCTCGGTGGCGTCCCCCATGAAGCCGGCCAGCGGCAGCACGGCGAGACAGGCGAGGCCGAAGATCACCACAGGCGGCGAATGGAGGAGATATTCGGCGACGAGCGCGGCCGGTACTGCCAGCAGCATCACCCGCCGGGACAGGGGCCCCCACACCGATGGCCGCTTGCGAAGATGCGGCAGCACCCGTGGAGGGGGTGGCGGCGATGCCGGCGACGCGTCGGTGGGAGCGGGCTGGGCCGCCGCGCGCCTGGGGGTCGGTGTGGCCGCGGGCCGCGTCGCCGGCCGCGCCCTGGGCTCGGCGCGTTTCGGCCGCTCCGGCTTCGGGCGATCAGGGATGGACGGCTTCAGGGGTCGGTCCGCCGCCGGGGCGGGAGCTTCGCCAAGAGACCGGAGGAGCTCGGTGCGTGCTTGCGCGGGCGGCACCGCTGCTTCTGCGAGCAGCTTGGCCAGAGCGCCTCGCGGCTCGTGGAACGCGGCAAGGAGGAGGTGCTCCGCCGCCAGATCGGCTTTGCGTTCGGCTGCTTCGCGGGTAGCCAGGTCGAGGAGCCGTCGCGCGTGGGACGTGTATGCGAGCTCACGCTCGGCCGGAGCATCCTCGCCCCCCCGCGTCCGGGGACGCCGCGAGCCGGAGGCCAATCGCTCGGCGGCGGTAGCCGGCGCGATGCCGAGGGCATCGAGCAATGCGGTCGTCGGCTCTTCCTGGAGCAGGCTGAGCAGGATGTGCTCCGCCCCGACCGCGTCGCTGCCGAGCCGGCGCGCCTCTGCCGCCGCTGCGTCGAGGACCCGCGATGCGGCCTGGCTTCTTCCGGGGGCGGTCACCGCGCGCCGCTATGCAAGCGGCGTTGCCTCGTCGATCAGCATCACCGGAATACCGTCGTCCACGGCGTAGACCAGGCGGCAGGCGTGGCACACGAGCGATTCAGGCTCCAGTCGGTATTCCAGGTCGCCCTTGCACTTGGGGCAGACCAGGATCTCGAGGAGCTCGGGGGCGAGACTCATGCCTTCTCCATCTCCGATACCGGGAAACCGAAACGGGTGAGTGCCGTCGCACTGCGACGCCACCGGGGGAGGACCTTTACCCAGAGGTCGAGGTAGACGGACGACCCGGTCAGCGCCTCGAGGCGGGCTCGGGCATGTGCGCCGATGGCCTTGATCGTGGCGCCGCCGCGGCCGATCACCATGCCCTTCTGGGACTCCCGCTCGACGAACAGCGTGACTCGAATGTACATCGGCGACTTGTCCTCGCGGAACTCCTCGACCTCCGCGGCGAACGAGTACGGAAGTTCGTCCTCGAGCTGTTCGAAGGCGGCCTCGCGGAGGTACTCGACCACGAAGAAGCGGAGCGGCTGAGTCCCGACGTCGTCGGGATCGAACTCGAACGCCCGCTCCGGCAGGAACGGTCTCAGTCGCGCGAGGAGGCGTTCGATGCTGGCGGGGTCCTCGGCCGAGACGACCGGCGCGGTGGCGTCCAGGCGCGTCCGCTCCTCGGGGCTGACCAGGTCACCCTTGGTGTAGACGGGGAGGATGGGCGCGCGGGGTGGCGCATCGAGGCCGGCGAGCACGACGAAGTCGGGTGCCGGCGCGAGCGGTGCCGGATGCAGCTGCAGAATGACGTCGGCCCGCTCGATGGCGCGGAGCGCGAGGTCCCGCATGCGGGACTGCATGAGGTACGAGGGATCGAGGAGCCCGGGGAGATCGTGGAAGACGTACTGGACGTCCCCTTCGGTGCGCAGGCCAGTGACGGGAATCCGCGTGGCCTGAGCCTTCGGGCTGACGATGGCGAGGTGAGTGCCGATGAGCGCGTTGAGGAGCGAGGACTTGCCGACGTTGGGTGCCCCGGCGAGGGCGATGTGTCCTGAGCGCGTCATGGGCCCGAATATAGGGGGAAAACGAACGCCCGGTGTCTCGATGAGGCACCGGGCGTTCAAGAAGCGGCTGGCGACGGCCTACTCTCCCACCACCTCTCAGTGGCAGTACCATCGGCGCTGCAGGGCTTAACTACCGTGTTCGGAATGGGAACGGGTGTGGCCCCTGCGCGCTAGTCGTCAGCCATTAGCGTAGTCGCGAATGACGATTGAGCGGATGGATGGTTGATTCTCGAGGAATCTCTCATGGAGCCGGTTGGTGACCAGCCCCACATGGGGAGAGATCAAACTTCACGGGCGATTAGTAGCGCTCGACTAAAGGCTTTGCAGCCCGTACATCTGCGCCCTATCAACCTGGTAGTCTCCCAGGGCCCTTCAGGGACCTTAAGGTCCAGGAATGTTCATCTTGGGGAGAGTTTCCCACTTAGATGCTTTCAGCGGTTATCTCCGCGCGACATCGCTACCGGGCGATACCCTTGGCAGGATAGCCCGTACACGAGCGGTCGCTTCGTCTCGGTCCTCTCGTACTAGAGACGACGCCCCTCAACATTCCCACGCCCACGACGGATACAGACCGAACTGTCTCACGACGTTCTGAACCCAGCTCATGTACCACTTTAACCGGCGAACAGCCGGACCCTTGGGACCTTCTCCAGCCCCAGGATGTGATA
>JBLMWC010000101.1:0-2908 GCA_050257015.1 Bacillota bacterium | reverse complement strand
AGAGAATTGCGTCGGCTCTCCGCCATCTGAAGACACCCGCCAGAGACCACGACCTTCGGTGTACGTTCCCCGGGCGAACACGATCTCCCGATCGGATACCCAGGTGAGTCCGGCGCCGACGCTGCCGCTCTGGTCGATGGGGCACAGCGTCGTGAGCGAGCTGCCGTCCACGGCGATCTTCTTCAGCTTGCCGTCGGCTGACCGGAAGGCGATCCACCTCCCATCGGGGGAGAACTCGGGATTGAGCCCGCCCTCGGTTCCCGGAAGTGCGCGGGGAGTCAGCTGCTCGAAGCTCCGGAGATAGAGGATCCAGCTGCCGCTGGACTGACCGCCGGGGAAAACCGCCATCCGGCCGTCGGGCGAGAGCGCGATCTGCGTCGCGACGCCGCCCATCGGAACGGCAATCCTCGTCCCGGGCGCCGCCAGCAGGTCGAATCGAACGACGGGAACGGCCGCCGTCGCCCGGGGCCGGAGCCAGCCCCACGCCGCCGCGAGCGCGACGAGGCCGAGGGCCACCGCCCAGGGCACCGGAGAACCGGCGCTCCACCGGCTCAGCGCCGGACGCCGCCGCGTCACCAGCGTCGGCCCCTTCAATGTCGCCTCGAGCGCGGCGACGAATGCGGCCGCCGTCGGCCAGCGATCGGCCGGCAGCTTGGCGAGCGCGGTGAGCACGGCATCATCCACCGAGTCCGGCACGGTGTCCCGGAACTTCGACGGCGGCGCCGGCTTCTCGGTCAGCACCTTGGCGACGATCGCCTGGGCGGTGCTGCCGGTGAAGGGCGGATCGCCCACCAGCATCTCGTAGGTCACGGCACCGAGCGCGTACACGTCGCTCCGCGCGGTGATCTCCCGCTCGCCCATCGCCTGCTCGGGACTCATGTAGTGCGGCGTGCCGAGACTCATGCCGGTCTCGGTCATCCGGCTGCCGCCGGCCTTGCTCGCGGCCAGCGCAATGCCGAAGTCGGCCACCAGCGCCCGGCCGTCGTGGATCAGGATGTTCTCCGGCTTGATGTCGCGGTGGATCACGCCGTGGCGGTGCGCGTAGTCGAGGGCGCCCGCGACCTCGGTGGCGATCCGGACGGCGTCGCCGATCGGGAGCTGCTTCTCGCGGACCAGCCGGTCGCGGAGCGATTCGCCCTCGACGAAGGGCATGACGTAGAACAGGAACGAGTCGGCCGCGCCCGAGTCGAAGAGCGGCAGGATGTGCGGATGCTGGAGATTCGCCGTCGTCTTGATCTCGGCCAGGAAGCGGTCGGCGCCGATGACCGCCGCCAGCTCCGGCCGCAGCACCTTCACCGCCACCCTGCGATCGTGCTTCAGGTCCTCGGCGAGGTACACCGTCGCCATCCCGCCCTGGCCGAGCTCCCGCTCGAGGCGGTAACGGTCGGCGAGGGCGGCCGCGAGGTCCTTCATTGCTTCACCTTCGATTGCAGATCGGCGAAGAAGTGCTCCACCAGCACGAGGTCCTGCCCCGCCTCGCGCTCCGGCCGCCGAATCATGACGAAGTGGCTGTCGTCCGGCGCGACGTCATATTCCGGCCGGTTGACCGCATTGGCGTAGGGCGCAACCGGGAAGAGTACCCGGGCACTGCCGGGCGAGAAGCCGACCCCGGGTGCCACCGGGAGGCTCATCAGCTTGCCGTGGCTCCGGAAGAAGAGCTCCCGCCCGCTGTGCGCCCAGCGGGGCTCGCTGCCGCCCCCCTGCGAGATCGGGTACTTCACCTGCATGTCGGGGAACGACGCGACGTAGACCTCGGAGGAGCCCGAGTGATCGGAGGTGAAGGCAAGCCACCGGCTGTCCGGCGACAGCGCGATCTGGGTATTGAAGCTGCTGTCCGAATAGATCATGTGGAGCGTCGTGTCTCCGCGGAGCCGCCGGGCGTGAAAGACGCCGAACGACGCCTGATTGTCGGCCCGCACCACCAGCCACTCACCGTCCCGACTCAATTCGACTTCCCAGATCCCGGCGTTGATGTGCAGCAGAAGCCGCGGCGGCGCGCTGCCGTCGACGGGCGACTGGTAGACCTCGTTCGCGCCGGCATTGGATGCAAGCCCGTTCGTGGTCGTGAAGGCGACGCTCCGTCCGTCGGCGGCCCAGCTGGGACGCCAGCTGCCGAGCTCCCCGCGGGAGATCCGGAGGCGCGACCCGTCATCGCGGCGCACCCAGAGCTGCGTCACGCCTTCGCGGACGCTGACCGCGAGGGTCTTTCCGTCGGGCGAGAGCGCGGGATACTCGAAGTTCCCGGTCCAGTCCGGCGCGATCGGCTCCTCCTTGCCATCGCGTGACACCTTGACGAGCGTCGACTTCCGGAGATCCTGCGTGCCGAAGGAGAGAAGCGCCGTGCCCGCCGCCGAGAGGGCCAGCCCGTTCGGCGCCACACCCTCGGCGACCGGGATCGCGCCGGAGGTGACCATCATGCGCTTCAGGTCGAAGCCGACCGCATAGAGCCCGCCGTCCCGACTGGTATAGAGCAGGTGTCCCGTCGGGGAGTACCAGCCGCCCGTGGCATTCGGGACCAGGAGCCGGGTCGTGTCCCGCACGATATCGAAGACATACACCGCCGAGCCGCTGGCGCAGTTTCCCGGACAGCCGGTGAAGAGGAGGCCGTGGCTGCCCGGCAGGGCCGTGAGCACCGACGGGTCGTCGCGATGTCCCACCGTCGCCGGGCGCAGCGTCGCGATGGAACCTCCGTCTCCGGGAATGCGAACCAGCGCATTGGCGGCATCGATGAAGGCGATCGATCCGTCGTCGAGCCAGGTCCCGACCGGATAGGTCTCGTTGGCGGACGTGGCGAGCTGGATCGATCCGCCGCCGGACACTCGAACCTTTCGGAGAATCCCGCCGTGGACGAAGTAGCCGATCCAGTCGCCTTTGGGAGAGAAGAACGGACCCGATGCGCCCTCGGTGC
>JBLMWC010000100.1:0-19781 GCA_050257015.1 Bacillota bacterium | reverse complement strand
CCGTCGGCACCGACATCGAGGACGTGACCGACGCGCGGCTGATGCGGGAGTTCATCGACCGCCTCTTCGCCCGCCACCTGACTCCCCGCGAACGCAAGATTCTCTCCCTCTACTACGGACTCGACGAAGGCTCCGAGGCGCTCACGCTCGAGAAAATCGGCGAGCTCCTGGGGGTCACCCGCGAGCGCATCCGCCAGATCCGCGAGCGCGCCTTCGAGAAGCTGCGCGAGTCGCCGGACGTGCGGCTGCTCGAACGGTTCTGCGGGGCGGCGTAGGGGTTCACCCAACAGTCATTGCGAGGCCCCGCAGGGGCCGCGGCGATGGCCTTCACTATCGCGGCCGCCACGCCGGGCTGGTGCCGTTGGTGATGATCCGGCCGAGCTGGTTTCCGTCGGCCCTGACCCACTTGATCGAATTGGCGGACGCGAACGCGATGTACTGGCCGTCGGGCGACCAGGTCGGGTGCGCAAACCCGATCGCCGCCCCGACCCGCACGATGCCCGACCCGTCCGCGTTCATCACCTCGACATCGCCCGTGCTGCAGAACTCGAACCCCCACGGGCACTCCATCACGGCGATTCGCTGACCGTCGGGCGACCAGGCCGGCTGCACTTCGTCGGACCGTGGAAACGGGTCATTGTTTCGTGGAAGCCTCGTCGGCTCGGATCCATCCAGAGAAGCCACCCACAGGTCGAGCCAGAAATCGAACAGGTTCCAATCGCTGCTGTAGGCGATGCGAGTGCCATCGGGGGACCACGCGGGATACGCCACGGCACCCGCGCGGACCAGGGCCGTAACCGGGGCCGTCCCGTCATCGTCGGCCCGCACTTTGCAAATCCCGCCATCGCCCCCCACCCGGCAGGAGAACGCGACCCATTGACCATCGGGCGACCAGGTGGGGCTTCCCCCTGCGTCGGCCCGGCGCACCGGATTCACCCCGTCGGCGGTCATGACGTAGATCCCGCCGGCGTCACCGCCACGAGAGAAGGCAATCCGGCTTCCGTCAGGGGACCAGGCGGGCTCGCTGTCGGCCGGACCAGCGGACAGCTGCACGAGGCCGGTGCCGTCGGTGTTCACCCGGTAGATCCTTCCCTCGCGGCTGAACGCAATCTGCCCGGCCACGGGAGGCGGGCTGTCGGACGCGACGAACATCGCCTGCGTGGCCGTCGCCGCGGCCCCGCGAGTGTCGCTCACGGTGAGGGTCGCGGTAAACCTGCCGCCTGGTGCATCGTAGGTGTGCGCCGGGCTCGTCTCGGTGCTCGTCGCGCCGTCGCCGAAGCTCCACGTCCACGCCACGACCGAGTCCGCGGCATCGGGATCGGTGCTCTGGTCGGTGAACGTACAGGCCAGGCCGAAGCAGCTGACGGAAAACGCCGCCACAGGCGGCAGCTCAGCCGGTGAGAGGCTGTCCACGCTCACCACCAGCTTGCGCGACAGCGTCGCGGCCCCGCCATCGTTGTCGGTCACGACGACGGTCACCGTAAAGTCACCGCCCGGCGCAGCGTAGGCGTGGGTAGGGTTCGCGTCGGTGCTCGTCGCGCCGTCACCGAAATTCCAGGCGAAGGCCGCGATGGTGCCATCCTCGTCCGTGCTGGCGTTCTCGAAGACGCACACGAGCTGCCCACAATGGGTCGCAAAGGCGGCGACTGGCGGCGTGTTGGACGGCTCGGTACCCCCGCAGGCAGCCGCCATCGCGGCGCAGGTCAGCGCCGAGAGAGCGTGGGAAAGCCGACAGGTCATTCAACTCCCTCCGCGTGTGTTCAATGCCCGGGCCGCCACGCCGGGCTCGTGCCGTTGGTGAGGATGCGGCCGCGCTGGCTTCCGTCGGCACTGATCCACTCGATCGCATCGGCATTCGCGAACGCGATGGTCCGGCCGTCCGGCGACCAGGTCGGATGCGCGAAGCCACTCGCCGCAGCCACCCGGACCAGGCCCGAGCCGTCCGCGTGCATCACCGCGATCGCGCTCGAGCTGCACACGAACCAGGACCAGGTGGGGCACTCCACCAGGGCCATCCGTTGGCCGTCCGGCGACCAGGCCGGCTGGTACTGCTCATCGGGATTCGGCGTCGCCGGCGTGTGACTTCTGAGGGCGGTGGGCTGGGACCCATCGGGCGACACGACCCAGACGTCGAACCAGAAGTCGAACATGTTCCAGTCGCTGATGAAGGCGATGCGAGTCCCGTCGGGGGACCACGCGGCGTCCCTCAAGTACCCCGCCCGAGGAAAGAATCTGACCGGCGATGTGCCGTCATCGGCCGCCTTCACCTTGCACAGGTCCCAGTCACCATCTCCAAAGCAGGCGAAGGCGATCCATTGACCGTCGGGCGACCAGGCAGGGGCGGTCGTGGCGTCCTGGGTCGCCAGGCTCGCGCGACGGATCAGGTTCGTTCCATCGGCGCTCATGATGTAGAGGCCCGGCGTCGCGCCGCCACGCGTGAAGGCGATGCGAGTCCCGTCGGCGGACCAGGCAGGGCTCGCGTCGGACGGCCCGGCGGACAGCTGGGTCAGCCCGGTTCCATCCGTGTTGGCCCGGTAGATCTTCCCGTCACGCACGAATGCAATCTCCCCCGCCTGAGGAGGGGGAATGTCGGGGGGTTGAGGGTTGGGGGCATTGGTGTAAAGGCCCTCTTCGAGCCCGGCATCCAGCAGCGGCCCGCAGAGCGCGACACCCAGATTGCCATTCAGCAGGAAGTAGCCGTATGCCTCACCGCAGAATGGATTGGCTTCGATGCCGGCGAAGTCCAGGATGATCGCCTCGCCAGCCTCCATCGCCCAGCCGCCCCAGGAGGTCGCGAAGTGCCAGCGGCCGGTGAGTGTCCTCTGGCCCGAGGTGGCGTCTTCGATGTAGTCGAACGTGCCATCCGCCCGGATCACGTAGCGGGAGGCGCCGGTGGACGGGCTGTGCGGCGTTGCCCGCTCGTACGTGCCGCTTCGGTCCGGCGCGCTTCCTCCCGAGACGGTCACCGGCTGGCTGGTGCTCGCCGTGGCCGCGTGACGGTCAGTTACTGTGATCGTCACGGTGAAATGGCCGCCCGGCGGATCGAAGGTGTGAGCGGCGCTCGGCGTGTCGCCAGTTCGACCGTCTCCGAAGTTCCAGACCCGCGAGACCACCGCGTCCCCGGCATCGGGATCGGTGCTCTGGTCCGCGAATGTACAACTCAGCTCAGCACACGTGACCGAGAAGGCCGCCACCGGGGGCATGTTTCCGGCCCGAGGAACGGTGTCGGTGCTCACCACCAGCTTGCGCGACAGCGTCGCCGCCCCGCCATCGTCGTCGGTCACGACCATGGTCACCGTGAAGTCGCCACCCGGCGCAGCGTAGGTGTGGGTCGGGCTCGCAGCGGTGCTCGTCGCGCCGTCGCCGAAGGTCCAGGCATAGCC
Organism: Bacillota bacterium; assembly: GCA_050257015.1. GTDB lineage: Bacteria > Gemmatimonadota > Gemmatimonadetes > Gemmatimonadales > GWC2-71-9 > JAICUF01. The sequence goes on along the minus strand of JBLMWC010000100.1, from coordinate 16,398 downwards.
GGCAATCGAGCCGTCCGCGTCGGCGCTCCCGCTCTCGAAGACGCAGGCGAGCTTGTCGCAGCGGGCCGTGAACGCGGCCACGGGCGGCGCATTCGACGGTTCGGTGCCGCCGCAGGCGGCCGCGATCGCGATGCAGGTCGGCATGGCAAGGGAGCGGAAGCGACGCATGGGTCGAGTCTCCTGGATGGCGAGGACGGCGGCCTGTCAGCGGCGCCAGCTCGGTGACGCCGCGTCCCGGATGAGCGTGACCAGCCGGCTGCCGTCGAGCGAGACGTACTTGATCGATCGGCAGGTGCCACCCGCTGTGTCGCAGCCGGAGAACGAGAAGGCGACCCCGCTCCCGTCCGGGGACCAGGCGATCGACCCCGGAGTCTCCGTGCTGCTCGGACCGGCCGAGGCGAGGTCCTTCAGGAACGTGCCATCAGCAGCCATGACCGCGACCCGGAAGTCGCTCGCGGCGTTGTGGTACACGAATGCGATCATGCTGCCGTCGGGGGACCACGCAGGCCGCTGGGCCTCCATCCCGGACGTGTTGGAGGTGAGCCGGGTCAGGCCGCTGCCGTCCGCATTCGCGGTGAAGATGCTCATGAATCCGGCATCGATGCTGGCAAACACGAGCTTGCTACCGTCCGGCGACCAGGACGGTTGCATGCCACCCGGAATCAGGTAGACGAACAAGCTGCCCACGTCCGACCCGACGGACTCGATGGTCGCGACGGCTGGCCCGGGAGTATGCCAGCTCGTGAGCGCGATGACGCTGCCGTCGGGCGACCACGCCGGCGAGAGGTCGAGGTGATTGAAGGTCTTCCAGACGACATTCGTACCGTCGGCGGTCATCACACCGATCATCATGTCGGATTCGTCGCCGGTCCCCGCATAATGGCCTGAGAACGCGATCCGGGTGCCGTCGGGTGACCACGCCGGATCGCTCTCGAGTCCCGGGTAGCTCAGCCGCGTGAATCCGCTGCCGTCGGCGTTGGCGACCGCGACGTCGAGATACGGGTCCGCATACGAGATGAACGCGATCCTCCCCTGCAGCGTACCCGGCGGCGGCGCCGCGAACGCGCGAAACTCTCCCTGCACCGCGCCCGAAGCGGCCGTCACATGCTGCACGCCGGCCTCGGCGCCGAGGCGCCATTGCGAGGCAGTCGCCTTCCCCGCCGCATCGGTGACGACTGCCGCGCCATCGATGCTGCCTCCGCCGGCGCTCACCGAGAAGACGACGGGAACGCCCGCGACCGGATTGCCGAATGCGTCGGCCGCGAGCACCGCCAGCGGTTCCTCGAGCGCCTGGCCCACGCCAGCCAGCTGGCTGTTGCCGCTCAACGGTGTGATCTGCGCGACCGGCCCAGCATTCGCCATCGCCGTGAATGTCACGTCGGCCGCGCCGCCCGCCCCCGCCGTAAGTGTCTGCGTCCCTGCCCTGGGTCCCAGCGTCCATTTTGCCAGCACCGCCAGGCCGTCGGCATCCGTTGTCACCTTGCTGGTGCTCACCGTGCCGGCTCCGGTCGCCACCCTGAACGTGATGACGGCGCCGGCCACCGGCCGGTCGCGCCCATCCGTCGCCCGAACCGAGGGCGCCGGCTGGACGTCGGCACCGACGGTCCCTGTGATGGAAGTGGGCCCAACGGCCGCGACGTGTACCGCGGCCGATGGCTGAGGCTCGGTGCTCCCGTCACAGGCCTCGAGCGCGATAGTGAGGACGGTACCGAGGACGACGGCGACGAGGCGTGAGGGTCGCATGGCACGGCTCCGGCTGGATGGCGAGCGCGGCTCTTGAGGAGTGTCTCCGGCCGCGATAGTGTGGGACTGGACGGTGTGCCTTGCCGGACAGCATCGTCGTCCCCCGCATCACATCACACCGAACCCGCCGAAGAGGGGCCACTGAGGAAGGGAGGGACCGTGGACCATCGTGTCTCCACCCTGGTCCAGGCCGTCGCGGCCGGGGATCGCGAGGCCCTGGATGCCCTGTTCCCTCTCGTCTACGAGGAGCTGGGCCGGCTGGCCCACCAGCAGCGCCGGCGCTGGGACGGCGACTTCACCCTCACCACCACGGCACTGGTCCACGAGGCGTACCTGAAGCTCGCCGGCCAGCGGCAGCTGCCCACGGGGAGCCGAGCCCACTTCCTGGCCGTCGCCGCCCGGGCGATGCGCCACATCCTGTGCAACTACGCGCGCGACCGGCGCCGCCAGAAGCGCGGCGGCGGCCAGCCGCACCTGCCGCTCGACCGCGTGGACCCGGCCGATGGGGCGGCGCTGGAGCTGTCAGCCGATCAGGCTGACCGGCTGGCCGGGCTCGACGAGGCCCTGCGCCGCTTCGAGGCGATCGCCGAGCGGCAATGCCGGGTGGTGGAGTGCCGCTTCTTCGGCGGCATGAGTGTGGAGGAGACCGCCGCCGCCCTCGGCGTGTCTCCCCGCAGCGTCAAGCGGGACTGGGCGTTCGCCCGGGCCTGGCTGCTCCGGGAGATGCAACTCTCCCTGACGGGCGACGACTGAGGCGATTGCCTCCTGGCGCTTCACGGGCGCCACGCGGGGCTGTAGCCGACGAGAGACATGAGGATCGGCTCGCTGAAACCGCCGGTGGCAGACACCCAGCCGATGCCTTCCGACGTCACGATGGCGATTCGGCTTCCGTCTGGTGACCACGCCGCCTGCCACGCGTTCACCGTGGTCAACTGCAGGAGGTCCGTCCCGCTCGCGCTCACGGTAAAGACATTGCAGCTATAGACGCACTTCGTGAAGGCAAGCCGTGCACCGTCGGGCGACCACGTCGGGTGATACACGGACCCGTCAGCGGGCACAATCGTCGTGACTCCCGAGCCATCCGCGTTCATTACCTTGAGCGAGAGGTCCCCCCACTTGAAGAATGCGATTTTCATCCCATCCGGCGACCAGGCAGGATCCGAGGCGTTCTCCGCCACCCGATTCGGAGCGGTCCCATCCTGCGCCACGCTCAACGTGTAGACGCCATCGAACCCCGCGACCGCGAGCCGGCGGCCATCGGGCGACCAGGACGGGTGGGAGAATCCGTAGGCGCGAACCGCGGCATTGGAGCCGTCCGCATCCATGATGTAGGTCGCGGCGTCGACCAGATTCCCATCGTAGTCGTAGTCCTCGACCGCGAACGCGATCTGCCGGCCATCCGGGGACCATGCGGGCGCCACGACCGCCGATCCGGATCCCGCGGTGAACAGTGGAGTCGCCACACCATTCACCAGGGAGTAGAGCTGGTTGCCCGCCACGAACAGCAGGTCCCGCCCATGGCACGGATCCTCGCACGCGAACGCGTCGAAGTAGATGCTCTTCCCCGGGAATGAACTCCTCACGGCCTGAGGTCCGGCGCCACCAAGCGTCCACACTTCCCGGCTCGCTAGACCGAGCGAATCCGTGATCACCCTGGCGTCGGCAACGGTACCGGTGCCCACGACAACCGCATAGCCAACGGATACTCCGGCTGCCGGGTTGCCGTACCGATCGGCCACCTTCACCTGCAAGGGAATTGGCAGAGCCGCACCGGGCGCTGCTGACTGATGGTTCCCTGCCACGATGTCCAAGGTCGCTGGTGCTCCGGCCTTCACCACCGCAGTGAACACGACGTCGGCCGCTCCTGCAACGCGGGCTGTGAGCGTCTGGGGCCGGGTAATGGTGTCGAGGGTCCACGTTCCCGGTGATGCCAGCCCCGCCGTGTCCGTTCGCTGTGACGCGATCTGGATCGAACCACCGCCCGTCACCAGGAATTGAACTTCACGCCCAGGTGCCGGGTTGCCGTCGAGCGTCAGTCGCACCACGGGCGAGGAGGCGACCCTGGTCCCCACGGTGCCCGCTGGCATCGTGTCCGACCGCGCCTCCAGGCGAAGTCCCGGCACCGGCTCCTTCGGCTGGTCGGGTCCCGTGGGCCCAGCGGGCTCCGCCGAGTTGCAGCCCAGGATCAGCAGAGCGATGACCGACGGCCTCGCGACGGTCCTCCACGGCAACGAATTATCTGTGCGCATATCCTCTCCGGGTGGGTTTCACGAATCCTCGGCCCACCGACAGACTCTTGAGGATTCTCGGCGGCCGCTGTACCGTCGGACCGGGCCGTTCATCCCCTATCACACCGAAACCCCTCAACCGGGGCCACTGATGGAGCCGACACGGGCGGAGCGAGTAGCGGCCCTGTTCGACCGCGCCCTGGACGTGCCGCGGCCGGAGCGCCCGGCGTTCCTGCAGAGCGTCTGCGGCGAGGATGACGAGCTGCGGCGCGAGCTGAACTCGCTGCTGGAGGCGCACGAGTCAGCCGACGAGTTCTTCGACGGGATGGCGGAGAATGTGATTGCGCCGGCTTCCGCGGCGGTCGTCGCGCGTGGTCGTGCCGACGTGCCGCGTGACCTGGCGGCGGCCCTCGAGGGCCGCTATCGCATCGAGCGCGAGCTCGGCGGCGGGTCAGTGAGCCGGGTGTTCCTGGCCGAGGAGCTCGGGCTCGGGCGGAAGGTCGTGATCAAGGTGCTGCCGCCCGAGCTGGCGGCGACGGTGAGCGGCGAACGATTCCGCCGCGAGATCCACTTGGCCGCGCAGCTGCAGCACCCGCATATCGTGCCGCTCCTGAGCGCCGATGCGGGCGGCCAGCTCCTCTACTACGTCATGCCGTTCGTCGCGGGGGAGTCGCTGCGCGACCGGCTCCAGCGCGAAGGCGCGCTGCCCATCGCCGATGCATCGGGAATCTGGCGGGACGTGCTCGACGCCCTGGCCCACGCCCATGCCCACGGCGTCGTCCACCGCGACGTGAAGCCGGGCAACATCCTCCTTAGCGGCCGGAGCGCACTGATCGCTGACTTCGGTATCGCCCGCGCGGTCGAAGCGGCCGGGGAGGCGGAGATGACGGCGCCCGGCTTCGCGATCGGCACGCCGGCCTACATGGCGCCCGAGCAGATCGACGGCAGCTCCGTGGCCGACCATCGCGCGGACCTCTATGCGTCGGCGCTCGTGATGTACGAGATGGTGGAGGGGCGGCTGCCCTTCAGCGGTGACTCGCCGCGCGAGCTGGCCCGCGCGCGCCTCACCGAGGCCCCTGCTCCGATCGGCCGACCGGAGTGCCCGCCCGAGCTCGCGGCGAGCGTGCTTGACTGCCTCGCCCGCGATCCCGGTGACCGGCCCGCAAGCGCCGAGGCGGTGCTGGCCGCGCTCGATCAGTTGTCCGGGCGGCCGGTTGCCGTCCCGGGGCGAAGGCCCCGGCGGCAGTTCACGACGCCGATGCTCGCGGCGGGGCTCTCCGTCGTTCTCCTGACCGCAGCGGCGCTGGGCGCGGGCTATCTGGGGCGCCGTCGGAGCGCTGCTGCCGTGACGTCAGCGCCGTCGCTCGCCGTCCTCCCACTCTCCAATCTGAGTCCCGAAATGGGCGATGCCGCCCTGGCAGACGGCATGACCGAGGAGCTGATTGCCGTCCTGAGTCGGGGCCGCACCCTGCGCGTCGTCGCGAGCACCTCCGTGCGCGCACTCAGGAACCGGCAGCTCGAGGTGCGCCAGATCGCCGACAGTCTGCAGGTATCACACGTGCTCGAGGGCGGCCTCCAGAAGGTCGGGTCGAAGCTGCGGATGCAGGTCCGGCTGGTCGACGCCCGGGACGGTTCCACCCGGTGGTCGGAGACTTACGACCGCGAGATCGGCGACATCTTCGCCGTGGAGGACGACATCGCCCGCGCCGTGGCGAACGAGCTCGACGTCCGCCTGGGGCTCGATGGCACTCCGCCCTCGTCACGCCCGGGCTACACCTCCAGCATCGCGGCGTACGAGTGGTACCTCCGCGGGAAGCAGAATGCGCTGATTCGCAGCTCCGAGGGTCTCCGCCAGGGCACGGAATATCTTCAGCGCGCCATCGCCATCGATCCCGACTTCGCGGCGGCGCATGCCGCGCTCGTGTGGATCTATCTCAACGAGGCCGGCAGTGTTCCCGGCGACCATCTTGTCTGGTACCGGCGGGCGGAAGACGAAGCGCTCAAGGCCATCGCCCTGAATGACAGCCTCGCCGAGGGTTATGCGGCGCTCGGATGGGCGCGCATGACGCTGGGTCTGGCGAACGCCGAAGCGGCGCTCAAGCGCGCCGTCGCCATCGACCCGGCGGTCCACCGCGGATACGAAGGGCTGGCGCGCTTCTACATGCTCACGCGCCGGCCGGCCCAGCAACTGGCGGCCGCCCAGCGTGGGCTGGCGATCGACCCGTACTCGGTCGCGGCCATTCGCGAGATGGCGCTCGCCCTCAGCACCAACGGCCGCTGCGACGAGGCGCTCACGCTCCTGCGCCCGCTCAAGGAGCTGAATCCGCCCGCTGCCGTGGCCGGCGTCATTCGCGGTCAATGCTTCGCCAGGAAGCAGATGTGGCCCGAGGCCATCGCCGAGCTCCGCTGGGCAGCGAACACCGGCGACGCCCGGGCCGCGCTCGGCCTTCTGGGCTACGTCCTGGCCCGCGGCGGCCAGACCAGGGACGCGCAGGGAATCCTGTCCGACCTCCTGGCCGGCCGAAAGCAGAGCCATGGCTCATTCGGTATCGCGCTCGTCTATGCCGGCCTCCGTGACTACGACCGCGCGTTCGTATGGCTCGAGAAGGCAGCGCAGGAAGGCTCCGTCCGGGTCTACATCATGGATCCGCTCTTCGAGGACCTGCAGCGGGATCCGCGCTTCAACCGCCTGCCGCTGGCGGGCGGAACGTCCTGAAAGCCACCGCGCTCAGAACCGGTAGCGCGCCGCCACCTGAAGCTGGAACGCCGACTCGGCCGGCAGCGTCTCCCACGGCGTGAAGCCCGGATCGAAGCGGAAGACCGGCTGTGAGTTGCCCGCGGCATCGGTGCTCTGCCCGACCTGCTCCAGGACGCGGGGCCGCGCCAGGCGATAGCGGCCCCAGCCATCGCTCAGCAGGTTGAGCAGGTTGAAGGCGTCCAGCTCCAGCTCGAGCACCTGGCGGCCGATCGGAATCCCCTGCCTGACCGAGGCGATGGTCGTGTGGGTCCACGGCTCGCGGCAGCTGTTGCGCGCCAGGATCCGCCCGCGCTGACGGCGCAGGCAGGGCGTCGCGTCGATGAACTGGTCGAATGCGGCGGCCTGCTGGGCCGCGCTGACCGTCTCAGGAGTGCCCGAGGCGTCCCGCGTGAAGGGCTGGAATCGAATTTCGCTGGTGTCGAGCGCGGCCTGCGGGACGTAGATCGGATCGTTGGCGTTGGAGCCGTCGGCGTTCAGGTCGCCCCGCCGGCCGGCGCCGGTCGCGAGGTACGTGAAGGGGCTTCCCGACTCTCCCACGTAGTAGAAGGCGAGCTGCGTAGGCCAGCGCTTTCGCTGCACGGTCCAGGTGAGCGCCGCGACGATGCGATGCGGCAGGTCGTTGAGCGAGATCCCGAGGGTCGAATCGTCGTGCCGTCCGGAGACCGCCCGTGCATCCGCCCACATCGCGATACCCGTCGAATTCACCCGGCTGGGCGACTGCACGTCACGGGTCCGCGACCAGGTGTACGACAGACTGGCGCCGAGCCCATCCGCAAGGTCCCGCTCGATCCGGCCCGTCAGCTGATACGAGTAGTTCCTCGACGTATTCCGGAGCTCGATCACCTCCGAATAGTTCGAGCGCAGCGCGGGCGTCGCGATGCCTGCCGGATCGATCGTGCCGTAGAGCACCCGACCAACGCGGTCCACGGACTGGGGGCCCTGAAGGTTGAGGTTCACCCACATGAAATCCGAGAGGTACCGGTTCACCAGCAGGTCGGCGCTCGCCAGCAGACGGCCGGGAAGCTCCCGCTCGTATCCGAGCGACGTGCGCAGCGTCCGCGCCATCCGGAGGCCGGGATCGAGCAGGTCGACGTCGCCGAAGGGGCGCGCCGCCAGCGGGGCACCCGTGGCGCACTGGTCGGGCGCCGCCTGGTAATCCGGCACGAAGGCCGGCGGCAGGCCCGCGTCGGTCGGCCGAAGGCCGCAGGAGAGGACGCCGATTCCTTCGCCGTGATTGGAGAGTGCCGGGACGTACCACGCGAGCGGCGGCCGCCCCGTGAAGATCCCGATGCCGCCGCGAACGCGCTCGCGCCGTGCCGCCGAACCATTCCACGTGAATCCCAGCCGCGGGGAGAGCTCCATCCGCCGTCGCGGCATCTGATCGGTACGCCGGCCGAAGATGGAATCGATCGACGGGTTATACGGTGCGTGCCCCTCGACCGCGAGCAGCTCGGCGCGAAGGCCCGTCGTGAGCGCGAGCCGCTCGCCCAAGTGCCACTCGTCGCCCAGGTAGGCGGTGTACTGGCCGCCACGCAGCGGCCGGCTCTCGCTGCCGAAGTCCTTGCGCAGTTCGAATCGGACGGGCGAGCCGGCCTCGAGCGCATCCAGACTGGCGAAGGTCCAAGTGCCGTACCCATTGAGGACGCCGCCGCGCAGGACCCGAAACCGCTCCATCTGCACGCCGGCCACGAGCGCATGGTTCCCCGCCCATGGAAGACTGACCTCGTCCCTCACGGTGAAGGAGCGTCCCCGGCCGAAGGGCCCCTGTGCCTGCTGCGCACTGCCGGCGACGGCCACGACGGCTCCTCCCTCGGTTCCAGCGAGCGCGACCCGCACGAGCGGCTGCCGGACCTCCGGCACCTGCGTCGTATGATCCCAGCTCAGCGATGCGAGCAGCTCGTTGTGCCCGCCCCGTTCCCGGCGGAGGTCGGTGTGCAGCTGCAGCGCGGCGACGTCCACGCCGAGGTCGGTCGCGAACCGGTAGCTCGACAGGGCGAATGTATCCGCCGCGGCGCGCGAAAACTGCTGGCTTCGGGAGTGGGCGGAGGTGACGAACGCCGTGACTCGGCTGTTCCAGGCCGGGAGCCCGGCATCCACGCGGGAAAAGAGATTGACGAGCGGCGCGCCGTTCTCAAGGTACCCGGCCGACCCCGAGGTCAATCCGTACCCGTCCTCCAGGATGCTCTGCAGTCTGGTTACGTCGGCATTGTTCACCGGAACAGCTGGCAGCTGTCCCGCCGGCTGGCCCAGATAGGGTCCCGCGGCCGGCTGCGAGAGACGCTGAAACTCGGACGCAACGAAGAAGTGCACGCGATCCCTCACGATGGGGCCGCCGAGCGAAAAGCCCGCCTGCAGCCGGTCGTAGGGGCTCGGCGCCGCGTCGATGCCGTCGCGTGTCAGCCGGTCGTTGCGCCAGTAGGCGAAGGCGGAGCCGCGCACGTCATTGGTACCTGACTGGGTCACCGTATTGACCAGGGCGCCAGCGAAGCTTCCGTAGCGCACGTCGTACGGCGCCACGAGCACTTGGTACTCCTTCACCGCATCGAGCGGAATGGATTTCCCGACGTTCGACGCGGCGGAGACGCTCCCGTTCACGAAGCGCTCGCTGGCGCCGTTGATGAGAAAGCTGTTGAACCGGAAATTGGCCCCGCCGCCCGACACGCCGGTCCGCCCGGCGCCGACCTTGGTCGACACGTAGGGCGCGAGGGCGACGAAGTCCTGGAAGTTCCGGTTCAGGGTGGGCAGTCGCCGCACCAGGGCTTCAGGGATCGTGGTGCCGGGGCCGCCTCCGAACGTCGATGCCGTGTCCCGCACCTCGATCGCCTCGAGCTCGACGACAGCCGGCTCGAGCACGAACGCGATGCGGAGCGGCTCACCCAGTGTCAGGTGCAGAGGCGCGCTCTGCTCGGGCCGAAATCCGATCTGCCGCACCTCGACGACGTACGGACCACCGGGCTCGAGCCCCTGGACGAGGAAGCGGCCGCCCACGACCTGGGCGCGCACCGCGAACCCGGTCGCGGTGTTGACGACACGGACCGCCGCGCCGTCGAGGTCGTGGTCATCGGCGCTCCGCACCGTTCCGCGTACCCCGCTGGTGGCCAGCCCCTGGGCGCTGGCGGACGAGGGCACGCGAACGCACAGGAGCAGGAGTGCCGCCGCGAATCGCCGGCGACCGACCAGCGCCGCGCGTAGCAGCGCGGTGGGATCGACCATAGGCCTCTAAAGGGGGGGTGACGCTCTAACATATGGTCTGCGTTGGCCATGTGCCACCGGATTGCCTGGTCGCTGCGCTCCTCGCCATGACGCGCCGGGAGGGCCCGCCCCCGTCCAGCCCGCACCCGCCTAGATTTCATGCATGTCCCCCGCCGTCATCACCCTGCTCGAACAGATCGTCGGCCCCCGCTGGGTGCGGCACCGGCGCGCCGAGCTGGCGACCTACACCATGGACGGTCTTCCAACAAAGGAGTCGGTGCCCGGTGTCGTGGTGATGCCCGGCTCGCGGGCCGAGGTGATCGCGGTGATGCAGGCGCTCGCAGCGGCCCGGGTGCCGTTCGTCGCGCGTGGTGCGGGCACCGGGCTCTCCGGCGGAGCGCTCGCCGAGAGCGACTCGGTGCTCATTACCCTCACCCGGCTCACCCGCATCCTTCGCATCGATCCGGTCGGCCGCCGCGCCGTGGTCGAGCCGGGCGTCATCAACGCACGTCTCTCCGAGGCCGCCGCTCCCTACGGTCTCGCGTACCTCCCCGACCCGTCGAGCCAGAGCGCCTGTACGCTCGGCGGCAACGTCGCCGAGAACGCCGGCGGCCCCCACTGCCTCAAGTACGGCGTCACCACCAACCACGTCACCGCACTCGAGATCGTTCTGCCGGACGGGTCGGTGACGCGGCTCGGCTCGCACTCGGGCGAGCCGTGGGGACCCGACCTGGTCGGCCTCTTCGTCGGAAGCGAAGGGATGTTCGGCATCGCGACCGAGATCACCGTGCGGCTCGAGCCGATGCCCTCGAGCGTACGCACCCTGCTCGCCGACTTTGCCAGCGTGCGCGGCGCCGGGCAGGCGGTCTCGGCGATCATCGCGTCGGGAGTAGTGCCGGCGGCGCTGGAGATGATGGATCGCGCCTGTGTCGCCGCGGTGGAGGCCTCGATCTACGCCGCGGGATATCCGACGGACGCTGCCGCGGTCCTGCTGGTCGAGCTGGACGGAGCGGCGGACGCCGTCGAGGCCGACGCCGCCGTCGTGGAGGCGATCCTGCGCGACCACCAGGCGCGCGGCATTCGCGTTGCCGTGACGCCGGTCGAGCGGGCCCGACTCTGGCAGGGGCGCAAGAAGGCATTCGGGGCGATGGGCCGGATCGCCCCCGATCTCGCGGTGCAGGACGCGGTGGTGCCGCGCTCCGCGCTCCCGGAGATTCTCGATCGCATCACCGAGATCGGCGCGCGCTACCGGCTCACCGTCAGCAACGTCTTCCACGCCGGCGACGGCAATCTGCATCCGAACATCAGCTTCGACCGGCGCGACACGGAGCTGACGAATCGGGTGCACGAGGCGAGCCGCGAGATCATGGAGGCGTGCGTCGGTGCCGGCGGCAGCATCACCGGCGAGCACGGCGTCGGCTCCGACAAGCGTGACTACATGCCGCTCATCTTCGACGCGCCGACGCTCGACACCATGTGCGCCGTACGCCGCGTCTTCGACCCCGAGACGCGAGCCAACCCGCTCAAGGTCTTTCCGATGCACACCTGCCGCGAATGGCGGGCCGGGGGCGTCGCATGAGCGACGTGCTCGCGCGACTCCGCGCCCTGCTCGGCACCTCCGGTGTGGAGCGGGATCCCGATGGACTGCCGCGCGCTACGCCGGACAGTGGCGACGCGATCGCCAACGTCTGTCACGTGGCGAACGAGGAGGGATGGAAGATCCGCCTCGAGGGCCAGGGCACCTGGCTCGCGGCCGATGCGCCGGCCGACCTCGCGCTCTCGACCCGTGGCCTGGACCGCGTCGTCTCCGTGAGCCCGGCCGATCTGGTGGCGACGGTCGAAGCCGGCGCCACCATCGAGGCGGTTCGCCGCCGTCTCGCCGACGACGGGATGTGGCTCGCACTCGATCCGCCCGGCCGCCCCGAGCGCACGATCGGCTCCGTGCTCGCGACAGCCACCTCGGGCCCGCTCCGTCTCGGCTTCGGCCCGGTGCGTGACCACGTCCTCGGCTGCACGGTCGCGACCGGTGACGGGCGTCTCGTCAAGGCCGGCGGACGGGTGGTGAAGAACGTCGCCGGCTACGATCTCACCAAGCTCCAGGTCGGCGGATTCGGCGGGTTCGGCGTGATCACCGAAGTGCATCTCAGGCTGCGCGCCCTGCCCCGCGCCGACGTCACCCTGATCACCCGCGGCGCGCGCGATGCCCTCACCGGAGCAGCGCGCGACCTCACCGCGGCAGGAATCGCCGCCGCCGCGCTCGAGCTCCTCTCGCCCGCGCTGGCGGCCGAGGCCGACTGGGTGCTCGCCGCGCGCTTCGCGGGCACCGACGCCGGTACCCAGTCGGGCGCGCGCGGTCTCCAGGCGGTCAGCCCGCTCGCATGGCAGGTCCTTCCCGCGGAGCGCAGCGCGGGCTTCTGGGCGCTCGCCGGCCGCGCGGTGCTCGGCGGACCGGTGACGCTTCGCCTCGGTGTGCTTCCCGACGGGATCGACGACACCCTCGACCTCATCGCGCATCATCTGGACGAGGGGCTCGTATCGGTCGGCGCCGGCGGGGGGATGCTGCGGTGGACCGGCGAGGCGACGGTCGAGCGCCTGCGCTCGGTGCGCCGCTCGACGGCCGCGCGCGAGATCCCCATGACGATCGAGCGCGCACCGTGGGCGATCCGTCACGCCGTCGGCCACTTCGGCGCGTACCGTGAGGGCGTGGGCCGCCTCGTGGGCCGGCTTCGTGACACCTTCGATCCGCGGCTCTCGCTTCGCGTCGCGCTCGAAGGGGAGACCCCCGATGGCGGGTGATCCGCCGGAGCGCTCGGGTTACGCCGCACTCGACCCCTGCGTACACTGCGGCTTCTGTCTTCCCGCCTGCCCCACCTATCTCGCCACCGGCGACGAGTCCGACAGCCCCCGGGGCCGCATCGTGCTCATGCGCGCGCTCGAGCGCGGCGAGCTCCCGGCCGACGACCCCGCACTGATCGAGCACCTCGACGCATGCCTCGGCTGTCGCGGCTGCGAGCCGGTGTGTCCCTCGGGCGTCGGCTACGGCCGCGGACTCGAGGCGGCCCGCGAGCAGATCGCGCGAACCACCGGCTTCGGCGCCCGGGCGCGCGCGATTCTCGCGGTCTTCCGACGACGCGCGCTCTGGCGTCCGATCTTCGCCCTGGCGCGCGTTCTCCGCGGCACCGGCCTCCCCGCGCGGCTCGCCGGGCGCTCGGATGCATCGTTCACCTTCGGCATGCTCGCCGCGACGACCCCGCTCCGCCCTTCGGCTGTGCCGCCGATCCGTCCCGCCACGCACCCGCGCGGCACCGTCGCACTCTTCCGCGGCTGCGTGATGGACACCCTCTTCCGTCACGTGCACGATGCGACCCGCCGAACCCTCCTCGCCAACGGTTACCGGGTGATCGAGGTGCCGGGACAGGGGTGCTGCGGTGCGCTGCATGAGCATGCCGGTGACCGGGCCGACGCCGAAGCGCTGGCGCGCCGGAACATCGCGGCCTTCGCCGACGACGCCGACTTCATCGTCGTGAACAGCGCCGGATGCGGCGCGCTGCTCAAGGACTATGGACACCTGCTGGGCGAGGATCGCGGCGCGGCGTTCGCCGCACGGGTGCGGGACGTGTCGGAGCTGCTCGCCGCGGCGGGGCCGCGCGTCGGCGGGGCACTGCCGCTCGACGTGGCATACGACGCGCCGTGCCATCTCCAGCACGCCCAGGGCGTACACGCCGAGCCGCTCGCGGTGCTCGCGGCGATCCCCGAGCTTCGCCTGCGGCTCCTTCCCGGTCATGACAAGTGCTGCGGCAGCGCCGGGATCTACTCGATGCTCCACCCGGCGATGGCGCGCTCGGTGCTCGAGCTCAAGGTCGCGGAGCTCGCGGCCGCGCTGCCGCGCCCATCGCTGGTGACGACCGGAAATCCCGGCTGCCTGATGCAGATCGGAGCGGGCCTCCGCGCCGCAAAGCTGCCGATCGGAGTCGCCCACCCCGTCGAGCTGCTCGACTGGTCCTACCAGGCGGGGGGACTCTACCGCAGCGACTGACCCGTACCGGATATATTTCGTCATGCCCCCGCTCACCGCGCTCGACCTGACGCTGGACCGTGCCCGCCTGGATCGCGTGCGCCACGGCTGCGTGGTGGTCACGACCGAGCCGGCGGTGTTCCGCGTCGAGGGAAGCGGCGCGCTCCAGTGCCTCCAGGGTCTTCTCACCAACGACATCGTGAAGCCGGGCGACCACAGCCTGGTCTACGGCGCGCTGCTCACGCCCAAGGGCGCGATCGTGCTCGACTGCTGGGTGGCGCGCACGCCGGACGGTCTCACGGTGATCGCCGCGCAGTCGGCGCGCGACGCGGGCGCCGAGCTGTTCCGCCGCTCCCTGCCGCCGCGACTCGCGCGGCTGGCCGATCTCACCGGTGAGTTCCGCGCCGCCTGGCTTGCCGGCGCGCAGGCGTTCCAGACCCTCGCGAAGGCGGGGCTCGGCCCGCTGCCGGAAGCCGCGGGGCGGGTCGCGGTGGTGGATACGATCCAGGGTCGGCTGATCGTGGCGCTCGCGCCGGAGCGTGCGCCGTTCACCGGCTTCATGCTGGGGCCACCGAGCGCGGTCGCCCTGGCGGAGGACACGCTGCGGGCCGCGGGCGCCGTCGCCGGCGATGGCGCGGACCTCGAGGCCGCGCGCATCCTCGCCGGCTGGCCCGGGCTCGGGGCGGAGATCGACGAGCGGACGCTGCCGCAGGAGGTGCGTTACGACGAGCTGGGCGGCGTCTCCTACACCAAGGGCTGCTACACGGGGCAGGAGACGGTCGCGCGGCTCCATTTCCGCGGCCACACCAACCGCGAGCTGCGCGGCCTTCGGTGGAACGCGGTGCCACCGCTCGACGATCGAACGATCATGCGCGACACCAAGGAGGTCGGCACCGTGCGCTCCACGCTGGAGCTCGATGACCGGGTGCTGGGACTCGCGATGCTGCGGCGTGAGGTCGGCGTGGGAGACGTGGTACTGGCGGGCGGGATCGAGGCGACGGTGGCGGCGCTGCCGTTCGGCGCGGCGGACCTCGACGGCTGACGCTGCAGCCGGATGAAAACGATCAGGCCCGGCCAGTGTGGCCGGGCCCGATGCGACAGTGCTGAAGCCGTCCCTACTTCGTCTTGGCCGTATCCCGCGCCATCGTGGAGTCGGCCTTCTTCATGGAGTCGGCCTTCATGCTGTCCGCCTTCATGGTGGTGTCGGCCGACATCGTGGTGGTCGTCGTGGTGGTGCTGGTCATCGTGGTGTCGGCAGCCGGCGTCTCGTCCTTCTTGGTGCCACACGCTGCCAGAACGAGAACCGCCGCAATCGCGAGCTTCTTCATCGTTACTCCTTAAGAGGGATAGGGTGGCACAGACGTCGGGAGCTCTGTCAAACACTGTCGCTATGACCGAACGGCGGACGAAACTATCGTCCGCACCAGTTTTGTCAAGCAGACCGTCTATTGATCTCCGAGTGCGCCCACGACCATCCACCCGGTGCTTCCTCAATCCAAGCTATTATACCCCAAGAGCTTAATAATGCAAGGACAGACCCATCCGGCCCAGCTTCCCCGCACCCTCGGCGACCTCCGCCAAAGCCCCTGGGCCGAAGCGCCGCTCCGGGGCCGCGGCGTGCGCGACGAGCTCAGGGCCAACCTCCTGCTTCGCCTCGAATCGGGGGAGCCTCTGCTTCCCGGCATCGTCGGTTACGAGGATACGATCCTGCCGCAGCTGGTCAACGCGATTCTGGCACGGCACCACTTCATCCTGCTCGGCCTGCGCGGCCAGGCCAAGAGCCGGATCCTGCGCGCGCTCGCCGGTTTTCTCGACGAGCGCATCCCGATCGTGGCCGGGAGCGAGGTGAACGACGATCCGTTCGCCCCGATCTCGAAGTTCGCGCGCGACCGGCTGGCCGAGTGCGGCGACGCGACGCCGATCGCCTGGCTCGACCGCTCGCAGCGCTACGTCGAGAAGCTGGCGACGCCCGACGTCACCATCGCCGATCTGATCGGCGACCTCGACCCGATCAAGGCGGCGCGCGGCGGGCATCTGCTCTCCGACGAGCTCACGATGCACTTCGGGCTCCTGCCCCGCGCCAACCGCGGCATCTTCGCGATCAACGAGCTGCCCGACCTGAGCGGCAAGGTGCAGGTCGGCCTCTTCAACATCATGCAGGAGGGCGACGTCCAGATCAAAGGCTACCCGGTCCGCCTGCCGCTCGACGTCCTGCTCGCGTTTACCGCCAATCCGGAGGACTACACCGCGCGCGGCAAGATCATCACGCCGCTCAAGGACCGTATTGGTTCCGAGATCATCACCCACTATCCGCGCTCGGTCGAGCTCGGCATGGAGATCACGGCGCAGGAGGCATGGACGGCACGGGGCGGCCGGCTCCTCCGCATTCCGGACTTCATCCTCGAGCTGATCGAGCGGGTGGCGTTCGAGGGGCGGGAGGACAAGCGGGTGGACAAGCGCTC
>JBLMWC010000099.1:0-44277 GCA_050257015.1 Bacillota bacterium | reverse complement strand
AGAATGACGGGCGGCTCGCTCATGCGGCCCGGACGGTCGGACGGTCCTTCCGCGAGCGGTCCGCTCTCCGGGCCAACCAGGGCGACGCCGCGTGCGGCGAGGAGCGCGAGATTCGCCTGCGTCTCCGGGTGCGCGTACATCTCGTCGTTCATCGCGGGGGCGAGGAGCAGCGGTGCGGTGCGGGCCAGCAGGAGCGCGCTCAGCACGTCGTCGGCGATGCCGCGCGCGGCGCGGGCGATCAGATTGGCGGTGGCGGGCGCCACGATGATGAGGTCGGCGTCGTGGCCGAGCCGGATGTGCGCGAGCGCCTCGCCGGGCTCCCAGAGGGAGCGCACGACGGGGCGCCCGGTCAGCGCCTCGAAGGTGAGCGGCCGCACGAACTCCGCGGCTGCCTGGGTGAGCACCACATCCACCCGGGCACCGGCCTCGGTCAGCCGTCGGGCAAGGAGGCAGCTCTTATAGCATGCGATCCCGCCCGACACGCCGAGAACGACGTGCCGGCCGGCCCACACTGCCTCAGGCCTCGGAGCGGCGGCGGCGGAGGAGCTTGTAGTTGAGGTCGCCCTCGACCAGCGCGTCGAGCGCGCGGGTCGTCAGCTTCTCGTCGCTCGAGTCGAACTGGTCCTTCGGGAAGTCGTTCAGATAGCGGGCAAACTTCGCCGCCACCAGAACGCCGAGATACTTGTTGCCCGCCTTGTGCGCTACTTCGGACGGCGTGGTGATACGCATGCTGACTCCTTACGGCTGCGGAACCTGATCCTGCACTGGAAACTTCGCGGTTTCTTCGATCACATCGCGCCGGAGGCGCTCGATCTGCGCCGGCAGATCGTCCTGCCGGCTCACCCGGCGCGACTCGGCGTCGAGAATGGCGGCCACCTGCGCCACGGCGGCAAACAGATCCTCGTTCACCACGACATAGTCGTACTCGGCCACCGCCTTGAGCTCATCGGCCGCGCGGGCCACCCGCTCGCGGAGCGCCGCCGCCGTCTCCGTCGCGCGGCCGCTCAGGCGGCCGACCAGCACCGACGCGGAGGGCGGGAGGACGAAGACCTCGACGGCATCGGGCATCTGGAGCCGCACCTGGTGCGCGCCCTTGATCTCGATGTCGAGCACGACGGTCTTTCCCGCGGCGAACAGCCGGTCGACCTCGCTCCGGAGCGTCCCGTAGAGCTCCCCGCCGTAGGTCGCCGATTCGAGGAATTCGCCGGCCGCCTCCCGCCGCAGAAACTCGTCGCGCGTGAGGAAGTAGTAGTCGACGCCGTCTGCCTCACCGTTTCGCCGGGCCCGCGTCGTCGCCGAGACCGAGTAGCCGAGGTCGTCGCGTGCAAGGAGAAGCTGCCTGGCGATCGTCGTCTTGCCGCCGCCCGACGGTGACGACAGCACCAGCAGGAACGGCGTCACTCGAGATTCTCGAGCTGTTCCCGGAACTTCTCGAGCTCGCCCTTCATCGCGATGACCTGCGCGGTGATCTCGGCATCGTTGGCCTTCGACCCCATCGTGTTCACCTCACGACCGAGCTCCTGCGCGAGAAAGCCGAGCTGCTTGCCCGCCGGCTTGTCGGCGGCGAGGGCCTCGCGGGACGCGGCGACGTGGGTCCGGAAGCGGACCAGCTCCTCGGTGATGTCGAGCTTGTCGGCCAGAAACGCGATCTCCTGCGCCACCCGCGTCTCGTCCGGCACGCGACCGTCGAGCAGCTGCGCGACCGATGCCCGCAGGCGGTCCCGCTCGCGCACCAGGCGCTCCGGCGCGCGCGCGCCGATTGTGCCGGCCATCTCCGCGAGCCGGTCGAGGCGGTGCCGCAGCTCGGCCACCAGCGCCTCGCCTTCTCTCTGCCGCATCACCCGGCACTCTTCGGCCGCGCGGGCGACGATCGGCTCGACCTCGCTCCACGGGATGTCGGAGACCGGCGCGCCGGACCAGTTGAGGATCTCCGGCTGGCGCGCGATCAGGTCGAGGTCCACTCGTCCGCCGAGCCCGAGCATCGCCTGCAATCCCTGCAGCCGCTCGGCGACCATCCGGGCCCGCTCGATGTTGACCCGGAGCTCGGGTTCGCGATCGGCGGTCTCCAGCCAGCGAATCTGCACCGCGATGTGGCCGCGGTCGAACACCTGCCGCAGGCGCTCGCGCAGATCGGCTTCCAGCGCGGCCAGGTCGTTCGGCAGCTTGGCGGCCAGGTTGAAGAACCGGTGATTGACCGTGCGGATCTCGACCCGCAAACGGCCGTTGCCGGCCGGCCCCTCCGCGGCGCCGAACCCGGTCATGCTGTATGCCACCGAGCCTCCACCGGATGCGGGAAAGCGGGGAAAGTTAGTCGGGCCGGGCCCCCCGGTCTAGGGTGCTGATACAGCGTCAGTTAAGGAATTCCCAGCGGATCCCGAATGCGCTGTTGTAGCTGGGGATCACGAATCCGGGGACGTAGGTGCGGGCGGAGCCGAGGATGTTCCGGGCGTCCCAGAAGAAAGTGAGGCTCCCGATCTCCATCTGGACCAGACTGCGCAGGAAATGCGCATTGGGCAGGACGACCGGTGCCCCCGTCGCGTCGGTTCCGAGGGTGCCGGTCGCCCATCCCTCGACCCCCAGCTGGAGCTTGAGCTCGAAATAGCCGCTGGGAAACTGGCGCAGGAACTTCGAGCGGATCGTGCCGTTCGCAGCGTAGTGGCGGGGTGGCTGCCCCTGAGGCGCCGTTCCGCGCGGATCGCTGATCCACCCGTCCACGACCAGCCAGCGCCACGGGGCGAGGAACCCCGACAGCATGATCCACTCGGTGCGCTGGTGCAGCCCGATCGCCGCCACGTCGGGGTACGGCTGGTACGCCCATGGCTGGTAGGCATTCCCGCGCACGTACGTTGCCTCACCACCGATCCAGCCGTGGCGGAGCGCCGCGGTAAGCTGCACATCCCGCAGCGGCTGCGCCGTGTCGCTGAGAATCGACGGGGCGGCGACCTCGGACCCGAACCGCACCGCGCCGCCCAGGGAGAGACCGAGTGGAAGCGCCAGCGCGGCCCGCCCGCCGGCCCAGCGGCTCGAGCGCCCGCCGAAGTGATGCTGGAAGACCGCCTCCCCCGAGACCGTCAGCAAGCCGGCAGGAGAGAACCCGAGCCACGCACGGGAGTCGAAGGAAGTCCAGCGGCCGCGCTGGAACGCCGACACGCCGCCGGCCAGCTGGCTCGTCCGCACCGTGAGCATGCCGCCGAGCTGATTGATCTGCTGCTGAATGCCGGCGCTGTCCCAGCCGGTGCGCGCATACAGCAGATCGAAGCGCGGACCCGCTCCGTCAGTCCGCGGCGCGAACGAGACGCGCATCTGCGCGTCGGTGCGCTTGCCCTCGTAGCGCTCGCCGACACCGCCGAGGCCGCCGGTGAACGCGTCGCGGTCGGCCGACGCGCGGATCAGCTGGTATTGCATCCCGAACCGGCGGGACGGGACGTAGCTCCCCTGCACCCAGAGCTGGGAGCTGCTGAACTCGCCTGTCGCGGGCGCGACCCCCGGGGCCTTGACGTAATCGCCCGAGATCACGCCGCCGAAGCCCGGACGCGAGCGCATCTCGATCTCGCCCCCATAGAGCTCGAGCCGATCGGTGCCCGTCGCGACGGCAATCCGCGAGCGGGGCGCGAGGCGGTCGTGCTGCCGCGTGTAGAGGCGCACCTCCAGGCGGCCGGGCCAGCGCTCGATCTCCACGCGGTCGAGGAAGTTCAGCGCGAACAGCGCCGGATCCACCGACACGCTGTCGGGACCCGCCGGCACGTACGGCATCCCGTCGAGCACGTACTGCACCGACGTGGCGCCCCGCGCCTGATAGTTGGCGACCTCGGGCGTGCCGCGCCGTCCGCCGCGCCAGATGAAGACGCCGGGCACCCGCGCCAGAAGGTCGCCCACCGTTTCGGCGTTGACCCACTCGATGGAGTCGCGATCGAACACGATGCGGGCGAAGCCGGGCTCGGGCGCGCCCTCGGCGAGGCGTGGCAGTATGGGGAGCTGAACGTTCACGCGCTGTTGCAGCGCGGTATAGCGGTCGTCCGGGTTGTCGCTGGGGCGGGTCGGGGGCCGCTGCGCGCTGTCGGGCACCTGCCCCGTCAGCGCCATCGGGGCCAGCAGGAGCAGCGCCGCGACGACGATTCGCCGGCGGGCGCCGTCAGCGGCGATCAAGGACCAGCTCGGTACAGAGCCTGACGCCGAGACCGGTCGGGCCCTTCACGCGGGTGGGATCGTCCCGGTCGCTGTATGCCGTGCCGGCGATGTCGAGGTGGGCCCAGGGAAAATCGTCGGCGAACTCGCGGAGGAACCACGCAGCCGAGATGCTGCCCGCGGGCCGACCGCCGCTGTTCTTCATGTCGGCGATGTCCGACTTGATCAGCTCCCGGTAGTCATCCCAGAGCGGCAGCGGCCACACCCGCTCGCCCGCGCGCTCGCCGGCGGCGCGGATCTGCTCGATCAGCGCGTCATTGGAGCCCATGAGTCCGGTCGCCGTGTGCCCCAGGGCGATCACCATGGCGCCGGTCAGCGTCGCCAGGTCCACGACGCGCGCCGGCTGGTAGCGGCGGGCCCACGAGAGCGCGTCGCACAGGATCAGCCGGCCCTCCGCGTCGGTGTTGATGATCTCGATCGTCTTGCCGAGGTGGCTTTTCACCACATCGCCCGGCTTGAGGGCGGTGCCGGAGGGCATGTTCTCGGTGCTCGGAATCAGGCCGATCACGTGGGCGGCCGGCTTGAGCCGCCCCAGCGCCTCGAAGGTGCCGAGCACGGCGGCGGCGCCGGACATGTCGTACTTCATGTCCTCCATGTTCTGCGCCGGCTTGATCGAGATCCCGCCGGTATCGAACGTCACCCCCTTGCCGACCAGGACGGTGGGCGCGGCGTCGCTCGCCTTGTACTCGAGCACGATGAAGCGCGGCTCTTCCGCGCTTCCCTGCGCCACCGCCATCAGCGCGCGCATCCCCTCCGAGATGATCGCCGCCCGGTCGAGCACGGTGACGGCCATCCCGTGCCGGCGTCCGATCTCCTGGGCTACGCCGGCCAGATAGCTCGGCGTGCAGATATTACCGGGAAGGACCTGCACTCCGCGGGCGAGCGTCTGGCCGGCGGCGATCGCCGCGCCGACAGCATGGCCCGCTTCGAGCTCGACCCGGCCCTCGGGCGCGAGGATCTCGACCCGCTCGAGCGTCTGCCGGGGCTCCTCGGGCGGCTGCTTCATCTCGCTGAACTGCCAGGCGCCCTGCCCCAGCCCCTCGGCGATCGCCTGCCCGGCGTCCTGCGCCGGTACCGGTCCGCGGGCCTCGGCGGTCAGATGGAACGCCGCGCTGGCGACACCCAGGCTCTGCGCCCGCTTGGCTGCGATCGCCGCCGCGCGGCGGATCCGCCCGCGGTCCACGTCGGCGGCCTTGCCCACACCCACCAGCAGCACCCGCGCCGCATTTCCTGTCGGATAGAGCACCGCGGTCTCGTCCTTCCGGCCCGTGAAGTCCTTCGCCGCGAACAGCCGCGCAAGCGCACCGCCGGTGCCCTGATCCAGAGCGGCGAGCGACGGCGGCAGTGCGCCCTGGGATACGACGACGGCGAGGAGAGGGGTGGTGAAGCCGGCGGGGAGATCGGGGCGAATCGAGCTTTCGAACGGCATGGAGGCTCGCGGCTGTTGAGGGGCGGAGCGGAGAACGTGAAGAACCTAACGATGGCGCTGAGCGGTCGCTACGCCGGAGCTGAAGAAAGGCTCATGATTCGGCAGCGGCCCGAACGCCCCGGCCCTGAAGGGGAATTCATGCTGATTCCACGATCTTCTAAGATACGGGGCGGCATACTGAGGCGCCTGAGAATTCGCATTTCAGCCTTACCCGCAACAGGAGCAGAAGGAGGCACCATGCGCACCTCATCATTCGTCCTGGCCGCGCTCGCCCTCGGAGCGACCGGGCTCATGGCCCAGAACAAGACGGCCACCTTCGAGCTCCGGCCGTTTGCAGGCGCCACGATCCCGACCGGCGCCCAGCGCGATCTCTTCAAGGACGCGCCGAACTTCGGCATGGGCGTAGCCTTCCAGATGCAGCCGAACCTGCACATCGTCGGCAACTTCGGCTGGATGCGCGAGCACACCAAGTACGCCGTGCTCAGGAACGACGGCAATCGGTGGTCGTACGACGCCGGCATCGAGCTGAGCGCCGAGCGGCCGATGACGAGCAACTGGATGTTCCGGCCGTATATCGGCGTGGGCGGCGGTGCCCGCACCTATACCTACCAGGCCGAGACGCTGCTGAAGCGGACCGGAGTCGCGGGCTATACGGCGCTCGGAACCGAGTTCCGCTATGGCGTGACGGCGATCCGCCTGGAGGCACGCGGCAACGCGTTCGAATTCAAGTCGCCGCTGCCGGATGCTCAGTCCGACACCCGGTACGACATCGGATTCAGCCTCGGAATGGCATACCACTTCTGACCCATTCCGGACTGGCGCGGGGCGTTCAGCATCGCTGAACGCCCCGCTTTCGTTTGGCCAGCGGCCTCACCCCGCGGCGCGTCCGGCCGCGCCGGTGTCGTGCGCAGGGCCCAGCCGCCTGATCGCCGCGATGCCGGCCGCTGGCCCGAGCGCGAGCACGCCGACGGTCCAGCGCCACCCTGCGACGCTCACCAGTGCCGGCACGAGCTGAATGGTGACGATCGTGAGGAGGAAGCCGATCGAGGTCTGGAGTGTGAGCGCCGTTCCGACTGCGTGCGGCGGCGCGACCTCGGTGACGAGCGCACTGAACTGCGCCGAGTCGGCGACGACGAAAAATCCCCAGACGAGCGTGAGCGCGAAGACGAGCGGGAACGGCGCCCGAAACGCCGGCCCCGCGGCCAGGGCGCACGCCCCGCTCGCGAGCATCGCGCGGATCACGACGGCGCGGTATCCGATGCGTCCGGCCGCCCACCCGCCCCAGAGACAGCCCAGCCCACCTACCCCGATCACCGCGAAGCCGGCGAGATCGAGCGCGCGCGACCCCACACCGGACCCGGATGCGATGGCGCTCGCGGTGAGATACGCCGGGACCCAGGTCCACATCGCGTACAGCTCCCACATGTGACCGAGGTAGCCGGCGGTCGCCAGCCGCGTCTCCCGGTGCCGCGCGACGGAACCGGCGAGCCGCCACGAGAACGGCCGCCGCACGAACGGGTATGGGCCGTCCCGGTATCCGAATCCGACCAGCGCCGCCGCCAGCGCCGCCGCGCCGGACGCCGCCAGCACGACCTCGGCCGGCGTCGCGGCGGGGAGCGCGTGCAGCAGGTAGGGCGTGGCCTTCCCGACGGTGAGCGCGGCGACGATGGTGCCGATGGCGAGCCCGCGTCCCTGTCGGAACCAGGTCGCGGCCATCTTCATCGCCGGCGGATAGACGCCAGCGAGACAGGCGCCGGTCGCGAAGCGCCATCCGAGCGCCGCCGCGAACGACGGGGCGGCTCCGAACGCGGCATTGGCGAGCGCGGCGAGGAGTGCCGACGCGGCAAAGTAGAACCGGGACGGGAAGATGTCGGCGAGGTTGAGCATCGCCGCCAGCGCCGTCCCGGCGACGAACCCGAGCTGGACCGCGGTCGTGAGCCAGCCGATCTCCCCACCCGACAGCAGCCAGCGCGCTCGCAGCGAGGGCGCGATCGCGTTGCCGACGAACCACAGCGACATGCCCAGCAGCTCCGCCGAGGCGAGGAGCGCCAGGACACGCCAGCGCCGGCGATCCCCCTCAGGCAAGCTGTTCCGCCGCGTTGCTGGCCTGCTCCCAGCGCGCGAACGCCCGCTCGAGCGCCGTGCGGGCCGCCTCCAGCTCCGCGCCAAGGCGTGCTGCCTCGCGCGGGCCGTCGGCCGCGGCGTAGAGCGCCGGATCCTCCAGTCGTGCGCGCAACTCTTCCACCCGCGCCTCGGCCTCGGCCACCGCGCCTTCGGCCTCGGCCAGCTCCCGCCGGGCGGCGCGCTGTGCCTGCTGTTCTCCCTTGCGCCGGTCATCCGCCGGCCGGGTCTGCTTGCGCTCGCGCACGCGGCGCGACGCTTCGTCCTCCGCGGCGGCGACCGCCGCCGCGTGCGCGCGTTCGGCGCTCGCCGCCTCCCATTCCTCGAAGCTGCCGGGGAAGTCGGTGATCCGCCGGTCGTGCAGGATCCAGACGCGATCGACCAGCGTGCGAAGGAGTGCGCGGTCGTGACTGACGAGGATGACGGTGCCACCGTACTCGGCCAGAGCATCCTCCAGCGCCTCGATCGACTCGACGTCCAGGTGATTGGTCGGCTCGTCGAAGACCAGGAGGTTGGCACCCTCGAGCATCATCATCGCGAGCGCCATCCGCGCCTGCTCCCCGCCCGAGAGCGACCCGGTCCGGCGGAGAACCGCGTCGCCCGAGAAGCCGAAGCGGCCGAGATGTCCCTGCACCGCACCGCGGCCCCAGGCGGGCCGCAGGTCGGCGATCGTGTCGTAGAGAGTCGCGGCCGAAGGCAGCTGTCCCAGGTCCTGGCGGTAGTACGAGATGCGGATCGAATCGGGAATGCGCACCGCGCCGCCATCGGGCGCGCGCTCGCCCACGAAGGTCCGGAGCAGCGTGGACTTTCCGGTCCCGTTCGATCCGATGAGCCCCACCATCTCGCCGCGGCCGACGCGCGCCGTGAACTCTTCGAGAAGCACCCGCTCGGCGAAGGCGATGCGCACGTCCTCGGCGACCAGCACCTGGTCGCCGCCGCGCTCAGCCGGCTCGAAGGCGACCGCCATCGCGCCCTCCTCGCCCGGCGGCGGGCTGAGCCGCGCAACCCGCGCGAGGCGCTGGCGCCGGCCGCGCGCCTGCCGGCTGTTGCCGCCGGCGATGTTGCGCCGGATGAAGTCCTCCTCCGACGCGATCGAGCGGCGCTGCTTGTCGAAGGCCCGCTGCTGGCTCAGCCGCCGCTCCGTGCGCTGCGCGATGAACGACGAGTATCCGCCCTCGTACGGCGTCGCCGTCCGCGCTTCGAGGTGGAGGATGTGGTCCACCACGCGCTCGAGGAAGTCGCGATCATGGCTGATCACCAGCACGGTGGCATCGAGCGAGCGCAGGTAGTCCTCGAGCCAGGTCGTGGTCTCAAGGTCGAGATGGTTGGTGGGCTCGTCGAGCAGCAGGACGTCGGCCGGCGCCACCAGCTGCCGCACCAGGCCGACACGGCCGCGCTCCCCCCCGCTGAGCGTCGCCAGCCGGCGAGTGCGGGCATCCTCGGGATCGAACCCGAGGCCGTGCAGCACGGCGTCGATCCGTGGCGCGATCGTGTACCCTCCCTCG
Organism: Bacillota bacterium; assembly: GCA_050257015.1. Lineage (GTDB taxonomy): Bacteria > Gemmatimonadota > Gemmatimonadetes > Gemmatimonadales > GWC2-71-9 > JAICUF01. The sequence continues at coordinate 35,037 of JBLMWC010000099.1, read as the reverse complement.
TGGGAGAAGCGCTCCAGGTCACGCGAGTAGCGGGCGAGCATCTCCGGCGTCGAGGCGTCTCCCGCATCGCCCAGCGCGTGGGCCTGCTCCGCCAGCGAGTGCTCCAGCGCCAGCAGCTCGGCGAATGGCCCGGCGGCCGCCTCCCACACCGTCGTCACGTCCCCGAAATCCCGATGCTGCTCCAGCACCGAAATGCGGTTGCCCGCCGCGCGCGCTACGGTGCCGCGCGTGGGCTGGGACTCGCCGGCCAGGAGGCGGAAGATCGTCGTCTTGCCGCTGCCGTTCCGGCCGACGACGCCCCAGCGCTCGCCCCGCTCGACGCTGAAGGTGACGTCGCCCAGAAGGACGGTCGCTCCGAATTCCACCGCGACACCCGACATCGAGAATTCGCTCACGTCATTTCCCCAGCCAGGCGCGCCACTCGGGCTCGGCGGCCCCAACCGTGAGCCGCTGCTGCTGGCGCACCAGCGGCAGCTGCAGGAGATGCGGCTCCTCGGCCAGGCGCTCGAGCCAGCGGTCGTCGCTCAGCCGCGCCGCGCCGAGGCCGAGCTCCGCGAAGCGGCGGGAGGCGCGATCCACCAGTGCCGCGACGCCGAACTTCTGGGCGAACCGCCGCAGCTCGCCCGGCGACGCGGGCCGCTCGTCGAGATCCACGAAGTGGGTCTTCACGCGCCGCTCGGCAAAGAACCGGAGGGCTTTTCGCGTTTCGGCGCTCTTCCGGGTCCCGAATACCTGCACTTCCATCGTCAGCGCCGCGGTGCGGGCACGACGACGTCACCCACTGCGAGGGTGCCCCGCGTGCGGTGCCGTGCGTACTGGCCGAACACCACCCCGCCGTCGGAGCCGCGGCGGTAGCTCGCGAGCGTGCGGAGCGGCTCGACGCCCCGGGCGGAGGTGGCCTGGTCGATCGTCGTCATGACACACCGCACGCAATCCTTGGTGATCGTCAGCTCCGCGCCCCCGATCGTCACGCTGCTCCACTCGTCCTCGGCGTGCGGCGCGGTGCCTGACACGACGAGATTCGGCCGGAAGCGGTTCATCGGCACCGGCTTCTCGAGCCGCGCGTTCAGTGCGTCGAGCGAGGCCTCGGACAGGATGAGGAAGGAGAAGGCGTCGGCGAAGCTCACCCGGTTCGCTTCGCCCTTGCGGAAGGAATCGTCCGGCAGGCGAACCAGATGACACCACTCGCCGAGCAGCGCGGACCACCACTCGTCGACCGCCGGGGCGCACCGTTCCGCCTGGCAGGTGTCGTCCCAGATCCGCACCGGAAGCCGCGAACCGCCGGACCCCGCAAGCGGGACCTCGAGCAGCGGCATGCCGGGCGCCTCGAGCCGCAGTGCCGTTTCCCCGATCGCGGCGCGCACCATCGCCATGCCGGCGTACTCGCGCTGCGTGAGCACCACGCCCGCCGAATCGATCACCGCCCACCGCCGGTCCAGGCGCAGGCCGAACTCGTCGAGCGGCCACTGCTCGACGCTGATTCCGGCAGCGGACTTCACCGGATACAGGTTGATCGCTGAGAGCCGGACGGTCACCGCGGCCGGGGTCTGCCGGAGCCGCGATGCGGACGGGCCGGCCCGCCAGGACGATGCCCCGCGGGCGCACGCGCCGGCGCGGCTCCGCCGGCGGCCTTCCGCTCGGCCTTGGCCTTCGCCCGCGCCCGTTCCTCCGCCTTCCGGGCGCGAATGGCCGCGATTCGCTGGGCCAGCGGAACCTCGAATCGTTCCGGCGGCGCCTGCCGGTAATCGAAGTCCGGGACGATGATCCGCGGCAGGCGCTTGCCGATCGCGCGCTCGATGTCACGCAGCTCCCGCTCCTCTTCCGGGGCGACGAAGGTGAAGGCGTCGCCCGTCGCCTCCGCGCGCGCCGTCCGGCCGACCCGGTGGATGTAATCCTCCGGCGCGTTGGGCACGTCGAAGTTGATGACGTGGCCCAGCTCCTCGATGTCGATGCCACGGGCGACGATGTCGGTGGCGACGAGCACGCGGATCCGGCCGGCCTTGAACGCGGCGAGCGCCTCCGTGCGCTGGGCCTGCGAGCGGTTCCCGTGAATGCGCGCGTTGGGAACGCCGTGCCGCTCGAGAAACTCGGCGAGCCGGTTGGAGCGGTGCTTGGTCCGGGTGAAGACGATCGCATCCTTCACCTCGTCCCGCTTGAGCAGCTCCAGCAGCAGGTGCGACTTGAGATCCTGCGCCACCGGGTAGATCGCCTGCGTGATGCCGACGGCAGGAGCCGCCTTCCGCTCCAGATTGATCGTCGCCGGGCTCCGCAGCATTTCGCGCGTCAGCTCGAGGATCGGTGCCGGCATCGTGGCGGAGAAGAAGAGCGTTTGCCGCCGCACCGGCAGCACCTTGAGCACGCGGCGGATGTCGGGCAGGAAGCCCATGTCGAGCATCCGGTCCGCCTCGTCGAGGACGAGCACCTCGAGGTGGTCGAGACGGGCGTAGGGCTGGCGCAGGTGATCGAGCAGGCGACCGGGCGTCGCGACCAGCACGTCCACTCCGCTGCGGAAGGCGTGCTCCTGCGGGCCCATTCCGACACCGCCGAAGATGGCGGCCGCCGAGATCGGCGTGTGCATGGCCAGCTGGGAGAAATGCTGCTCGATCTGGGCGGCCAGCTCCCGGGTCGGCGTGAGCACCAGTGCCCGCGTCGTCCCGCGCTTCTTCGGCATCAGACGCTGGAGGATCGGGAGCACGAACGCCGCCGTCTTGCCACTGCCGGTCATCGCGCAGGCGAGCACATCCTTCCCCTCGAGCGCCGGCGGGATCGCCTGCTCCTGAATGGGGGTGGGACGCGTGAAGCCCAGTTCGCGGATTCCGCGAACGAGGTCGGGATGCAGGCCGAAGTTTGAGAAGGGCATGATAGATCAGGCGCCTCGGCGCCGCTCCTGGTGGACGCCGGTGGCGTGAACTCTGGTGATGCCCGAGGCGAGAGTCGAACTCGCACGGGGTTGCCCCCGGCGGATTTTGAGTCCGCTGCGTCTGCCATTCCGCCACTCGGGCCGGCGAGGCGGAAAAGTACCGGCGCCGGCAGGCGGAAACAACTCGCGAACGGGGCGGTTACATTCCGCCGGTAACGCGGTCGCAGCAGTGAGAGTTCACGTCAGCGCGAGGCACCCGTGGCACCTAGCAGGCAGTATTTCCATCCCTGGCACGACCTGGCGACGGGACGCGGTGTCCCCGAGGTCGTGACCGCCGTCATCGAGATCCCGACCAACGAGCGCAACAAGTACGAACTCGACAAGGAAAGCGGAATGTTCCGGCTCGACCGCGTCCTGCACAGCGCGGTTCACTACCCGGGCGATTACGGCTTTCTCCCGCGTACCCTGGGCGACGACGGCGACCCGCTCGACATCCTCGTGCTCATGACGATCCCGGTGTTCACCGGGTGCCTCGTCGACGCCCGCCCCATCGGCCTCTTTCACCTCGTCGACCACGGCCAGTCGGACGAGAAGGTGCTGGCGGTGCCGGTCGGCGATCCGTACTCGGAAGGCCTCCACGACCTCGGCGACATCCCGCCGCACTATCTCCGGGAGATCGAGCACTTCTTTCAGGTCTACAAGGACCTCGAAGGGAAGGACACACAGGTGCGCGGCTTCGAGGGCGCTGCCGAGGCGAAGCGCGCCATCCAGCGCAGCATGGAGCTCTACGACCAGAAGTTCAGGGGCGGCGCCGCGGTCTGAGCATCGCGGGCCTCCCACCACCCGAATCGGCCCGCAGCGCGCGCTGGGTCCGCACCTGCTGCGCCAGATTCAGCAGCCGCTCCCGCAGCACGAAGTACTGCGCCCGCTGGACCGGATTCAGAAACGCCGAGAGCGCCTTCATCTCGTCACGGTAGGTCTGCACGTAGACGCCCTTCACGTCGATGAGCGCATCGGTGAGCTTTGCGACACTGTCCTGGTCCGCCGCGATGCCGGGGCGCAGCTGGAGCGCCATTGCGAGGCGCAGCCGGCGCTCGCGCTCCTCGACGCCCCGCCGCTCCGCGGCGAACCGCGCGGTCGTGGTGCGGAGCCGCTGCGACTCTTCGTCGTTCAGGCCAAGCTCCTCCTGCGCCCGCGCCGTGAAGCGGGCCTCGATCATCTGCCGCAGCTGCTCGGCTCGCTGCGCATTCGGTTCCACCGGCTCCTGCGCGGCCGCGCGTGCCCCGACCGCCACCACGAGCACCATCGTCATCATCACCCGTCGCATCAGACTCCCCCCGCGCGCAGTACGCGCTCCAGTTCCTGGTCGGACAGATCGCCGAGCGTCGGCGAAACCGGCATGCTCCGCTCCGACAACGGGGCATCGAACGAATCCAGCAGATCCTTCAGCTCGACCGCGTCGAGCGAGTCGAGCTCCGGCACGAGCGCCGCGGACTCGACCGCGCTCGCCGGTGCAGCTGCAGTCCTCTTCGGCCGGTCCGGTCGCCCCGGCCAGACGGTGAGCGCGATCGCCGCGGCGGCCAGCACCGCCGCCCAGGAGAGGTCGCGGCGCGATCGCCCACGCGCCATTCGCTCGGCCTTCAGCCGGCCGAGCACCGCGCTTGCCACGAGATCGGGATCAGGCGAATAGCCGGAATCGCGGCCGAGCGACTCCCCGGTCCGCACCAGCGCCCATTCGGCCGCGCAATCGGCACAGTGTTGCAGGTGTGCGAGATCGGCGGCGGACCAGCCATCGCCGCCGGCGGCCACCAGCGGCATGCGATCGGAGAGACGGCTGCAGTCAGGCATTGCACAGCTCCTTCAGCTTCTTCACCGCGTGATGGTAGTGCACCCGCGCCGCCCCAGGTGTCGTCCCCAGCACCGCCGCAATGTCGGCGTAGTCGGTCCCCTGCTGCACCCGGAGGAGGAAGACCTCGCGCTGGAGCCGGGGAAGCTTTCCGAGTCCGGTCCGCAGGCGCTCGTGCGCATCGGCAGCGGCGAAATCGCCCTCGGGATCGGCATGATCCACCACGTCGCGATCCTCGATGGACAGCACGCGGCGACCTTTCCGCCGCCGGAAATCGTCCCTGAGCAGATTGCCGCCGATGGCGAAGAGCCAGCTCCGGAACGTGGCGTCGCCCCGCCAGCCATCGATCCGCCGGAAGGCGCGGAAGAAGGTCTCCTGCACGAAGTCGTCGACATCGCTGCGTCCCGCCCCGGCGCCGTACAGGAAGCGCCCCAGCGCCGCCGCATGGCGAGCCACCAGCTCGGCAGCAGCGCGCTCGCTGCCGGCGCGATACGCCCCGATCAGGGCTGCATCGGTGGTCTGCCCACTCTCGGTCATCGCGCTCATTCGGTGGCGGTAGACGGGGGCCGGGGGCCGGTGTTAACCGTCGTGCCCGGATCGGCAGGCGACGCTATTATGGGCGATGCCCATCCAGGTCATCGCCCACCGGGGCGCGTCCGGACTGGAGTACGAGAACTCGCGGGCGGCATTCCGGCGCGCGCTCGACCTCGGCGCGGACGCGATCGAGCTCGACGTCCACGCGACGCGCGACGGCAGCTTCGCGGTACACCATGACCCGATCCTGCCGGGGGCGGGCCTGATTGCCGATCTTCGCGCCACCGAGGTCACGGCCCACCGCCTCCCGAACGGCGAAGCGGTGCCCCTCCTCGACGAGGTGCTGGAGCTGATCGGCCCGGCTGAATTGTGGATCGAAGTGAAGGCGCTGCCTGAACGGTTCGATGCGGCGCTTCTGGACCTGCTGCGCCGCTCGCCCAGGTCTGACCGCCTCGCCGTCCACAGCTTCGATCACCGGATCGTCGCACGGCTCAGCAGGAAGGACCCGGCGCGGCGGTTCGGTGCACTGCTCTCAGCATACCTCCTGGACGCCGTCGCGGAGCTGACGGCAGCGGGGGCGGGCACGCTGTGGCAGGAGCATCAGATGGTCGATCAGACGCTGGTGGACCGGGTGCACGAAAGCGGACGGAGCATTGTCGCCTGGACCGTCAACGAGCCCGCCGAGGTATCGCGGCTGGCGGCGATGGGCGTGGACGGGCTCTGCGGCAATTTCCCCGAGCGCATCCGACAGAGTCTCGCCCTTCCTCCAAACTGAAGCGCCCGGCGACACGCCGGGCGCTGACCAGCTACTCCACGATCACCGTCTCAGCCTCGGCCGGCGGCGGCGGAGGCGGTGAGCCCGCGTGCGAGACTTCCTGCTCGAGCGCGGCGATCTGCTTCTCGAGATCGTCGAAGCGGAGAAGCAGCGCGTCGAACCGCTTTGGATCATTCTCGCCGCCGCGCTCGCGCCGGTAGACAAAGAGGCCGAGGTCGCGGGCGAGCACGTCGCGCTGGCGCTTCACGCGCAGGAGCTCGATCTGGGACTTGCCCTCATCCAGGGCGGACTGGGCGCGCTTGCCGAACGCCTCCAGCTCCTGGTTCAATCGGTCGAAAAGTGACGACATGGGAACTCCTTCCACTGGTTGAGTCGGGACGGTAGCCGGACGAGCGAGGCCGTCCGAACGTTTCAGCCTGCAATCTTGCCGTCATCAGCTCGGCGGTCAATCGCCGGAATGCAGAAGGCGCCGGGAAGAATCCCGGCGCCTCGTCATCCCTCATTCACCGGGCGGGTCAGCCCGCGGCGACTGCCTCGGCCACCGGATAGACCGACACCTTCTGGCGAGTCTTGTCCTTGTGCTCGAACTTGACGACGCCGTCCACCAGCGCGAACAGGGTGTCGTCATTGGCGCGGCGCACATTCTTGCCGGCGTGGAACTTGGTCCCGCGCTGGCGGACGATGATGTTGCCCGCGATCACGCTCTCGCCGCCGAACTTCTTCACGCCGAGAAACTGGGGATTGCTGTTACGGCCGTTTCGGCTGGAGCCGACGCCCTTCTTGTGTGCCATGGTAGCCTCAGCCGAGCTTGACGTCAGTAATGCGAACTTCGGTGAACTTCTGCCGGTGTCCGGTCTTGCGGCGGTAGTTCTTCCGGCGCTTGAACTTGAAGACGTAGATCTTCTTTTCCTTGCCGGTGCCGACGACTTCGGCCTCGACCGACGCCCCGGAGACGAGCGGCGCCCCGGCCCGGATCGTGGTGCCATCCGAGGAGAGCAGCACTTCGTCGAACGTGACCTTGGCGCCGGGCGCGGCGTCCATCAAGGGGAGGCGAAGGGTCTGACCCTTCTCCGCCCTGAACTGCTTGCCGAGCGCGCGAAAGATTGCGTACATGGTCGATCCGGAGCCTGAGTGAACTTGAGCGTTAGCCCTCAAACGTAAACAGGGGCAGGCCTTAGGGCAAGGGCACCGCGTCCACGGCCGCGCCGGCCCCGCTAGGCGACCGCATAGAGATCGGTGACATCCCGCCCGGCCGGCCGGCTCATGAGCCGGAACTCGTCGAGCCGCATCATCGGGTCGTCCCGGAGCTCGAGATCGAGGCCGGTAATCTTCTGCAGATTCTGGAGGAGCCGGGGCTCTTCCTCGAGGAGGTAGAGGGCGACCTCGGGGTGCAGTCGTACCGTCAGCTGCCGCTCCCGGTGCTCGTGCGCCGCCCGCTTGAGCGACCGCTCCAGCCGCCGCGCGACGACTTCCGGGGTGAACACCCGCCCGGAGCCGGCGCAGGTCGGACAGTCACGAGTCAGCGAGTGCCAGAGCGACGGCCGCACTCGCTGGCGCGTCATCTCCACCAGACCGAGCTCGGAGACGGCGAACGCCTTGGTCCGCGCGCGGTCCCGGCCCAGGTGCGTGCGCAGCTCCTGGAGCACCTTGTCGCGGTTCGACCGCGTCTCCATGTCGATGAAGTCGCAGACGATGATGCCGCCGATGTCGCGGAGGCGGATCTGGCGCGCGATCTCGCGCGCGGCCTCGAGGTTGGTGCGGAGGATCGTCTTCTCGGGGTCCTTCTTGCCGGTATAGCGCCCCGTGTTCACATCCACGGAGACGAGCGCCTCGGTCGGCTGGATGATGATCGACCCGCCGGTCGGCAGCTCGCAGCGCGCCTTGAAGAGGTCGCGGATTTCGGATTCGATGTCGAACTTGTCGAAGAGAGGGGTGGCCTCGGTGTACAGGTGCACCCGGGCGATCAGCTCCGGGTCTACCTGCTGCAGATAGCCCTCGACCTCGTTGAAGAGCTCCTTGGAGTCGACGTAGAGCGCGTCCACCTTGGTGCTGAACAGGTCGCGGATGATGCCGCGCGTAAGGCTCGTCTCCCGCTGCAGCAGCGCCGGCGCCCGGCGGACGAACGTCTTCTTGCGGTTGATCTTCTTCCAGAGGGAGAGCAGCGAGTCGATCTCGCGCCGGAAGTGCTCCTCGGTGACCCCCTCCGCCACGGTCCGCACGATGACACCGCCGGAGTCCTTCGGCAGAATTCCCGAGACCATCTCCCGCAGCTTGGCGCGCTCCTCGCGGCTCTCGATCTTCCGGCTGACCCCGACCTTGGAGCCGTACGGCATGTAGACGAGGAAGCGCCCCGCCAGGGAGATCTGCGCGGTGACGCGGCACCCCTTCGTGCTGATCGGCTCCTTCGTCACCTGGACGGGGAGCGTCTGTCCCTTCTTGAGGATGTCCTGGATGTTCGGGATCGGACGGCGGGGCGAGACTTCGCGCTGGCGGGACTCGGCCTTCTCGGCGGTGGCACCGTTGCCGCGCCCTGGCCGGCGGCGACGGTCGCGACGCCAGCTCGATCGCTGCGGTTCCCCGCTCTCCTCCTCGCCGGAGGCGACGGCTGCGCCGGCGTCCGCGTCGGCCGGCTCTTCTACCTCGTCCTCGTCGTCATCCTCGTCCGGCTCCTCGTCCTCATCCGGCTCCAGCAGGTCCGAGGCGTGCAGAAACGCACTCTTCTCGAGCCCGATGTCGACGAACGCAGCCTGGATGCCGGGAAGCACCGCTTCGACGCGTCCCAGGTAGATATCGCCGACGGTGCGGCGATGATCGGGACGGTCGTAGAGAATTTCGACCAGACGGTCGTCTTCCAGGATGGCCACGCGCGTCTCGCGCTGGCTACCGTTGATCAGGATCTCGCGCTTCAAGTGGCGTATCCTCGGCCGCCGAGGGCCGGCCCCATTCAGGGGACCGGCCAGGCAGCACGCTGATTTGGCGATGAGGGGGCCCGGCGATTACGGGCTTCGTCGGGCTTAATTATATGGCGCCGCGTGATTTAGGGCAAATCAGGCAGGCAGGTCGCCCAGAATCTGCCGGGCGATGACGATCCGCTGGATCTCGCTGGTCCCCTCCCCGATCTCGCAGACCTTCGCGTCGCGCATCATCCGCTCCACCGGATAATCGGTGGTGTAGCCGTAGCCGCCGAAGATCTGTACCGCCTTGGTGGTGTTCCGCATGGCGAGCTCCGAGCAGTAGAGCTTGGCCATTGCCGCTTCCTTCTTGAACGGCTTGCCATTCTGCTTGAGCCAGGCGGCGTGGTACAGGAGGTGGGTGCCGGCCTCGATCTCCAGCGCCATGTCGGCGAGCTGGAAGCTGATGCCCTGGAAGCTTCCGATGGCCCGGCCGAACTGTTTCCGCGTCCCCGCGTAGGCCAGCGCCTGCTCATACGCCCCCTCCGCGATTCCCAGCGAGAGTGCGGCGATGCCGATCCGGCCGGCGTCGAGCGTCTTCAGGAAGTTGGTGAAGCCGTGGCCGATCTCCCCCAGCACATTCTCTTTCGGGACGATCGCGTCCTCGAGGATGAGCTCCCGCGTGTCGCTCGCGCGCCAGCCCATCTTGTCTTCCTTCTTTCCGGCGCGCACTCCGGGAGTCTTCGGAAGATCGGCGGCATGCCCGACGCCGAGCTCGCGGACCTGGTCGAGGTCCACCGTGTCCTTGGTGACGATGAAGCTGGTGATCCCGCGATTGCCGCCGCCGGGAGCCGTCCGGGCGGTGACGGAGAAGATCTCGCCCACTCCGGCGTGGGTGATGAACACCTTCGAGCCGTTCAGGACGTAATGGTCGCCCTTGTCGACGGCGGTCGTGGCGGTGCCGCCGGCGTCGCTGCCGGCCCCCGGCTCGGTCAGGCCGAAGCCGCCCAGCACCTTGCCCGATGCGAGGAGCGGCACGTAGCGCGCACGCTGCGCCTCGGTGCCGAACTCGACGATGGGCGAGGTCCCCAGGTTGGTGTGCGCGCTGATCGTGAGCGCGTGGCTCGCATCGACCTTGGCCAGCTCATGGATGGTGATGTAGTACGCGAGCTGATCGAGGCCCGCGCCCCCCATCTCCTCCGACCACGGAACGCCGAGGAGGCCCAGCTCGCCCATCCGGCGGATATTGTCCCACGGAAAGGTCGACGTGCGGTCGAGATCCCGGGCGACCGGCGCCACCTCGTCCCGCGCGAACTGCCGTACCATCTCGCGGACCTGGTGGTGCTGCTCCGAGAAGTACAAGCCCTGATCCATGAACCGTCCGCACCGTTGGGGAGAGGGCGGAATATAACCGCGGCACCGCTCATTTTCGGAGGCACCGGTCGCATCCGGCGCACCGGGTCAGCCGCTCCCCGAAATAGTCGAGGAGCGCCGCCCGGCGGCATCGGCGCCCGGTGGCGTAGCGCCACATCGTGTCGATCCGCCGCTCGGCGGCCTGCCGCCGGGCGGCGACCCGCGCCCAGTCGGGGTCCCGGTCGGCCGGCCGGAGCTCCGCGCGAAGTCGCTCGGCCGATTCGCGGACGTTCGCCGCAACGCGGGCCGGGTCCTGTCGCCCGCTCCAGAGCGCCTGGAGCAGCTTCCGGTCGGGGAACGTCACCGCCAGCTGGCGGCGGTGCAGCACGGCGTCGCCGCGGCGCACCAGCAGGACGCAGCGCGCCGCCGCGCCGTCGCGCCCCGCCCGACCCGCCTCCTGGTAATAGGACTCCGGCGTCGGCGGCATCGACCAGTGGACCACGCGGCGGACGCCCGGCTTGTCGATCCCCATGCCGAACGCCGAGGTTGCGACGACCACCGCGGTCCGGTCCTCGAGAAAGTCGTCGAGCACCTCTGCCCGCATCTCGCTGTCGAGGCCGGCGTGATATGGCGCGGCACGGTGGCCGGCGTGTCGGAGTGCGAGCGCGAGAGTCTCGGTGGCTTTCCGCGTCGGTGCATAGACGATGGCCGTCTCGCCGCGGCTCAGGAGCGAGAGCAGCGCGTCGAAGCGCTCCCGCTCCGATCGTACCTGACGCGCCTCGAAGCGGAGGTTCCGCCGGTCGAAGGAGGCGACGTGAATGCGGGCACCGGCCGGCCGCCCCGCACCGAGTCCCAGCACCCGGGCGATGTCCTGCCGCACCGGCGGCGTCGCGCTGCCGGTGAGTGCCACGGTCTGCGGATTCCCGAGCGAGGCGCGCACTGCGCCGATGGCGCGGAACTCCGGCCGGAAGTCGTGGCCCCATTCGCTGATGCAGTGAGCCTCGTCGATCGCCAGCAGCGCGATGCCGGCGCCCGCGGCGACCAGCTCCCGGCCAAGGCGGGGCAGTCGCTCCGGCGAGGTGTAGAGCAGCGTGAGGCGACCGGCGGCGGCGTCGCGAAGTGCCGCCGCAGCATCGTCGGCCGACAATGCGCTGTGGAAGGCGGCGGCGCTGATGCCGCGCAGGCGGGCGCCGCCGACCTGGTCCTGCATCAGGGAGATGAGCGGGGAGACAACGAGACAGAGCCCGCGGGATGCGAGCGCCGGGACCTGGAAGCAGACCGACTTGCCGCCGCCGGTCGGAAGCACCGCCAGCACATCGTGGCCCTCGAGGACCGAGCGGATGACGCGGCCCTGCACCGGACGGAATGCGGCGTGACCATAATGCCGCTGCAGGAGCCGCTCGGCCTCCTCATACGATCGTGTCATGCCGCCACGGTGGCGCGCAGCAGATCATGCGATGCCACCGTCGTGCCGCACCCGGAATCAATCGCCCGCGGGCGCCGTTACCGCCGGGTCAGAGACCCCAGCGCGCTCCGCCGGTGAGCGCGGCAAAATCGGTCGCGGGGTCGGTCGTGACATGGAGCATCCGCGCCTCCATGAATCCCCGGAGCCGGCTCCGGCCGATCTCGAGGCCTGCTCCGGCCTGGAGCCCGAGCGCCGTCCTCCATGAGGCGAACGGCAGCGCATCCTCGAGATTGACCGGGCCTCCGCCCGCGAAGAGATACGCTGACAGCGGCCGTCCGGCGCCACCGACCCGCCGCACGCCGGAGACGGTGAACGCGAGGATGTCGAGCGCGGGGAAGTTGAGCTCCGGCGGGCCGGCGCCGTGCAGACGGATATACCACGTCTCGAGCCGGAGCGACCAGGGGCTTCCCGCGAGTCCGAAGGTGAGCTCCCCCTTCGCGCCGGGACCGGTGGTGTATGAGCTGCGGGTATCCATGAGGGGTTCGCCAAGCCCCGCCCCCGCACCGAAGCCGGCGCGGAAGCGGGACTGACCCTGGAGCGGAGCGAGGGCGGCGAGAACCAGAAGCGCCGCGCCCGTGGTGCGGCGCACGGCCTGGCGTCAGCCTTCGAAGAACTTCAGGCCGAGGTTGACCTGCAGCGCCTCGCCGGTCCCGGCACCACTTCCGCGAAACAGGAGGTTGAAGGTAGTCTCACCGAAGAGGACGGTGCCGCGGTTCCGGTGGAAGAGGTGGTAGTCGAACCCCGCGCCGGCCTTGGCCATCGGCTTGGTGAAGCCGGGCGAGTGCTGGAAACCTCCTCCGGCCAGCAGGTACGGATGGAGAACTCGCAGCGGCGTGTGAAAGCTGTAGATGAGGTCGCCCGTGACGAGCTCGGACCAGACGCCGCCGCCGTGGACGAAGGTGCCGTCCAGCCGGAAGCCGAGCGGCTGATCGATATGCCCGCCGATACCGACGAGCGCCGTGCCGCCGTACGATTCGCCGCCGCCGCTCTCGAGCGAGAAGATGGCGGTGGCAGCCACGCCGGGGCGGAGACTCTGGGCATCGGCGGTCGAGACGGTGGCGGACGCGAAGGTGAAGAGGGAAAGCGTGGTGAGGCCGGCGAGTATCCGCTTCATGACGCTCCTCCGTGAGTATGGTCAGACCGCCTGGGGCGGCGATCGAAAGGTCTGGGAGGAAGAGCCGAAAAGCAAACCGCCCTGCACAGGGCAGGGCGGTTTGAAGAGCAAATCAACGCGCTGAAAAATCAGCCGCCGAACTTGACGCCGACGTTCGCCTGGAGGGACTTCTGCGTCCCGATCAGGCCGCCGTAGAAGAACATGTCGAACGTGGCTTCGCCGAACAGCGTGAGCTTGCTGTTGGCCATGTTGTAGTCAAAGCCCACGCCGGCCTTCGCCATCGGCTTCGTGAGGCTCGGCACGTGCACGATGCCGCCGCCAGCGAGCAGGTACGGATGGAACATCGACGACTCGGCCGTCTTGAAGGCGTACGTGATGTCGCCCGTGGCCAGCTCGCTCCACTCGCCGTTATCGCGGAGGAAGGTGCCGTCCACCCGGAACCCGATCGGCATGTCGGCCTTCTGGAAGCCGACCAGCGCCATGCCGCCGAACGACGAACCGCCGCCCGACTCGAGCGAGAACAGACCGGTGCCAGCCACCCCAAACTTCGCCTGCGCCTGGGCGCTCGAGGCCGCAAACATCGTCGCCAACGCGAGCGCTGCAACACCTTTCAACATGCCCTTCATGTCCCATCCTCCTGGATTCGGTGAACGTGGTGAACGTGTTGAATGTGGCTCCCTTAGCTGCTTCCCGCCGCCCGTAGCGGACCTCTAGCGCTCTGCAGGCTGAGCCAAAGTAGCGATTTTCGTCCCCCGCGCAACGGCGAGATTTCGGACGACTGTCACAAAACCTTACAGAGCAATGCCTTAACGTGCCTTGCGGATAGCTTCGAGGCTGTCGAGATGCCGACATTCATGCAAAAGGCCGCGCGCAAAGTACGGCCTCGCCCCTGCTTTCGTTTCGATCTGCTCAACCGGTCCCGTCATCCCTCCCCGCCCGGCCTTGCCGTGCGGCCACCAGGCGGACGAGCACCGCCGCACCCAGCAAAACCACTGCCAGCCATGCTGCGGCCCGGCTGTCCAGCGCGACTGCCCCGACGGCGGCGACCAGGCCGGCGATGCCGAGCGCGAATCGCAGCTGCGGCATCGCAATCATGTCGCGAGAAACCGTGCGATGGCGGCCCGGAAGTCAGGCGTCGTGCGCGCCAGCGCGTTGACCCGTGCGCCGAGGGCGATTCCCTCGCCGAACGACCGGCCATCGAGCTCCATGAAGAGCCGCTTCGTCAGCGACAGTGCACTACCGCTGGACTCCGCGAGTCGGGCCAGAATGTCGCCCGAGGCCTGGCCAAGCTGGCCATCCGGCACGACCCGGGAGACGAGACCGAGCATGAGCGCCTCGGACGCGGTGACCAGCCGGCCGGTCAGTACGAGGTCGAGCGCGGCCTTCTCCCCCGCCAGCCGCCGGAGCAGCGTCATCACCATCGCCGGGACGAATCCGCGCTGCATCTCGGGATACCCGAGGGTGGCGGATTCCCCGGCCACGACGATGTCGCAGGCCGTCGCGAGCCCCGCGCCACCGGCGAGCGCCCGTCCCTGCACCACGGCGACGACGACCTTGGGGTGCTCGCGGATCCGGCGGAAGACTTCGCCGAGCCGAAGGGCCTCCCGCTCATTGATCTCCGCACTCTGATCGGCGGAGGCGAGCAGCTCCTGCAGATCAGCGCCGGCACAGAAGTCCGGCCCTGCCCCCCGGAGCGCCACCACCGCGACGGCCGCGTCCAGCTCCGCGCGCTCGAGCGCCGCGTGCAGTCGTTCGATCATCTCCGCGCTGAGCGCGTTGCGCTTCGAGGGGCGGTTGAGCGTCAGCGTCAGGATGCCGTCGCGCGTCTCGCTCAGGAGGACGGAGTCGTTCATCGGCCCTTCGCGCGCGCGCGCTTCGGCCCGTAGCGCCGCGCTACGGCGGCGGGAACCGGAATCTCCATTCGCAGGAGCGCGGTGGAGTACACCTTGCCCTGCGCGTCGGTCTTGAGCGACATCGTTCCACCGCCGTCGAGCGCGCCGTGCAGCAGGAAATTCAGGGCATTGAGGTTGGGGAGCTCGAACCGCTCGACGCCGCTCGCCATTCCGCGGAAGTGCCGCGCGACGCGCGCACGGGTCACCTCGCGCCGCAGCAGGTCGTACAGCTCGGGCTCCAGCGCGATGAGGCCGACGTTCGCCGTGTCTCCCTTGTCGCCCGAGCGCGCGTGGGCCAGATAGCGAAGCTGCAGCGGCGTCGTGGCGGATCCGGCGGTTCTGGGCATCGGTCCTTTCCTCACGCAGTCAGGAGCTCGACCCGCACATGCGGCTCGATCTCGCGGCGGTCGATGAGTGCCGGCCAGTAAGCAACGATCTCCTCGACCGCGGGCCGGCCGCCGGCGAACCCGGTCACGCTGGGCGGACCGGTGAGGACGAGCGGCGCAATCTCCCGGGTGAACCGCTCGACCGGCGCGCGCTCGCGGGCGCGCACCCCAACCCGGAGCTGTACTTCCGGAGCGTCGGGATCCGGCGGGCCGGCGAGCCGGCCGTGCGTCGCGTCCGCGCCAACGTATTCGGTGAGGATCTGGTCGAACTCGAGGCCAAGCGCCTCGAGCCGCTCGCGGAGGATCCGGTCGGCCGCGCGCGCCTTCTCGTACGCATCGGGCCAGGCATAGACCAGGGTGCCGACCGCCTTGTAGCCGTAGAACCAGGCGATCGACACCTTGAGCATCGGGGTCCGCGGCCCGCCGCGGATGCCGGAGACCCGCACGCGGTCGCGGCCCGCGGGCTGGAGGTGGATCGAGGTAAAGTCGGCAACGCCGTCGGGGGTGATGTAGGCATGCGGATCGCCCATCTCGTAGACGAGCTGCTCGGTCACCGAGGGAACCGAGACGACGCCGCCGGTATGCGGATGCTTGGTGACGAGGAAGGTGCCGTCCGCGCTGGCTTCGACGATCGGGAAGCCGGGGTTGGCCATTCCCTTCACCGACCGCCAGTCGCGCAGCAAGTTGCCGCCGGAGGCCTGCGCGCCGCACTCGATGATGTGCCCGGCGATCGTCCCGGCGGCGATGCGGTCCCAGTCGTCGGGATCCCAGCCGAACTCGTAGACCAGCGGGCCGAGGGTGAGGCCGGTATCGGTGACGCGACCGGTCACGACGACGTTCGCGCCGCCGGCGAGCGCCTCGACGATCGGCGCCATCCCGATGTACGCATTCGCCGAGAGCACCTTGTCGCGGATCTCGGCCAGCGGGCGGCCGGTGTCCATGTCGCGCAGCTCGTGACCGCGCGCGAGCAGGTCGTCGAGCCGGTCGAGTATGTCGTCACCCGATACGAGCCCGACGGTGACCTTCCCCTGCAGGCCCAGCCGACGGGCGGCCTCCAGCACCGCCTCGGCGCACCCGCGCGGGTTGACCCCGCCGGCGTTCGACGTGACCCGAATTCCCTTCGCCACGACGTCCGGGAGAATCCGCTCCATCAGCGGCGGAAAATCCCGCGCGTAGCCCATCCGCGCGTCGCGTGACTTCTGCTTCTGCATGATGGACATCGTCACCTCGGCGAGGTAGTCCATCATCAGGTAGTCGATCGGGCCGCCCTGGACCTGGCGCACCGGCGCCTCCAGCCAGTCGCCCCAGAAGCCCTGACCGGCGGCGACGCGCACGATCTTCTTCGCCGCGGCTTTCATCGCATCACCGGCGGCGCCGGGAGCGGGAGCCCCACCTCACGGCTCCAGAGCGTGCCGCCCGCCTCCGCGACGACGGCCGCAAGCGGGAAGAAGCCGTCTCCCAGCGGCCAGAGGTCAGCGGGAAGGACGAAGCGCGCATCAGCGCTGCCGCGCGCAGGAAGGCGCAGGGTGACCGGCACCTCGCCGCTCGCCGCAGCGAGCGTCCTCGCGGAATCGGCGTAAAGCCGGATCGACGTCTTCACCGTCCAGCCACGCGCGGCATCCGTCGTGTCGGCGAACCCGGGGAACATCCCGATCTCGACCGGCATGTCGGCATGGCCGGCAGTGAAGGCGACCTGCAGCCGGCCGAGCGCGTAATTCAGCGGCTCGGTGCCGAGCTGGCGGCCGGCCGAATCGAACAGGGTGACGCCGAAGTCGGTGAAGCGCCCCCACTGCGTCCGGTCCATCGTGGTCTCGATGACGACGCCGCGTGCCCACGCCGGCGCGATGAACCTGATCCGCTGCACGGCGGAGCCTTGCGCGTGGGTTATCTGATTCCGCTCCGCGCCGGCCAGGATCACCGCCGTGCGCACCGAGAGGGCGGAATCCTGCAGGTTGAGGAGCGTCGCGCCGAGGCCGGTGCGGTCCCGCGACAGGCGGAGCACCACCGGCGACTGCCGCACGCTGATCCCCACCGTCGTCCCCGCCAGCGGCGGCGCCGTCGCCACGGCCTCGTACACGCCGGGCGCGACATCCCGCCCGCCAACGTCGTAGACCGCCGCCGAGTCCCCCGTCCCCGCCGATGCTCCGTTTCCGCCGCGATACGGCATGCCGTCGGGCTCGTGCAGATAGAGCATCGTGCCTTCGGTCGACGATTCTGCGGAGACGGTGAACGGCCGCTCGCTGTCGGCGAGGAAGAAGAGGCGGTGGACTCCGCCCGCGGCGATCTGCGCCCGCAGCGCCAGATCATGCGCGGTGGAATGCGCGACCACGACGGTGTTCACCAGCCGGAACGCCGGCCCGGCGAGGGTGTCGGAGGTCCAGCCGCTCACCACGCCGGTGTGGACGCCCGGCGCCGACAGCGCATGCGCATCGTAGGTCAACCGCACGGAGGTCTGCCCCGCCGCGACCACCCGCGACGGTGCATGCAGCCAGGGAACGCTGCTCCGGAGCCGGAAGGTATCGGTCCGTTCAGTGGTGATGCCGAAGGTGGCGGTGGTATCGGGTCGGCGCCCCGGCTCGACGATCTGATACGCCGCGGATCCGCGACCTGCGGGTCCGGTCACCTGCACCGGATGAACGCGGAGATCGCGCTCGAGCCAGCGCAGCGCGCGTGCCGCGTCCGGCAGTCCCGCTCCCTCATCGAGGAACGTGCTGCCCGCGACGGGACGGGCGGTCACCATGAGCGCCTGGCGGATGGTGGCGGCGTCCACCCGGCGCGGCGCAACGGCGGACACGAGGAGTGCCGCGAGGCCACTCGCATGCGGCGACGCCATGCTCGTGCCCCCTTCGCGCTCTTCCCCGGTATGCCACCGCGGGACGGTCGAGTACGCCATCCCCGGCGTCACGATGTCCGGCTTGGCAAGCTCGCCGCCCCGGGCGCTGAACGCGGCCAGCGGCGACAGGGGACGCGGTCCGGTGCCGTCAGCAAGAAAGACAGATGGAAGCGTGGCACCGACGGTGATCACGCGGCTGGCCGAGGCCGGGAAACCGAGCGTCGAGAGACCCGGGCCGTCGTTGCCGGCGCTCACCACGAAGATGACGTCGGGATGCGCCGCGAGCACGGAGTCCACGAGCGCATCGATGCGGGCACCGCCCTCCGTCTCGTTGCCGACGCCGAAGCTCATGTTGACGACGAGCGGGAGCCGGCGCTCGGCGGCGAAGCGGATCGCGTAGTCGAGGGCGCGGATCATGCTCCCCGTCGTGGTGACGGCGCCCTGCGCGTCGTCGGCGATCTTGCAGCCCAGGAGGGCGGCGCCGGGTGCCACGCCATTGAAGCCGGGGACGCCGTAGAGGTCGTGCCCCGCCGCGATACCGGAGACGTGGGTGCCGTGGCCCGACGTATCGAAGAAGAGATCCAGCGTCGGCGGCGCGCCCGCCGCCGCCGGGCCGAAGTTGACTGCGACGGTCAGCGGCGCCGGTCGGCCCGCCGCGTGCCAGCCGAACGTCTCGTGGCCCGCGAGGAAGTCGCGCACCGGCTTCTCGTCGGCAAGTGAGCCGTCGCCATCGGTATCGGCGAAGAGCACCCAGCCGTCGCTCGCGCGCGCGACGAC
This sequence comes from Bacillota bacterium, assembly GCA_050257015.1. GTDB lineage: Bacteria > Gemmatimonadota > Gemmatimonadetes > Gemmatimonadales > GWC2-71-9 > JAICUF01. The sequence goes on along the minus strand of JBLMWC010000099.1, from coordinate 16,311 downwards.
TACCGGCAGCGAATCGCCGACGATCCCGTTGCCGTTGACGTCGCCTGCCGGCGCATCGCCGAGGGGTATCTCCCGCAGCATCCCTCCATATACCGCCCCGCCCGCGGCGAGCGCGGCCACCCGGCCGAAGCCGGCGAGGCGGTGGCCGGCTACTTCGACTGCGTCACCCTGAGGGCTGACGGCGCTGAGCGGCACGGCGCCTTCCCCGGAGAAGTCGCGAAGATCGAGGATCTTCCGCTCGCCGGCGGAGGTGGTGCCGAGTCCGTCGATCCCGGCATCGATCCCGCTGTCGAGGATCGCGATCAGCACGCCGCGTCCGTCGAACGTCGGGTGCGCGCGCAGGAGGAGGTCGACGCCGGTCTCCGACAGCGGCATCCACCCGCGCCGAAACGCGTCGGCCGGCGGCAGGACAGGCTCGGGCGCCTTTGCCGCCGCGGCCCGGATCGAGTCGCCGCGAGCGATCTCCTCGGCAGACGGGAGTGCCGTCGAATCGATGTTCGGCTTCGGCGTCGCGATCGTCGGCGTCGTGGCGCACGCCGCGGTGAGGGCAAGCGCGAGCACCGACAGGAAGGCAGGACGGGTCACGGCTTCTCCTGACGGGGGATCGCCGCGTCGAGCGGCGGCAGCACGAACGGTCCCAGGTGCGGGCCGGGGTAGTTCGCCGCGACGCGGAGCGCGAAGGCGATCTGGTCGCGAGTCTCCTCCGGCGTGATGATCGCATCGACGTACCCGCGCGCGGCGGCGTACTTCGCGTCGAGCTGGTGCTCGTAATCGGCGCGCATCGATTCGACGGCGTCGCGCACCGGGGCGGGAAGCTCGGCCTTCGCTCGCTGCGCCTTCTCGAGCTCAGGGCCATGCACCGCCATGACCGCCGATTCGCCTTCCATCACCGCCATGCGGCCGGTGGGCCAGGAGAGGATGAAGTCGGGATCGAACCCCTGTCCCGCCATCGCGTAGTAGCCGGCGCCGGACGCGTGATTCACCGTGAGCACGAGCTTGGGCACGACCGCGGTCGCCATCGCCTCGACCCACTCGGCGCCGGCGCGGATGATTCCGGTATGCTCCGCCTCGGGGCCCACCATGAAGCCGCTCACGTCCTGGACGAAGAGCAGCGGGATCCGCTCGCGGTTCGCGGTCTCGATGAAGTAGGCGACCTTCTCTGCCGTCTCGGTATAGATGATTCCGCCGAAGCGGGGGCGCTCCCCGGCGCGGCCCTTGATGAGCCCGCGCTGGTTGGCGATCACCGCGACCGGCCACCCCTCGATGCGGGCGTGGCCGCAGAGCATCTCGCGCGCGAGATCGGGCTGGAACTCGTCGAAGGTGCCCGCATCGAGGAGGCAGTCGAGCAGATGCCGCATGTCGTAGGAGAGACGGTGATCGTGCGGCAGGAGCTCGTAGATCTCGGCGGGGTTCCTCGTGGGGAGCACCGGAGGGCGCGTGGCCTGCGTGGTCGGCGCGCTCCGCGGAAGCCGCGCGATGTACTCGCGGATCCGCGCGACGCAGTCGGCGTCGGTCGCCGCACGGTAGTGGGCGACCCCGCTCAGCTCGGTGTGCGTCGCGGCGCCGCCGAGGGTCTCGGCGTCGATCGTCTGTCCGGTGGCGCCCTTCACCAGGTTGGGACCGCCGAGCCCCATGAAACTGGTGCCTTCGACCATGAAGATCACGTCGGAGAGCGCGGGAAGGTACGCCCCGCCGGCGATGCAGTTGCCCATCACGGCGCTGATCTGCGGCACGTGGAGATAGCGCCGCATGATCGAGTTGTAATAGAAGATGCGCGCGGCGCCGTACTGGCCCGGGAAGACCCCGCCCTGATACGGCAGGTTGACCCCGGCGCTGTCCACCAGATAGACGATCGGGATCCGCTGACGCATCGCGACCTCCTGCGCCCGGAGCATCTTGCGGATCGTCTCCGGCCACCACGACCCCGCCTTCACCGTCGCATCGTTGGCGACGACGACGATCTCCCGACCCTCCGCCACGCCGACGCCGGTGATCACGCCGGCGCCGGGCGCCTGTCCGTCGTACTGGTCGTACGCGACGAGGAGACCGAGCTCGAGCCACGGGGAGCCGGGATCGAGGAGCTGCTCGACCCGCTCGCGCGGCGAGAGCTTCCCCTGCTCGTGCATCCGCGCGACGCGCGCGGCCCCGCCGCCGGCACGGAGCCGGTCGGCGAGGGTGGCGTACTCTTCGGTGAGAGCGGAAAGCCGACTGGCGCGACCTGCCGGAGAGGATGAGGTCACGTGCGCAACCTCAATCCTGAATGTGGGTTGCGGCCCAGGACTCGATGTAGTCTATGAGATCGGACGTCGGGGTGCCGGGGCCGAACAGCTTGCCGATTCCCTGCGCCTCGAGTGCCTCCATGTCGTCGCGCGGGATGATCCCTCCACCGGTCACCAGCACGTCGGTGCGTCCGTTCTCCTCCAGCAGCTGCCGCACGCGGGGAAAGAGCGTCATGTGGGCGCCGGAGAGGATCGAGAGACCGACCACGTCGACATCCTCCTGCACGGCGGCGCTGGCGATCATCTCCGGCGTCTGATGGAGGCCGGTGTAGACGACCTCCATGCCCGCGTCGCGGAGGGCGGCGGCGACGACCTTGGCGCCGCGGTCGTGCCCGTCCAGGCCGGGCTTGGCGACCAGGACGCGGATCGGGCGGGAGAGGTGTCGCGGCTTCGGATCGGCACTCATCATCGGCTCTGCCTCAGGCAGCGGGACCGGGTTGCAGGGAGAGCTCGCCGCGACGGGCGAGCAGGTCGATCAGCTCGGCGACACTCGGCGCCGACGGCACATCGTGTCCGGCGTGACGGCCCTCGGGATCCACCAGGGCAGCGTGGAGACCGGCGGCCTCGGCCCCGACGACGTCCACCTCGTAGATGTCGCCGATGTAGAGCACCTCGTCGGGGCGGAGGCCGAGGGCCTCGATCGCAAACGAAAAGATACGGGGATCCGGCTTCTCCACGCCCGCGAGATCGGAGTCCACCACCACGTCGAAGTACTCCCGGAGCCCGGCGGCGGCGAGGGCCTGGTCCACGCGGCCGTCGCTGTTCGAGACGACACCGAGCCGGAGGCCGGCTTTCCGCAGGCGCCGGAGCGTGGCTACCGTGCGACGGTCGACGCCGGTCCACAGGTGTCGCTCCCCGTGCAGCCGCCAGAGCGCCGCGCGTACGTCACCCAGGCGCTCCTCGGGGACACCGGCCAGACGGAAGAGCGTCTCGACGTAGAGCGCGGCCCGCTCCCGGTCGGTCGCCGCGGCGCGCTCCATCGCGAGTGCCGCTTCATCGGCGCGACTCGCCAGCAGCTCCGCCGTGAGCGGTACGCCCGCCACCGGGGTGATCCCGGCGGCGAGCCGCTCGTAATCCAGGAACAGAAGCGTGTTGCCGGCGTCGAACAGGACGGCGCGAACGCTCAACGGAAGCGGAGCAGCGCCGCCAGCCCGTCAATCCGGTCGCACGCGTCGGTCTCGTACACGACGTTCACGTCGACATGCTGCCGGAGCGCTTCCTCGATCGCATCGTCGATGACGTCGAGAACCGGGACGGGCGTCCCCTGGCCCCTGCCCTCCCGGGGCTCGAGCCCCAGCGCGCCGGTATCGCTGAAGCGCACGCCCGGCATGGCGGCGTCGGCGTTCACCAGCAGCGAGCGCACCTGGCCACGGGCCAGCGCCCGAAGCGTCGGCGCCACTCCGTTCAGGGCCCATCCTTCGCCGAGGCGCTCCATCGTCTCCTCGACAACGTGCCGCTCGGTCGCGCGCTCGTACGACTCGCGCACCGCGAGCGTTGCCTGATGCACGGCCGCGGGCGTCACTTCCTTGGGATTGAGGCGGACGCTCCCCATGAGCCGTTCGGTCAGATAGGTGTGCAGGAACGGCTGCACCGCCGCGGCCTCGGTGCCAGTCCCGGCCAGTATGATCCCGTGCGCGGGGTGCGCCCGGTCGAGCGCGAAGAGCTGCCGCGCCACCGCCTCGAGGTGCCGCTGCTTCTCCTCCCGGATCCGGTTGTTGTAGGTGTGCTCACCCCAGCCCGGTCCGTCCTGGTCGCCGCGGAAGCGGCCGCCCCGGGTGCTGTCGCTCCGGAGACCCGGGAGCTCGCGGGTCTGATAGGCGGTGACCTCGAAGAAGCGCGCGCTGGTGCGGTCGACGACGACGGTCAGCAGCCGCCCGAACTCGTCCTCGACCGACGCGAGCTCGCGCACCAGCGGCCGCGCGTCGATGCCGAGGCGCGAGCGATGCACCGCGGGGAGCGGCACGGCCTCGAAGAGGTCGAGCCCTTCGCAGGCGAAGATCGCGATCCCCTGGGTCGCGGGGAGCTTGGCCGGATCGCGGAGCCGCTCCTGGATGCGGGCGAGATCGCGCGTCACCTCGTCGGCGATCTCGCGCTCCAGGCCGAGACGGGGCAGCGCCTGCTCCACCTGGCGCATGCGGTTCTTGAGCTTGATCAGATACTTGCCGCGGGCGCGGTCGCGCGGCTCCAGCTTGAGGTAGCACGATACCACGCGGTGGTCGCCCGGCTGGATGTGGGTCAGTCGGGCAAGGGCGGCCTCGACGGGCGAGGCGGAGGCGGGGCGCGGACCGCTGGGGCGGATCCGGCGCGCGACGGCGATGTCAGAAGAAGACCGGTTCACGATAGCTCCCGTAGATCTTTTCCAGCACATGGCGGATCTCGAACAGCGTGCAGTAGGCACGCGCGCAATCCAGCATGGCCGGGATGACGTTGCGACCTTCCGCCGCGGCGGTGCGGAGCGCCTCGAGGCGCTCCTGCACCAGCGCGGCGTCCCGGCGGGCCCGAAGCGAGGCGAGCCGCTCGCGCTGGGCGCGCTCGGCCTCGTCTCCCACCTTCAGGATGTCCACCGGCGGCTCCGCCTCCTCCACGAACTCGTTCACGCCGACGATCACGCGGCGGCGCTGCTCCACCTCGCTCTGGAAGCGCATCGACGAGTGGGCGATCTGCCGCTGGAACCACCCCGTCTCGATCGCCTTCACCACCCCGCCCTGCGCCTCGATCTCGGCGAACAGCCCTTCGGCTTCCCGCTCCATCGCGTCGGTCAGCGCCTCGACGTAGTAGGAGCCGCCGAGCGGATCGGCGACGTTGGCGATGCCGGTCTCATAGGCGAGGACCTGCTGCGTGCGGAGGGCGATGCGGACCGACTCCTCCGTCGGCAGCGCGAGGGTCTCGTCGAAGGCGTTGGTGTGGAGTGACTGGGTGCCGCCGAGTGCCGCGGCGAGCGCCTGATAGGCGACACGCACGATGTTGTTCTGCGGCTGCTGCGCGGTGAGCGTGACTCCGGCGGTCTGGCAATGGAAGCGCATCTTCCAGCTGCGCGGATCGCGCGCGCCGAAGTGTTCGCGGAGATGGCGCGCCCAGATGCGGCGCGCGGCCCGCATCTTCGCGACCTCCTCGAAGAAGTCGTTGTGCACGTCCCAGAAGAACGACAGCCGGGGCGCGAACTGATCGACGTCGAGGCCGCGCTCGATCCCGTGCTCGACGTAGCAGAAGCCGTTGGCGAGCGTGAACGCGAGCTCCTGCGCCGCCGACGCCCCCGCCTCCCGGATGTGGTAGCCGCTGATCGAGATGGTGTTCCACTGCGGCGTGTGCTCCGCCGCCCACTCGAACATGTCGACGATCACCTTGAGCGCGGGCTCCGCCGGATAGATCCAGGCGTGCTGCGCCATGTACTCCTTGAGGATGTCGTTCTGGATCGTCCCGCGCAGCTGCGCCGGCGCCACTCCCTGCCGCTCCGCCGCCGCGACGTAGAAACAGAAGAGCATCGCCGCCGGCCCGTTGATCGTCATCGAGGTCGACACGCGATCGAGCGGGATTCCCTCGAAGAGGGTCTCCATGTCGGCGAGGCTCGAGATGGCGACGCCACACTTCCCCACCTCGCCCTCCGAGCGCGGGTGGTCCGAGTCGTAGCCCATCAGCGTCGGAAAGTCGAACGCGACGGAGAGCCCGGTTTGCCCACGCGACAGCAGGAACTTGTAGCGCCGATTGGTGTCCTCCGCGGTGCCGAATCCGGCGAACTGCCGCATCGTCCAGAGCCGGCCGCGGTACATCGTCGGGTGCACGCCGCGCGTGTACGGGTACTCGCCCGGCAGCCGGGTCGAGCCCCACAGGTCGGGCGAGACATCGAGTGGGGTGTACACCGGCTCGACCACGGTGTCCGACACGGTGGTAAAGTCGGTGTCGTCGCGCACCGGAAGCCGGGCAGCGTGCGCCCGCCACGCCTCGACCTCGGCCCTGAGCTCGGCGAGCTCCCGCTCGCGCGCCGCGAGCTGCTCGGCCAGCCGCTCGGCGTCGTTCGGCCGTGAAATCGTCATACGCGCTCACCCTGTTTGAGACCTTCGACCACATCGGCGGCGACCTCGTAGGGACTCACCCGTCCGGCCGCGATGTCGTCCAGCCGTTCCTGAATCCAGCGCTCCGCGTGCGCCTCGTCCCAGACCCAGCGCCGGGTCGCGCGATCCACGACTTCGCGCGTGCGCTCGAGGAGCCGGCGCCGGCGGCGCGCCTCGAGGCCGCCGGAGGCGAGGAGCCACTCGTGGTGCGCCTCCAGGCTCGCCACCAGGCCGTCGACGCCTTCGCCCTTCGCCGCGATGGTCAGCGCGACGGGCGGCGTCCAGCTGCCGTCCGCGCCCACCGGTCCATCGTCCTTCCGCGTGCGCTTCACGGCGAGCGCGCCGTGATGGGCCGGGATGTTCCGGAGCGCATTCCCCCGACGGATCCCGAGCGTCACCTCGATCTCCTGCCGCAGCTTCTCGGCGCCGGGCCGGTCGGCCTTGTTCACGACGAAGATGTCGGCGACCTCCATCACTCCGGACTTGAGTGTCTGGATCCCGTCACCCGACTCCGGGACCAGCACCAGCACGGTGGAGTCAGCCATCCGCCCGACATCGAGCTCCGACTGGCCGACGCCGACCGTCTCCACGACGATGCGGTCGAAGCCGGCCGCGTCGAGAACGTCGCACACCTCGCGCGTGGTGGTGGCCAGGCCGCCGAGGGAGCCGCGGGTCGCCATGCTGCGGATGTAGACGTCACGATCGAGCGCGACCGATTCCATGCGGATGCGGTCGCCGAGGAGGGCACCGCCGGTGAAGGGGCTGGTCGGATCGACCGCGACCACCGCGACGCGCAGACCCTGAGCGCGATACGCCCCGACCAGCCGCTCCACCAGCGTCGACTTGCCGGCACCCGGCGGTCCGGTGATGCCGATGCGCCGGGCGCGTCCGAGATCGCGATGGATCTCGGCGAGGAGCCGCTCGAACCCCGGCCGCGCGTTCTCGACGACCGAGATTGCCCGGGCAAGCGCAGCGGTATGTCCTGCCTTGAGATCGCGGAGCAGCCGGTCGGCATCCATGCGCTGAAAGGTCGCAGGAGCCGCGGTGGCGGGCAAGCTGGAATGCGCTAGACGATGTGGTCGGGTCCGGGGTCCACGGCGGCGGGGACGATGCGGCGCTTTCGGAGCACATGCTTGATGATCAGCAGCACCAGGATGCCGACCACGACCCCGGCGAGCAGGAGGTACTCGATCCGCTTGACGCGGCCGAGGAGTGCTTCGGCGCTCCCGCCCAGGAGGTAGCCCAGGGAGACGAATGCCGTCGCTCCCAGCGCGCAGCCGAGGGCGTCGATCGGGAGGAAGCGGCGGAGCTCCAGGTTATGGAGTCCCCAGAAGACCATCGTGGCGTTCTTGGTGCCGTAGACGAACCGCGCGGTGAGCAGCTGCCACGGCCCGAGCCGGCGGGCCAGCTTCTCGACCTGGGGCCCGAAGCGGCGGTAGATCGCCCCGGCCCGGAAGCGCGGCCCTCGCCACCGGCCCAGCGAGTACCAGAGACAGTCCGAGACGATGTTGCCGGCCAGCCCGCAGCCGATCGCCAGCGGGAGCGAGAAGAAGCCGAGGTGCGCCACGACGCCGGCGAGGACGAGGCTCAGATCGCCTTCGAGCGCGGCGCCGAGAAAGATGGCCACGGCGCCGTGCTGCTCGATGATATGCTGCAGGCTCATGCTGCGGCGGCCGCCAGCGCGAGCGCCTCGTCGATTCCGCCGACGAGGTTCTCCTCGCCCAGCTCGGTGAGCAGCGTCGAGCGCGAGATCGCAGCCATCGGCTGCGCGTGGACGCCGGCGACGATCACCCGCGTGCCGCCCTGGCGGAAGCGCCGGATCACGTCACGCAGCGCTACGAGCCCGGTCGAATCGATCGCGGGGACGTTTCGCATGAGCAGCACCAGCACCTTCGGCCTCCCGGCGACCTGGTACAGCGTCTCCTTGAACTTCTCGGCGGCGCCGAAGAAGAACGGGCCGTCGATCGCGTAGATCTGCACCCCGGAGGGGATCCGGGCCCGTCCCTCGGCGTAGAGCGCCATCTCGGGGCCCTCGCGGTCGTTGAACTCCCGCGTGATGGTGCTGACGCTGGTGACCTCCGACATTCGGCGCATGAAGAGGAACGCCGCGAGGACCATGCCGACCTCCACGGCGAGCGTCAGGTCCACGAAGACGGTCAGCAGGAAGGTGGTGAGCAGCACCGCGATGTCGCTCTTGGGCGCCGAGAACTCGGACCGGAAGGTCCGCCACTCGCTCATGTGGTAGGAAACGACGATCAGGATCGCGGCGAGCGTCGCCAGCGGGATGAGCCCCGCCCACCGGCCGAAGAAGAGGGTGATCAGCAGCAGGGTGAACGCATGGGTGATGCCGGCGATCGGCGTCCGGCCACCGTTCTTCACGTTGGTCGCGGTGCGCGCGATGGCGCCGGTGGCCGGGATGCCGCCGAAGATCGGCGACGCGATGTTCGCGATCCCCTGCGCGACCAGCTCCATGTTCGAGCGGTGGCGCCCGCCGATCATGCCGTCGGCCACGACCGCCGAGAGCAGCGACTCGACGGCGGCAAGGAGCGCGATGGTAAAGGCGGGTCCGACCATTGCCCGGGCGGTCTCGAAGGTGACGTGGGGCATCACCGGATGCGGCAGGGCCGCACTCAGCGCGCCGAAGCGGGTGCCGATCGTCTCGACGGGAAGGTGGAGGAGCCGGACGGCGAGCGTCGTCACGATCAGCGCCACGAACGGTCCCGGAATCCGGCGGCTTACCTTCGGCCAGAGGACGAGCAGCAGCAGTGTGGCGACCCCGACGCCGATCGCGGCGGGCTCGACCGCCGACGCGCTCGCCGCGTAGGCGCGCCAGCGGCCGACGAAGTCCGCCGGCAGGGTCGCCATCCGCAGGCCCAGGAAATCCTTGATCTGGCCGGTGAAGATGATGACCGCGATACCGGCGGTGAAGCCGGTGATGACGGGATAGGGGATGAACTTGATGGCCCCGCCCAGCTTCGCGACGCCGAGGCCGACCAGGATGACGCCGGCCATTACCGTGGCGATCATGAGCCCGTCGAGGCCATACTGCTGGACGATGCCGTAGACGATGACGACGAAGGCGCCGGTCGGCCCGCCGATCTGGACGCGGGACCCGCCGAGCGCGGAGATGATGAAGCCGGCGACGATCGCCGTATAGAGGCCGCGGTCCGGCGTGACCCCGCTGGCGATGGCGAAGGCGATCGCCAGCGGCAAGGCGACTACGCCGACGATGACGCCGGCGGTCAAATCGGCAAGGAGCTGCTGGCGGGAGTATGATTTCAGGGTCGTGAACAGCTTCGGAATCAGCACGGGCGGCTCCGCCAGAATGTCCCGCCGGCAGGAAATGGCTGGCCAGAGTGTCCCGCAGCCTGGCGCAACCGCGTCAGGAGCGCCTCAACGGCGCGGCGGGACCATCCATCGCTGGCGTCGAACTTGCCCCTCACCGGTGCCTCCCTTTCATGGGCGCCTGATGCGCATCGCACTCGTCACCGAATTCTATTACCCGCACCTCGGCGGCGTGACCGAGCACGTACACAACCTCGCGCTCGCATTCCAGCGCCTCGGTCACGAGGTCATCGTCGTCACCGCTGACATGGGCGACGCCACCCATGACGGTCCGTTCGTCCGCCGCATCGGGACCAGCCGCGTCATTTACAGCAGCGGCTCCTTCGCCCGGGTAACGACCGGCTGGAGGCTCCGCGCCCGCCTCAGAGACCTCTTCCGGAACGAGCGCATCGACATCGTGCACACGCACGGGCCGCTGGCGCCGACCCTCGGGCTGGCGGCCCCGGCGGCGGCACATGACCTGGACCTGCCGGTCGTCGGCACCTTCCACTCGTGGTTCCCGCACTCGGCGCTGTACCGCGTCTTCCGCTCGACGCTCCAGCGACGGCTCGATCGCTACGCGGCAACAATCGCGGTGAGCGAGCCGGTCGTGGAGGCGCACGGCCGCTACTTCCGGGCCGACTGGCGCGTGATCCCCAACGGCGTCGACGTCGAGCTCTTTCGCCCGGACGGAGCGGCGGAGCGAAATGGGCACGGGCCGCGTCTCCTCTTCCTCGGGCGGCTCGACCCGCGGAACGGGCTGGACACCCTGCTGCGCGCGATGCCCGGCATCGTCGAGTTGGCGCCGCGCACGCGCCTAATCGTCGCTGGCGACGGGCCACTGCGCAACGTCTACGAGCGCCTCGCGCGGCCCGTCGCGGAGCATGTCGAGTTCATCGGCTACGTAAACGGCGACCGGCCGGCACGCTACGCAGCGGCCGACCTCTACCTGTGTCCCACGACGAAGGCCTCCTTCGGCATCACCCTGCTCGAAGCGATGGCGTGTGGAACTCCCATGCTCGTGAGCGACATCACCGGCTTCCGCGAGCTCGTCGGCGGTGGCAGTGAAGCCGTCATGGTTCCCAAGGCGGATCCCGCGGCCTGGACGCGCGCCACGGTCGACCTGCTTCCCGACCACGAGCGGCGGCGGGCGATGGGCGCGGCCGGGCGGGCCAAGGCACTCCGCTTCGCCTGGCCCGTGGTGGCGGAGCAGGTGCTCGACGTCTACCGCTCAATCGGTCCGTGAGCATCGCGCCGATCGCGGCGGGCCTTGCCGCCGTTGCCGGAACGCTCGCGTGGGGCGTGTATGATCCGAACTCGCCGCTGTTCGGGCCGGTCATCGGCCGCGGCGCGGATGACGCCGTGTACTTGTCGTTCGATGATGGCCCGAGCGAGGAAACGACACCCGTCGTGCTCGATGTTCTCGCCCGGGAAGGCGCGCCGGCGGCGTTCTTCATGGTCGGCCGGCATGCCCGGGCGCTGCCGGCGCTCACCCGTGCCGCGGGGACGGCCGGCCATCTGCTGGGAAACCACACCGACACCCACGTGAAGCTCCATCGCCGCTCACCCGCGCGGATCCGGCGCGAGCTCACCGACGCGCACCACACGCTGGCCGAGCTTGCCGGGCGGCCCCCGGCGGCATTCCGGGCCCCCCACGGATATCGGAACCCGTTTGTTCGATCGGCGGCCGAGCGGCTCGGCTACGCCGTCTTCGGCTGGAGCTTCGGCGTGTGGGACACCGCGCGGCCGGGCGCCGAGACGATCAGGTCGCGCGTGCGCACGAAGCTCCGGCCCGGCGCGATCGTGCTGCTGCATGACGGCGACGGCTACGATCCACATGGCGACCGGTCACAGACCGCTGCTGCCCTGCCCGGCATCATTCGCGACATTCGCGACGCGGGCTACCGCCTCGCTTCCCTGGCGGAGCTGGTGCCGTGAAGCGCGCCGGATCGGTCCTGCTGGCCGCCGCAGGGATCGCGCTCTTCGGCTGGTTCGCGCTTCGCTTTCCCTGGGCGGCCGCTCTGAGATCGGTCGAGAGCGCGAGCCTTCCCCTCCTCGGCGTGGTCGCCCTCGCCAATCTGCTTTCGCTGGTGGCGAAGGGGGCGGCCTGGCACCTCCTCCTGCGGCGCACCGCGCGGCCTCAGATGGCTGAGGCGATCTCGGCCACCCTGGTCGGCGCCGCCGCCGGCTCGCTCGGGCCGTCGGTGGCCGGCGAGGCGGCGCGGCTCCGCTTGATCGTCGGCCGCGGCGGCGTGACGCTGGGCGGCGGCCTCTCGACGGTGGTGGGGGCACGGGTTCTCGAGGCAGTCGCGCTCCTCGCGGTGCTGTCCCTGGCGGGGATGGTGCTCCCGCCGTCGCCCTGGACGCATGCGCTCCGCCTGACGGCTCCCGTCCTGCTCGCGGCGACGGCCGTGCTGTCCCGGCCGCGGCTGCTTCGCTGGATCGCCGACCGCTTCCCGCCGCGCGCCGGCAACGTGCTCCGGCGCTGGGGGGCAACCCTCGGCGATCGCGGCACCGCGGGCGCGCTCCTGTTCTCGGGAGTCAACTGGCTGCTGCAATGGGCGGCGTATGCGGCGGCGGGGCTCGCCGTCTCGCTGCCGCATGCGGGCGCGATCGGATTCGCCGCGCTCCTGCTCTGCAACGTGGGCGGCGCGGCCCGCCTCACGCCCGGCAACATCGGCGTGCTTCAGGCGTCGTTCGCGCTGGCGGCGGCACAGTATGGCGCGGGCGCCGCCGGCGCGCTCGCCGCATCGCTCCTGCTGCAGGCAGCGCAGGTGCTGCCGGTCATCGCCGTCGGGCTCGGGATCGTCGCGTCGACCGCACGCGGACGCGAGCGTGCGGAGACGGTCGCGTGAGAATGATGGGACTGCCCGCGCGTCTCGCCGCCCTCACGGCCGCGCTTGCCGTGGTACTGGTGGTCGGTGCGACCGAGGTTGCGCTGTCGTGGTCGGGCCGGATCCGGCGGGAGGATCTGCGTCTGGAGTCGGTCGCACTGGCGAACGCGCTCGCCGCGTACCTCGCGCGGAACGCGCCGGCCGGCGATCCCGACCAGATCGCCCAGGGCCTCGACGATTGGGCCGGGCGGCGCAGCACGCAGACACGGGCGTGGGTCACCCTCCGCAGTGCCGACGGGCTCAGGCAGGTGCAGAGTCCGGGCGTCACCGCGTCGCTGCCACCGGCCGACGCGGCCGACAGCGTCGCACTGGCGAGCGGCGCCACCGAGGTGCACTATCACGGCGGCACCGAGCCGGGATGGCACGTCGCCGTCCCCATCGGCGCTCCGCGACACTACGGCGTCGCCGACATCCAGTTCTCGACCCAGCGGCTGCAGGACTGGGCCCGCCTGGAACGGCAGCGGGCCTATCTCGCCGCCTTCGTGTCGGCGCTGCTCGTGGCGCTCGCCGTCGCGTTCATCACGACGCGCTGGGTGGGCCAGCCGCTCCGCGCGATCGGACGGGCAATGTCGGACGCACACGGCGGCGCGCAGGGTGCCCCTCCCGCGCCCGAGACGGGACCGTGGGAGTTCCGGGCGCTCGCCCAACGCTACAACCGCCTGCGCGAGGCGCTGGCGGCCCGCGAGCGCGAGAGCGCCGCGCGCGCCGCGATGCTCTCGCTGGAGCAGCATGCCCGCGCCCTCGAACGCCTCGCGCTGGTGCAGCAGACCGCCGCCGGCCTGGCCCACGAGATCGGAACCCCGCTGAACACGGTGAACGGCCACCTTCAGCTCCTGCGCGACGACCTCGTCGCGGCGCGCCAGCCGGCGGCCGCCGAGCGCGTGCGCATGCTGCTCACCCAGATCGAGCGGGTAACGGGCATCGTGCGCGCCGGCCTCGAGCGCGGCACCTGGCCCACGCCGGCGGTGCATCCCACCGATCTCAAGGACGTCGCGACCCGCATGCTGCGTTTCCTGGAGCCCGCCTTCGCCGATGCCGGCGTCGTCGCGTCGGCGGCGCTCGGCGGTGGCGCCGCGCGACCGGTGCGCGCGATCTGCGATCCGCAGCTCGTGGAGCAGATCCTTCTCAATCTCCTCAAGAACTCGATCGAGGCACTCACGCCGGGCCAGCACGTCACGGTGTCGACCGGCGTCGAGAACGGCGACGCCTACCTCGAAGTGTCGGACGACGGCCCGGGGCTGGCGGAGGAGGCGCGGCGACAGCTCTTCCAGCCGTTCTCGACCACGAAGGGCGAGGCCGGCACCGGCCTCGGCCTTGCCGTGAGCCGCCAGCTCGCCCGCGCCCTCGGCGGCGATCTCGAGCACGTGCCGAGCCCGCGCGGCACGCGGTGGCGCCTCACCCTGCCGGCGGCCGCGTGAGCGCCGACTCACGGGTGCGGGGCCGCCTCCTGCTGGTGGACGACGACGAGGCCGCCTGCCGCCTGCTCGCCGAGGTCCTGGAGCGCGATGCCTACGAGGTGGTCACGGCGCTCTCGGTGGACCAGGCGATGCGCACGCTGTCCGGCGGCCCGCCGTTCGACGCGGTGCTGACCGATCTGCGGATGCCCGGGCGGAGCGGCCTGGACCTCGTGCGGCTGGTGCGGGACCGCGAGCCGGACGCCGTCGTCCTCGTTCTCACAGCGTTCGGCGACGCCGCCGCGGCCGGCGAAGCGATCCGCGCCGGGGCGTTCGACTTCGTGAGCAAGCCGTACGACATCGGCGCCCTCCGGCAGACGCTCGCACGCGCGCTCGAGCGCCGCCGGATTGCGCCGGCGCACGCCGACGGCGCCGGGGGCGCGCCCGGCGGCACCGTGGACGCCGAGCGCATCCCGCTCGTGGGACACAGCCCCGCGATCATTGATGTGATGAAGACCGTCGCGCGGGTCGCGTCGTCCAGGGCGTCGGTCCTGGTCTTCGGCGAGACCGGGACCGGCAAGGAGCTCATTGCCCGGACGCTCCATCAGTACAGCGACCGGCGCGACCGGCGGTTCGTCGCCGTCAACTGCTCCGCCCTGGCGGAGGGACTGCTCGAGAGCGAGCTCTTCGGTCACGTGCGGGGCGCCTTTACCGGGGCCGCCACCGCCCGCACCGGCCTCTTCCGCGAGGCCGACCACGGCACGCTCTTCCTCGACGAGGTGGGCGACATCACCCCGGCGCTCCAGTCGCGCCTCCTCCGCGTGCTGCAGGAGCACGAGATCGTGCCGGTGGGATCGGAGACGCCGGTCAAGGTCGACGTGCGCATCATCGCCGCCACCCACCGCGACCTCACGGCGCTGGTTCGCGAAGGGCGCTTCCGCGAGGATCTCTTCTACCGGCTGAACGTGGTCACGCTCACGCTGCCGCCGCTCCGGGAGCGCACGCAGGACATTCCGCTGCTGATCGACCACTTCCTCCGTTCCTTCGGCGCGCGGCACGGCCGGCGGCTCGTCGCCGTGGACGCCGAGGCGCAGGATCTGCTGCTGGCCTACAGCTGGCCGGGGAATGTGCGGGAACTGCAGAACGTACTCGAGCGGGCGCTGGTGCTGGTGGAGCAGGACATCATCGGGCCGGAGCATCTGCCGCCGGAGGTGCGCGGCTCGGCCGGCCCCGCCCCACCCCCTCGCAGCACCGGCTACGACGGTCCGGCAGGCGAGTTTCTCCCGATGGCGGATGTCGAGCGGATCCACGTCACCCGCGCCCTCGAGCGAACCGGCGGGAACCGCGAGGAAGCGGCCCGATTGCTGGGGATCTCGCGCCGGACGCTCACCCGCATGATTCAGCGCTGGGGGCTTCCGCGCCGGTGGAGCTGAGCGTCAGCCGCCGGGCCAGCGCCGGCGGAAGCGGAGCGGGTTCTCGAAGAGGTGGCTCGGCAGCACGAGGATGACGAGGAACATTCCGAGCGCGGCCACGAGCCCGAGGATCAGGATGCCGATCCGCCGGGTCGCGAGGTAGATCACGCTTCCCACCAGTGCGGTCGTGAGGGCGAACAAGCCAAGCAGCGCGCGCCGCACCTGCTGCGCCATGAAACGCTGCAGCTCGAGGGTATCGCGCGGGTGCCAGCGCACCCGGAATTCCTCGCGCTCGACCCGCTGGAGCAGGTCGCGCAGCGTGCGGACAGCGCCCGCGGCCTCGAGGCCCCAGTCGATCAGCCGGGCCGCTCCGGCCCCTTCGCCGAGGCCGCTGATGAGCCGGCCTGCCGCCCGCTCGACGACCGGCCGCGCGGTGGCAATCGCGTTGAAGTCCGGGTCGTAGCGGAACCCGATCCCCTCCACCAGCACCGCGGCGCGGCCGAAATAGACGAAGTCGGCCGGCAGCATCAGCGGCCAGTCGTAGAACGTCCGCAGGATCTGCTCGACCAGATGCTGCACCTGCCGCGACGACAGATCGTCCCGGATCGAGATCGCCATGAGCTGGCGCGCGGCGTCGCGTACGGTGCCGCGGTCGACCTCGGGGTCGAGTATCCCCAGCTCGTAGAAGCCGTTGATCACACCGTCCACGTCGCGATGCACCGCGGCGAGGATCGTACGCACGAGCCGCACCTGCACTGCACGCTCGACCCGGATGACCATGCCGAAGTCGAGCAGCACCACCCGGCCGGCCGGGTCCACCAGCAGGTTCCCCGGATGCGGGTCGGCATGAAAGAGCCCGTCCTCCAGCATCATCTTGATGTAGACGTCCACCAGCGTCGCCATCAGCGTCTGGAGGTGGAGCTCGCCGGATTCGAGCCGCGCGTGCAGGCGGTCGATCC
>JBLMWC010000098.1:0-5220 GCA_050257015.1 Bacillota bacterium | reverse complement strand
GAATACGTGAGCCCGAACCTGTGGGGTGAGCTCCAGGACGAGGCGGAGCGCGGCGTACGCGGCAAGGGCTGGCTCCTCGCCGATCTGGAGAGCGGGACCGCGACGCGGCAGCCGATCGTCGCCGCGCGCCGTGTCGTCGACCTGCCCGCCATCCATGGTGAGGGCCTGCCGGCCGCCGCCCTCGATGCGCTCATCGTGGAGCGGGTCCGCGCGCTGGATGGAGGCATCGCCGATCAGGTCATGCGGCTCGTCATGCGCGACGTGCCGCGGCACGTCATGCGCGAGCTCGACCACACGGCGATCCGTGCGCTCAAGGCGGAGGCACTCCACTTCCATCTCGACATCCGGCGCCCCGAGAGCAATCGGGAGATCGGCATGGGTGCGCCGGGCCGCCGGCAGACGCTGCCGGAGCTGGTCCGCAGCTACCTGTCGCACCGTCCCTTGCCCGCGGCAGTGGACCGGGAACGCTTCGTGGCGACCGGCGCCGAGCTCGTCGAGTCGGCCGAGCGGGAGCCGGCGGCGGGCTGATGCTCATCAACCGGATCCATCTCGTGAACTTCCGGCAGCATGAGGACACTGACCTCGTGCTCGGCGCTGGTCTCACGGGCATCATCGGGCCGAACGGCGCCGGCAAGACGACGCTGCTCGAGGCGATCGCCTGGTCGATGTACGGCACCCAGGCTGCCCGCGGCAGCAAGGACAGCATTCGCCGGCGCGGCGCGCCTCCCCGTGCCCGCGTCGAGGTCGAGATGGAGTTCACCCTCGGCCCCCATCTCTATCGCGTCGTGCGCGGCCTCAACTCCGCCGAGCTCTACCAGGACGGAGAAACGGCGCCGATCGCGAACAGTCTCGCCACGGTGACGGACAAGATCACACGGCTTTTGGGCATGAGCCGGGACGAGTTCTTCAATACCTACTTTACCGGTCAGAAGGAGCTCGCGGTCATGGCGGCGATGCAGCCGGCCGACCGCGCACGGTTCCTCTCTCGCGTGCTCGGATACGAGCGGATCCGCACGGCGCAGGAGCGTCTCAAGGAGCGGCGGACGATTCTGCGGGCGCGATTGGAGGCGCTGCAGGCAGGCCTCCCCGATGCGTCCGTGCTCGACGGCGAGGAGGCCCGCGCGCGCGATCGGCTCGCCGGCGCGCAAAGCGCCGCGGCCACCGGCGCGGCTGCGCTCGAGCAGGCCGACCGCCTGCTCGCCGACGTCCAGCCACGCTGGGAGGCGATGCAGCACGCGCGCGATACCGCGCGCATGCTCGATGCCGAGCGGCGCGTGGCGGAGGAGCAGCTCCGAGCGGCGCGGGAGAAGCGCGAGTCGCTGTGGCGCCAGGCCGCCGAGTCGGCCGACGCGCGGGGCGCGGTGGAATCCGGCCGCCGGCAGCTGGAGCCGCTGGCGGTGCTGCGCGACGAGGCGGTGCGCCACGAGCAGCTGGCGGCCGCGTACAACGCGCAGCGAGGCGCGGTGGCCCAGCTCGAGGAGGTCAGGGCGCGCCTTGCGAGCCTGGAGGAGCGGATCGCCGCGTTCCCGGCGCCGGAGGCGGTGGCCGAGTCGCGTGCACGGACCAGCGCGCTTCGGGCCGAGCTGACCGCCATGGCCATCAGCGTCGAGGAGCGGCGTACCGCGTGGGTCCGCGACCGCCAGGACGCCGATACGCAGCTCCGGACGCTGCGCGACCAGTATCAGGAGCTCAAGGACCAGCGGGAGCGAATCGTGGCCGCCGGCCCGGACGGCGCGTGTCCCACCTGCGCCCGCCCCCTGCATCAGGAGTTCGATCACGTCCTCGGCCTGCTCGACCGCCAGCTGGAGGAAGTGACGAACAACGGCCAGTACTTCCGCCAGCGCGTCGAGCAGCTGACGGATGAGCCGGCCGATCTCGTCGCGCTCGACGGCGAGCGCACCCGGCTCGACCAGCGCCTCTCCGACGCCGTGGCCGAGGAGGCCCGGCTCGGCGCCCGCGGCTCGGAGCGGCGGGCGGCCGAGACCGAACGCGCGACGCTCCGGCGACGGGCGGCGGAGCTCGAGGCTGCCGCGGGCGCGTCCGCGGTGGCCTACGACGCGGCGCGGCACGAGGAGGTCCGGGTCGCGATGCGGTCGCTCGAGCCGCTCGCCCTTCAGGTTTCCCGGCTAGAGGCCCTGGCGCACCGTGCCGACGCGCTCGCGGACGAAGCGGCCTGCGCTGCCGGCGACTGCGAGGCATGCGAGCAGCGGCTCAGCGACCTCGCCGCGCGCATCGCCGAGCTGGGCTTCACCGAGGAGGCGTTCAACGCCGCGCGTGAAGCGGAGCAGGCGGCGGAGCGGGCGCGCAGGAATGCGGAGCTGTCGCTGGTGCGGGCGCGCGCCGAGGAGTCGTCGGCGTCGGAGGCGCTTGCGGCGGTCGCGCGGCGGCGGCAGGAGGCCGCCGAGCGGAGACGGGAAGCGGAGAGCGTCGGGCGCGACCTCGCGCTCCATCAGGAGCTCGACCGCGCCTTCACCGACCTTCGCACCGATCTGAATCAGTCGCTTCGCCCGGAGCTCGGCGAGATCGCGTCGGCGTTCGTGCGGGATCTCACCAACGGTCGCTACACCGACCTCGAGCTCGACGAGGACTACGTCGCCACCTTGGTGGACGACGGCGAGCCCAAGCAGGTGATCTCGGGCGGGGAGGAGGACATCGCCAACCTGGCCTTCCGGCTCGCCATCAGCCAGATGATCGCCGACCGTGCCGGCCAGCCGCTGTCGCTGCTGATCCTGGACGAGATCTTCGGCTCGCTCGACGAGGAGCGGCGGCTCGCCGTGCTCGACCTCCTCCGCAGTCTGGCCGACCGGTTCCCGCAGGTCATTCTCATCACGCACATCGACGCGGTTCGCGAGGGGTTCGACCGGGTGATCCGGGTCGGGTACGACGTGTCACGCGGTGTGTCCGTAGTGCGCGACGAGCCGGGGGGAGCGCACGATGTGGCGGCCTGAGCGCGGGGTGCGCGGGCCCGAGCGCGCGACGCTCCGCGATGTGGACGCGCTCAACCGCGTCTTCTCGGAGGCGTTCACCGATCGCTACAGCCGGGATGGCCTGGTCGGCGTCCGCGTGCCGTATCTGAACCCGCTCGTATGGCGCTACGCCATCGAGGATGCGGGTGACGGGGCGATGATCTGGCGGGACGGGGACGGGGAGATCGCCGGGTTCAACATGGTGCACCGCTCGGGTACCGAGGGGTGGATGGGCCCGCTGGCCGTGCGTCCCGACCGCCAGGGCGAGCGGCTCGGCTCGGCGATGGTGCAGGGGGGCATCGACTGGCTGAAGGCCGCGGGCGCAAAGACGATCGGCCTCGAGACGATGCCGCGCACCGTGGACAACATCGGCTTCTACAGCCGGCTCGGCATGCTGCCAGGGCATCTCACCGTGACGCTCGTCCGCGAGACGGGCCGGCGGATCGGCGAGCTTCCCGAGCGGGCCGGTGATGCCGCGGGCGGCTTCGAGAGCCGGCTCGAGGAATGCCGCCAGCTCACCGAGCGGCTGCAGCCGGGAGTGGACTTCACGCGCGAGCTCGCGCTCACCCATGAGCTCGCGCTCGGCGACACGACGCTGATCCGCCGCGGCCGGCGCCTCGTCGCCTTCGCGCTCTGGCATTCGGCGCCGCTCGCGGCCGGACGCCCGCGCGACGAGGTGCGGCTGCTCAAGCTCGCGGCGGAGGATCTCGACGCGTTCACTGCGCTGGTCGATGCGGTGCAGGCCGCGGCGGAAGGCGAGCGCCTCCGCCGGATCTCGCTCCGCTGCCAGTCGGCCTTCTCCGACGCCTACGCCCAGCTGATCCGCGACGGCTTCCGCGTGCACTGGACCGATCTCCGGATGACGCTCGCCGCCTGTCCCGAGGCTCCGCCGCGGAAGGGCATCGTCATGTCCAACTGGGAGATCTGAGCGGCGAAGCCGCGCTACGCGCGCGCGCCGTCGTCGCGCAGCGCCCACCAGTAGACGAGCAGCGTCACGCCGATCGCAAGCAGCAGGTGGATCGGTCCTGCCGTCACCGCCATCGCGAAAACGAACACCGCCCACGCCACCAGACTGACCAGCGCGAGCACGAGCGCGAGATTGAGTGCGGTCACGTGTAGCGCTCCCGGAAGACTGTTGACCGAACGAGTATCCGTTCCTATCTTAACTCCGCGGACGGCAACGGGGAGACACATTATTGAGCCAACAGGTCCAGTGATGGGCCCACATGCTGTGGTTGATGTCACGCCCCTTCGGGGGAAGACAGATGTCATGGTGAGGGTGCCGAGAATTCTCATTGGGCTTCAATAATCCTCCTTGTTGTCGTTCCGCTCCCCGCCGGCCGTCTGGCCGGCGTTTGCGTTTCCGGCCGTGACACCTTCATCTTCCGCGCAACCTGAGCAAGGGACGCCGCATGCCCCGATGCGCCGTGACGCGGCGGGTCCATTTCAACGCCGCGCACCGCCTGCACAACCCGACCCGATCAGACGAGTGGAACCGGTCCACGTTCGGCGTCTGCAACAATCCGAACTATCACGGGCACAACTACGAGCTCGACGTGACCGTGGAAGGCGAGATCGACGCCGCCACGGGCTACGTGATGGATCTGGCAGTGCTGAAATCGCTGGTCGAGGAGACGCTGCTGCGGCAGCTCGATCACCGGAATCTCAACCTGGACGTGCCGTGGTTCCGGGAGCTGCTGCCGACGGCGGAGAACATCGCGCTGGTCTGCTGGCGCGAGCTCACGCCGGTCCTCCCGGCCGGTCTTACCCTGCGCCTGCGTCTGTGGGAGACGCCGAGGAACTATGTCGATTACGAAGGGCACTGACGCGCCGCTCGTCGCGGCCGACAAGTCGCTGCGCGACGTACCGGCCGCCCCGGGCGCCGATTACGAGTTCGCGCCGGACATCCGGCGCATCCTCGCCGCCCTGGGCGAGGATCCGGAGCGCCAGGGACTGCTCAAGACGCCGGAGCGCGTCGAGGCATCGCTCCGCTTCCTGACGCAGGGCTACGCGCACACCGTGGCCGATGCCGTCGGCGGCGCGGTGTTCGAGGAGAGCCACGACAGCATGATCATGGTGCGCGACATCGAGCTCTACTCGCTCTGCGAGCACCACATGCTGCCGTTCTTCGGCCGGGCCCACGTCGCCTACATCCCCAACGGCCGGATCGTGGGGCTCTCGAAGGTGGCGCGGGTGGTGGATGTCTTTGCGCGGCGGCTCCAGGTGCAGGAGCGGCTGACCGATCAGATCGCCG
>JBLMWC010000097.1:0-34105 GCA_050257015.1 Bacillota bacterium | reverse complement strand
CGGCCGGGCATCAGGAACTTCGCGATCGCGCCCACCACAAGACCGATGATCAGGGTCCACAGAATGTTCATTGCATCCTCCAGTGTGAACCGACAGGGCCAGCGAGTGGGGGATATATACTCCCCCCTCCCCGGAGGGTCTGTGAGGGGGCGCACATGAGTCCGGAGACCCCGGCCGGACTCACCAGCTCTCGGTTCGTGCCGCCGTACCCGGCTCGCTCGGCGGCGGGGATGGCTCCGCCCGTTCGGGCACGGCCGGCGGTGCTCGGTTAACGATTCCGTTAATCAGCGTCGAGAACACAACCGACAGATAAGCTCCTGAATCGGTTCCGGCGCCGGTGGCGGCCGCGGGGCGCGTCAATGCGCCGCCCATGAGCGTGTCGGCCAGCGCCCGGCTCACGCCACCGACATCCACCGATCGGAAAACCCCCGCCGCCATGCCCAGCCGGACGACGCCACCCAGTTGCTGCTCCAGGCGGCTCCGCACCTCCCGGGCGTAGGCGGCGGCCGCCTCGGACGTCTCCTGCGCGTCGGCCAGGGTGGCGCGGAGCATCACGGCCTGCGCCGGATCCGACAGGAACGCCCACCAGCGATCGATCGTCTCACGCAGGAGCCGGCCCGGATCCCGCTCGGCGACCGCCCAGCCGGACGGCAGACGCTTCCGACTCTCGTCGAGAACCGCCGCGAACAGCGTCTCCTTGTTGGGAAAGTACCGGTAAATCGTGCCGACCGTAACACCTGCCCGCGAGGCGATCTCCTCGACGCGGGTGGCCTGGTACCCGGTCTCGCCGAAGCAGGCGGCAGCCGCCTCGAGGAGTTCAGCCGGCCGCGCCTCACGCCGGCGCTGCCAGCGGGGTGCGGAATCGGCAGTC
Organism: Bacillota bacterium; assembly: GCA_050257015.1. GTDB lineage: Bacteria > Gemmatimonadota > Gemmatimonadetes > Gemmatimonadales > GWC2-71-9 > JAICUF01. The sequence goes on along the minus strand of JBLMWC010000097.1, from coordinate 33,234 downwards.
ATGGGGTGAGGTTAGCGGCGAATCGGAGGGGCGGCAAGGAGCGAAGCGGTGCGGGGCGAGGGGAGAAGCGACCCGCGCGTCATTGCGAGGGCCGCAGGCCCGAAGCGATCGGGTCGCTCATGCCACCCGATTGCTTCGTCGCTTCGCTCCTCGCAATGACGCGCGGGGGATATTACTCGACCTTCCCCGTCACCGTCTCCCGATGGTGGCTCCGCATCAGCTCGATCCGGAAGCTCTCGCCATTGTCGTAGCTCCGCAGAATCCGCATCAGGTGCGGCGGACTGCTCGGCTTCCGGCCATCGACGGACAGGATCACGTCGCCGCTCTTGAGATTGAGCTTCGAATCCTTGGGCACACTGATGACCAGGACGCCGTCGGTCGTACCGAAGTAGCTGCCCAGATCCTCGTTCAGCGGCGCCAGCTCGAGATCGCCGAGCGGCGAGTCGAAGAAGACGCGCATGCGGGTCTGGCCGGCCGGGCCCATCTGCTGCTCCAGCTCGAGCGGCATCCGCATCTTCATGTCCGGCATCGAGCGGAAGATCGTCATCCCGCTGTCCTGCTTCCACATCCGGCCGGGGACGTAGGAAAACTCGCCGCCGCTGTCGCCCTCGGTGATGAGCCTGACGGTCTTGCGATCGCGGCCCCGGCGGAGCTCGACCGACACGGTGTCGTTCGGTGACAGCCGGGCCGCGAGCTCGACCAGCCGGAGGCCCGGCGGCGACTGCTCGCCGTCCCCGGTGTCGGCGCGGTTCGCGCGGCTCACCAGCACGGTGCCGTCCAGCTTCGTGATGATGTCGCCGGTCCGGATCCCGGCCTTGGCGGCGGGGCCGCCGGGCGTGACGCTCTGCACCAGGGCGCCAATCGAGTCGGTATCGCTCGCCCGCAGATTCACCGTGACGCCGAGTCTCGGCCGCTGGGTCATCAGGAGACTCATGTAGCGCTGCGGCATCCCCTGCCGCTCGATCTCGATGCGCCCCGCGCGGGGAAGGCCCGGCTCGTCCTGGGCGGCGAGCGGCGCTGCGACAAGCAGGGCAAGCGCCGGAACCGCGATCCACTGCACTCTCATCGTTTCTCCTCGGGACTCAGAGTCCCACGTTGCTGGCACGGGTCAGGTGCACGTCCACCAGGGCGTTGAGCAGACCCACCCGCTCCCGCCACAGCTCGAGCATCCGCTGCTGCTGCGCTGCTTCCGCCTGCTCCGCCTCGCGCAGCTGGGCTTCCTGCAGCTGCTGATCGAGAGCGGCAATGCGATCCTCCAGCTCCTGCGAGACCCGCGCGGTGCGGCCGTCGATGACGCGCGCCTCGGGATTGAACCGGTCCAGAGTCGTCTCCAGCACCTGGGAGCGTTCCCGGGCCGCGGCGATCTCCGCCTCCGCGTTGGCCGCCTGAGGGCGGGCGAAATCGCCCAGGAAGAGCGCGAGCGCGACCGACGCCGCCGCCAGGAAGCCGGCGGCTCCGGTCCAGCGGACGCGCCACCGCCGGCGCTCGGCCTGATGCCGCGCGTGAACCGCGGGCCACAGGTCCCGCGAGGGACGGAGCGCCGGCAGCGCGCGCAGCCTGGCCGCACGCTGGTCGAGCCGCGCGAGCTCGGCGCGGCACGCCGGACACTCCTCGACGTGACGCCGGGCTGCGGCATCGCCCGGCTCCGACCCCGCCTCCCTGAGCGCGAGCAGCGCCTCCAGGTCGAGATGGCTCATGCGCTCACCTCCTCACCGAGCCAGCGGCGCAGGCGAACGTGCGCGCGCGCCAGCTGGGACTTCGAAAAGCTCACTGTCTTTCCCATCATCGTTGCGATCTCTTCGTGCGTGTAACCCTCGACATCGTGCAGCCACACCACCGCCCGCGCCGTCTCCCCCAGTCGCTCGAGCGCCGCCTCGAGGTCCATCCGGAGCGCCGTGTCCTCCCGGCGGGAGGGCACCACCCGGTCATCCAGCTCATCGGTGTCGCGGTACCGATTGCGCCGGAGCCGCATCAGCGCCTTGCTGGCCGCGATCGTCCGGATCCATCCCCAGAGGCTGCCGTCGCCCCGGTAGCGGTCGATGCTGCGGCAGACCTCGAAGAAGGTCTCCTGCAGCACGTCCTCCGCGTCCTCCGCCGTCCGGCAGATGCGCCGGGCCAGCGTGTACACCGGGCTCTCGAACGCCCGGAACAGCTTCTCGAGGGCGGCGGCATCCCCCTGCCGGGCCCCTGCGAGCACTGCGTCGGCGTTGGCGACCAGATAGGGGTCCATGGGCAGGGTCCTGGTGAGCGTCATGGTACGGTAAAGATGCGGGCGGGGGCCGGATGGTTGCAGCCCGGGGGGCGTATATTGGGCGATGCCCAACTCCCCCCCGGATCTGGCCGTCTGGCTGCACCACCTGGCCGACGAGGCCGACGCCGCCTACCTGTACGCCGAGCTCTCCCGGGCCGAGCGCGACCCGAAGAAGGCGAAGCTCTACGCCCAGCTCTCCAAGGTCGAGGAGCGCCACGTCGAGATGTGGCGAAAGCTCCTGGCCGAGCAGGGACACGAGGCGGCCATTCCGGGGCCGTCGTTCGGGGCACGCTCCCGGGCCTGGGTGGCCCGGCGGGTGGGCAGCTCGGTCCTGCTGCCGATGCTGCTCGAGGAGGAGGGCCGGGAGGTCAAGAGCTACCTCGACCTCTATCGCGACGGCCCCGACGCGGCCAGCGGACCGACGGCGCTCCGGCTCGCCAAGGAATCGAAGGAGCACGCCGAAACGCTGGCCAGCATGGGCGGCGGGTCGAGCGAGCCGTGGCACCGGACCGGCGCCGGCGGGTTCCTCCGGAACCTGGTCTACGGCTTCAACGACGGGCTGACGGCCAACTTCGGACTGGTTGCCGGCATGATCGGCGCGCAGAGCCAGTTCGGCAGCACCGGGCACGCGGTGATCGTGGCGGGCCTGGCCGGTGCGGTGGCCGACGCCCTGTCGATGGGCGCCTCAGGCTACCTCGCCGCCAAGAGCGAGCGTGAGGTCTTCGAGCACGAGATCGCGATGGAGCGCGAAGAGATCCGGGTGATGCCGGAGATCGAGCGGGAGGAGCTGAGCCTGATCTACCAGGCCAAGGGGATCCCCGAGGCCCAGGCCGAAGTGCTCGCGACCCAGGTGATGGCGGACCCGGAGCGGGCCCTGGATGAGAAGGTGCGCGAGGAGCTCAAGATCGGCGAGGCGACGAGCACACCGATGCGCGAGGCGTGGATCACCGGCACCGCAACGGCGCTCGGCGCCTTCATTCCCGTGGCGCCGTTCCTGGTGACCAGCGGCCCGTGGGCGATCTGGACGTCGTTCGCCATCGCGATGCTGTCCCACTTCGCCGTCGGCGCCGCCCGCAGCTTCTTCACCGGCCGCGGCGTGGTCCGAAGCGGCATGGACATGTTCGTCGTGGGACTCGGCGTCGCGGCGGTGGGGTACTTCGTCGGCGAGTGGCTGACGAAGATGCTGTAGCCTAACCCACCACCAGGTTAAGCAGCCGGTTGGGGACGTAGATCCGCTTGCGGATCTCCTTCTCCGCCACGAACCGCACGGTGGTCTCATCGGCGAGCGCCGCGGCAACGACCGCCTCCTCGCTCGAATTCCGCGGCACGCTGACCGTCGAACGGGTCTTCCCGTTCACCTGCACCGCCACCTCGACCTCGTCCTCCACGACGAGATGCTCGTCCCACTCGGGCCAGAGCTCGTCGAAGACCGACGTGCGGTGTCCCAGCCGCTCCCAGCACTCCTCCGCGAAGTGCGGCGCGAACGGGGCGATCATCACGATCAGGTCCTGCACCACCTGCCGGTCGGAGCAGCGGGTGTCCCGGAGCACGTTGACCAGCTCCATGTACGCCGCGATGGCGGTGTTGTAGCGGAGGGCCTCGATCGCCTCGGTGGCGCGCTTCATCGTCTGGTGCCACTTGACCGTGACGGCGTGGCGCACCTCGCCCCCGCACATGTCGTCCCGCACGCACTCGCCGACGATCCCCCAGACCTTGTCGAGGAAGCGCCGGGGGCCGCTGATCCCCTCGTCGCGGAAGTCCCCGCCCTCCTGGAACGGCCCGAGGAACATCAGGTACATGCGGAAGGTGTCGGCGCCCCAGCGCGCGATGTACTCGTCCGGAATGACCACGTTGCCCCGCGACTTCGACATCTTGGCGCCGTCCTTGACGATCAGGCCGTGGGCCCGGAAGCGCCGGAACGGCTCGTCGAACGTCACCAGCCCGATGTCGTGGAGCACCATCGCGATGAACCGCGAATAGAGCAGGTGCAGCACGGCGTGCTCGTTGCCGCCGATGTAGGTCGCGACCGGGCACCAGCGACGGGTGCGCTCCTCATCAAAGGCGCGGTCGGCGAACTCGGTGCTCGGATACCGCAGGTAGTACCACGCCGAGTCGAGGAAGGTGTCGGAGACGTCGGTCTCGCGGCGCGCCTGCTTCCCGCACACCGGGCAGGGCACGTAGTACCACTCCCCGTGCCGGGCGAGCGGCGAGATCCCGCTGTCGTCCGGCCGGAAATCCTCGATCGGCGGAAGGATGACGGGCAGATCCTTCTCGGGGACCGGCACCGCGCCGTGATCGTCGCAGTAGATCATCGGAATCGGCGGACCCCAGTACCGCTGGCGCGAGATGCACCAGTCGTGCAGGCGGTACTGGATCATCCCCTTCCCCGTCCCGCTCGACTCGAGCCACCGGATGACGGCGCCGCGCGCCGAATCGGCCGTGAGCCCGGTGAACTCGCCCGAGTCCATCAGCCGGCCGTTCTCGTCCACGACCGGCACGACCGACAGGCCGTACCGGGTCGCGAACTCGAGGTCGCGCTCATCGTGCGCGGGCACGGCCATGATCGCGCCGGTGCCGTACTCCATGAGCACGTAGTCGGCGATCCAGACCGGGATCATGCGGCCGGTGGCCGGGTTCCGCGCGAACGCGCCGGTGAAGACGCCGGTCTTCTCCCGCTCCCCCACCCGGCGGCTGATCAGATCCTTCGCGACCGCCGCCGTGCGGTATGCGTCCACCGCCTCGCGCTGGGCGACCGAGGTCAGGTCGACCACGAGCGGATGCTCGGGGGCGAGGACCATGAACGTCGCCCCGAAGATCGTATCGGGACGCGTGGTGAAGACGCGGATCGACTGTCCGTGCTCCAGGGCGAAGTCGATCTCCGCACCTTCGGAGCGGCCGAGCCAGTTCCGCTGCGCGGTGACGGTCGTCTCCGACCAGTCCATCTTCGTGCGGTCGTCGAGATCGGCGAGCAGGCGGTCGGCGTACTCGCTGATCCGGAAGAACCACTGCTCGAGGGTGCGCTGCTCGACGCGCGTCTCCGGGTGCCGCTCGCAGAAGCCGTTGATCACCTGCTCGTTGGCGAGCACCGTCTTGCACTCGGGGCACCAGTTCACGGCCGCGTACTTCTTGTACGCCTTCCCCGCCTTGTAGAGCTGGAGGAAGAGCCACTGGGTCCACTTGTAGTACGCCGGATCGGTGGTCGAGAGCTCGTGGCGCCAGTCGAACATTCCCCCGATCCGCTTCAGCTGGCGGCGGAAGTTCTCGATGTTCGCCGGGATGAGGCGCGCCGGGTGGGTGCCGACCTTGATCGCGAAGTTCTCGCTGTGGATGCCGAAGGCGTCGAACCCCATCGGCTCGAAGACCTGGTAGCCCTGGAGCCGCTTGAACCGGCCGTACACGTCGCTGCCGGTGAAGGCGAACATGTTCCCCACGTGCAGCCCTTCGGCCGACGGATAGGGGAACATCATGAGGTTGTAGAACGGCCGTTCGGCCCGGTCGAGATCGGGCTCGTTGGTGCCCCGCTCGGCCCAGCGGGCCTGCCATTTCGCCTCGACGACGTCGGGCTGGTAGATCGTGTTTTCCGTCACTGCTCGTATCGGTGTAAGGAGTCGCCAAATCTAGGCGGGACCGGGATTTGTCGCCAAGCCGTGCAGAGTTCGGCACGCTCCTTGACTGCCAGTTGGCCGACTCGCCGAGGACGCTCCCGGCGGGGCCGGCCGCGTCGCAGGTCGCAAGGTCGTCCCGCAGGGTGCGAGTCCGCCGGCGCACAGAAGCCCATCCTCCGATTGGCAACCATGGCCGCTGATCATGTAAAGCTGACCCGCGCGCTGCACCGGATCGGTGCGGTCGCGATCGTTGCGCTCTCGGCCGCGGTCGCGGTGCTGGTCTGGTACGTCACGACGCGGCTCCCGCCCGGGGCATCGGCCGTCCGAATCGCGCTCCTCGCTGCGGGGGCCTTTCTCCTCATCGGCATCGTCGTCGAGGTGGTCGTCGTGGCGTGGCTCGGGCGCCAGCTGCTTTCGCCGCTGGTCGGCGCCGAAGCCGTCGCCGCACGCGTGGCGCTCGGCGACCTGTCGCTGCCGGAGCAGGCCGACACCGGCGTCTACGGCGGACAGCTCGTGATGTCGGTGACCACGATGGTGCAGGCGCTCCGGACGCTCACCTCGGCGATGCAGTCCGCCGCGTCCGACGCCTCGGCGATGGCGCAGCAGATCGCAGCCTCCACCCAGCAGATGACTGCGTCGACGCAGGAGGTCGCCGGGACGACGGGCGAGCTCACCGAGCGCGCCAGCCAGCAGGCGCTGATCGTCCGCGCGGCGGCGGAGGACGCGGGCCGGATCCTCGACATCGCCCAGCAGCTCGCCGTCGGCGCCATCGAGGCCGCGGAGCGGAACGCCGCCCTCGCCCGCGTAGCGCGATCGCACAAGGACCGCCTCGACGCGAGCACGGCCGAGCTGGCGCGGCTCACCGACGAGGTCGAGCGCGGAGCCGAGGAAGCGGAGGCGCTGGCTGCGTCCTCCAGCGAAATCGAGAAGTTCATCACCCAGACCAAGGCGATCGCCAAGCAGACGCACATGCTCGCGCTCAACGCGTCGATCGAAGCGGCGCGTGCCGGCGAGGACGGCAAGGGGTTCAGCGTCGTCGCGGAGGAGGTGCGGAAGCTGGCGAGCCAGGCCGCCGCCGCGGCGACCAGCACCAGCCAGACGGTTCAGGGTGTCCTGGCCCGGGTGCAGACGGCGCGCGATCGGCTGATCCGCCTGGGCCAGGGCGGGATGGCGGCGCGGGCGGCGGCGCACGCCGCGGCCGAGGGGCTGATGCATGTGGCGACCGACGCCGACGAGAACGATCAGTGGACCCGCCGGATCTCGACGTCGGCAGACGAGGTGCGCGGGCTGATCGAGGGGATCGCCGGGCGGATGAAGGAGGTTTCCGTGGGGACCGAGGACTACGCGGCCGCGGCGCAGGAGATCGCCGCCGCCGCCGAGCAGCTCAACGCGTCCACCACCGAGATCTCGTCCTCCGCGTCGCATCTGGCGCACGCGGCGGAGAAGCTCACCGGCGCAGTCGGCGGGTTCCGGCTGTAGCATCACCCGGGTGACCCGAGTCACCGCCCATCCGAAGGGGGTCGGCTAGCTTTTCAGCCCACGCCTGAACCCCGGAGGACTCGTGACCCGTGGCCGCCTGCTGATCGCGCTCGTCGTCGCGGTCATTTCACTGCTTGGCTACTTCGGCAACAGCGTCTTCAATCCGGTGACGCAGGAAAAGCAGCACGTCGGCGGCGTCACGCCGGATCAGGAGATCGCGATGGGGCTCCAGGCCGCGCCGGAGATGGCGCAGCAGTTCGGTGGGCTCGAGCCCGACCCGCGGGTGCAGGCGCTGGTGGACAGCGTCGGCAACCGCATCGTGAGCCGCACCGCCGCGGGCACGACTCCCTACCAGTACGACTTCCACGTCCTCACCGATCCCGAAACGATCAACGCCTTCGCACTTCCCGGCGGACAGGTTTTCATCACCGAGGGCCTGCTCAAGCGGTTGGACACCGAGGGCGAGCTCGCCGGCGTCCTGGGTCACGAGATCGGCCACGTCGTGGCGCGGCACGGCGCCGAGCACATCGCCAAGTCGCAGCTGACGCAGGGGCTGACCGGCGCCGCGGTGCTGGCGACCTACAACCCCAACGATCCCGGCAGCCGGAATTCGGCCGCCGTGGCGATGATGATCGGGCAGTTGGTGGACATGAAGTTCGGGCGGGCGGACGAGCTCGAGGCCGACAAGCTCGGCGTGCGGTTCATGAGCGACGCCGGGTTCGATCCGCGCTCGATGGAAAAGCTGATGCAGATCCTCGAGCAAAGCAGCAGCGGGAACCGCCCCCCGGAGTTCTTCAGCACGCACCCGAACCCGGAGAACCGGATCGTCAGGATCCGCGAGGCGATCCAGGAGAAGTACCCGAACGGCGTCCCGGAGGGACTGCAGCCGTAGCGCGGCAGTGCATGCGGCAGCCGAACCGGTGCCGGTGGCGGGCGAACCACCGGTACCCCCGGTCGGCGGCCTCGGCGCCGAACGGCAGCCGGAAGATCCAGCGGCCGAGCCATCCGCGGGGCAGGAGATGGAGGAGCCGCTCCACCGCGGCCGATCCGACCCACGTCTCGCCGCCGGGACCCGTGAGCTCGATGGCGGCAAGGCCGGGATCCTCCGACGGCACGAGCCCGATCATCCGCCGTGTGTCCCACTGCTCGACGAGCCCCGCCAGCCGCAGGCAGACATCGCAATCACCATCGAACACGAGGGTCCAGGGACGCCCGCGGCTGGCGGCGGGCTCAGCCGCGCCGGACATGCTGCACCGGCGCGCGCGGGAGGCTGAGCGTCTGCCAGTCGGCGCCGCGGTAGTGCTTGGCGAGCTGCACGATCTGTCCGACGTGGTAGGCATAGTGGCGGATCTGCCGCAGGATCGCCTGCATGACGGTATGGGGCTCGCCGCGGATGGTGACGGTGCGGTCGAGGTCCGCCGCCGAGAGCGGCTCGAGCGCGCCGAAGAGGGCGCGCCAGCCATCCTCCCACCGCGCCATGAGCTGGTCCCGCGTCAGGCGGGGATCGAGGTCGAACTCGGCATCCCGACGGCGGGTCGGCTTCTCGCCGTCGGTCGTGAGGAAATCGGTCCAGCGCGACACGGCGTTGCCCGCGACATGCGCCACGAGAATGGCGAGGCTGTTCGACTCGTTGTCCAGCACCGCGAAGAAGGCCGCGTCGTCGGCCTGCGCGAGCGCGCGCTCGGCCTGGCTCTTCAGGGCGCGGAACCCGTCCAGACTCTCGCGCAGAAAGGCGGTGCCGTGGTCGTCCGCGGTCACTGCCGGCAGACGCAGAGCGTCGCGACGTACGCCGACTGATCTGTTGTGGCGCCTGCCGTCGGCGCCGGCGACAGCGAGATCAGCCGGAGGATGCCGTTGCCCAGCGTCGTCTCCTTCGGCGGCGTGGTGGTGTTGAGGGTCATCGCCGCGGGCGCTGCCCCAGCGCGCGCCACGTCGAGCACCACCTCGGCGTTCCCCGCCTGCACGCACTGGGTGCCGCTCGGGCAGCGCGAGTCGTTGCGTACCGCGCGAAGGGTGATGACCGACGAGACGCCGGCGACCGACGCCGACTGGCCGACGTGCAGCGAGAACTGCTGTCCCATCGTGACCGAGAGCTGGGCGCCGGTGGGCACGCCGCCGGTGGTCGCCCCGACCGAGGGGGCCGGTGTCGCCGGCGGAGGGGTGACGGTCGTCCCACCGCCGCTGCAGGCAACCACGAGCCCGGCGAGCGGGACTATGCTCAGGCGAAGCATCTCATCCTCCTTGCGTCAGCCGTTGTAGACGGGCCCACCCTGCTCGCGGTAGGCCTCGAGCACGGCGCAGGCTTCATCGCGCAGCACTTCGCGCGTGAATCGCACACCCCGCTCCTCGAGATAGACGAACGATTCGGGAAAGACCGGCCCTTCCTCGAATCCCAGCCGCGCCGCGTCCTCGCGTGCCGCCGCGCTCACGACCCGCCGCACCCCGCTCCAGAGCGTCGCACCGAGGCACATCGCGCACGGCTCGCAGGAGGTGAAGAGCTCGTGGGCCGGCAGCCCCTCCGCCTCGAGCGTGAACGAGCCGAGCCGGTGCTCCGCCATCATGAACGCCATCATCTCGGCGTGGAGCGCCGAGTTCGCGGAGGGGACGACGCTGTTCACGCCGACGGAGACGAGACGGCCGTCGCCCTGGAAGATGGCGGCGCCGAACGGTCCGCCCGCGCCGCGGCGGACGTTCTCGCGGGCCAGCATGACCGCCACCCGCATCCGCTCGGTATCGGTGGGGTAGCGCGCCTCCCAGTCCACGATGTCGGCGATCCACGGCGGGCAGACGATCGTCAGTGCCTTCCGACCGGCCAGCTTCCGGAGCAGCGAGACCTGGCCCGAGTGATACGCGTCGTGCTGGAGCAGGCCATTCACCGTATGAGCGGCGGGGCCCGCGATCTGCTGGATCGCCGCGACGGCGGCGGTGAGGTCCGCATGGGCCTCGCCGAGACGCGCCTGGGCCTCGGCCCACGCCGCCTCCGTCGGCTCTCGGGGCATCGCGGGCCAGTCCCCCTCGGCGGGCTCCGCGGGCTCGGCACCTCCGAGCCGGCGGGTGACCTCGCCGGCCCAGGCAGCCATGTGGAGCACCAGCTCCCAGATCGTGTGGGCGTTGGGAATGGGGCGGGCCGCGGCGTCCGCCGCGGTCACCCCTTCGAGGATGGAAGTCACGGACGAGCCGTGCCACGGATTGCCGTCGTAGGCACGCCGGATGTCGTCGGCGATGCGTGCGGATTCTGTCATCATCGTGTGTCCCGGTGCAGGTGCACCGGAAGATGCGCGGGCCCGGCGCCGGCGTCGAGCCCGCGCTCCGGCGCGCTCAGGGGCGCACGTCACCCCGCCGAGCAGCCGCTGCATCTTCCCGCGTGGACATCGTACTGTGACCCGTCACGCGGTCCCACGCGTCGCGCACCGCATCCTTGATCTCTTCCCAGGCGGACCTGTTGTCCCCGCGGTGTTCGTAGCGGTCCCAGCCGGTCTTCAGATCGGGTTCGGCCTCGTCGAAGGTGCGGCCGGAGTGGTGACGGGCCGACTCGAATCCGTAGCGGTATGCCGGCCGGAAACGCTCGTAGTAGTCCGGGCCGATGGCGTACGGCCGGCTCGAGAAGTTCTCATGCCAGAAGTTGTCTTCGGTCTCCCAGGCGGCAGCCCAGTCGTCGCGAAGGGGGTTCGAGGGATCCACGATATCAGCCATGATATGTCTCCTTGCTGCGTGATTATTCAGTGAGGAACGCGAAGCCGCGGATTGCGCGGGCGCTTCGCGGGGCGCGCGGCCGGTGTGGTGTCGGCCGGCGGTCTGGCGGCCGCGACGCTGTCGCGGCTCCGGGCGTTCAGGGTATCCGACGGCGTCGTCGGTACCGAGCTCCTGACGACGTCGGCCGTCGGAGGGAGAACCTGGCCTCCGAGGGTATCCCGCGGAAGGGTCGGTGCGACCACTCCACGCGGGACGTTCGCCTCGGGCGGCAGCTTGCGGCCGCCGAGAGTGTCGCGGGGCAGCGTCGGCGCGACCTGCGCCGACAGCGGGGCCGCCGCAACAGCGGCCAGAAGGAGGAGCGGCAACGCGAGTCGCCGCGAAGCAGCGTACGGCATGATTTCCCCCTGGATGCGTTCTGCCCTCCATCCTATTGGTTGCGCCATCGCGCCACTGTGAGCCGCCGCACCATGTCGGGCTATCTTCCGGGTCATGAGGCGACGCGACGCGTGATCGTGATGGATCGGGAGAATCTGCTGGCGCGGGGGTGGTCGCATGTGGTGTCCACCACCAACGACGTCGGGGAGCTGGAGGCGTTCAGGGAGCGGGTCGGCGCACCTCCGGCGGCGCTGCAGCTCCTGAACACCCGGTGGCCCCATCTCGACCTGAGGGGCGAGCCGCGCGAGCGGGCGCTCGCGTGCGGCGACATCGTGATCGTGGAGCGGACCAGCGACCTGATCCGCTACGTGCGCCGGGCGCGCGGCAGGGTGTAGTCGCGGCCGCGAATCGCGACGAGCAGCGTGGGAATGGCGAAGAGCGTGATCGGCGTCGACAGCGCGAGCCCGCCGATCACGGCCAGGGCGAGCGGCCGCTGCATCTCGCTGCCGGCGCCGAGACCGAGGGCGAGCGGCAGGAGCCCGAAGAGGGTGCAGAGCGTCGTCATCAGGATCGGCCGGAGGCGGACCCGGGCGGCTTCGCGGATCGCCGGCTCGAGCGCGAGGCCGCCCTCGCGCATCCGGTGGCGGGTGAAGTCGAGCAGGATGATTCCATTCTTCACGATCAGCCCCACCAGCAGGATCAGCCCCATGAACGACGACACGTTGAGCGGCGTGCCGGTGACGAGGAGGAGGAGCACCGCGCCCACGAACGAGAGCGGCGCGGCGAGCACCACGATCAGGGGCTCGGTGAACGACTCGAACTGCACCACCATCACCGCCACGACGCTCACCGCCGCGAGACCGAGGACCACCAGCAGGGCGCGAAACGCCTCCTGCTGACTCGCGTACTGTCCGCCGATCTCGACGCGAATCCCCGCCGGCGGCGGCGTCCGCGCCAGCACCGCCTTCACGTCCTTCATCACGCCGCCGAGCGACCGACCGCTGACGTCGGCGGTGATCGCGATCATCTGCTGCTGATTCTCCCGGAAGAGCTGCCCGCGTGATTCGGCCGGGGTGAAGCTGGCCAGCGCCGACAGGGGGGTCGGCTCGTGCGCCGCGTTCAGCACCGGCAGCGAGCCGAGTCGGAGCGGGTCGTACCGCACCGCATCGGGCGCGCGAACGCGGACGCCGACGGTGCGGTCATCGAGCCGGATCTCGCCGGCGGGCACGCCGAGGAGCGGACCACTCACCGCGGCGCCGACCTGCTCCGGCGTGAGGCCGGCGCGCGCCGCATCCGCCTCGCTCACCCGGAGCAGCAGCTCGGCGTTCGGCTCGCTCACGCCGTTGAAGAGATCCTCGAGCCCGTCCACCTTCTCCATTCCCGGTTCCAGCTTCCTCGCATACGCCTCGAGCGCGTCGAGCTGTTCCCCGAACAGCTTGATCTCGACCGGCTTCGCGTTCCCGGCCAGATCATTGACGACGTCGGAGAGGATCTGCACGAACTCGATGTGCAGCCGCGGTGCCGCGGCCTCGATCTTCGGCCGCACCTCGTCGATGACTTCGAAGACGCTGCGGGACCGCCGGCCGTGGGGCCTGAGCCGCGCGACGATGTCACCGGTGTTCTGCTCGGTGGCGAAGAGCCCCAGCTCGGCGCCGGTGCGGCGTGACGTCCCCTCGATCTCGGGCGTCTGCGCCAGGATCCGCTCCGCCACCTTCACCTGGCGGTCGGTCTCGGCCAGCGCAGTGCCGCCGGGAGTGAAGTAGTCGAGCACGAACGCCCCCTCGTCCATCTCGGGGAGGAAGCCGGTCCCGACGAACCGGTGCACGAGAAGACCGGCGCCCAGCAGCACGAGCCCGCCGGCAACGACGGCGCGGGGATGGTGCAGGGCGCCGGCGAGCGCGCGCTCGTAGCGGTCGGCGAGCCCGTCGAGGCCGCGGCCGATCCGGGCCAGAAGCCCGAACCGCGGCGGGGCCTCCTCTTCGGCGTGGCTCAGGAACTGTTCGCCGAGGAGCGGGACGATCGTGAGCGCGATCAGGAGCGACACGAGCACCGCGATCGTCAGCGTGAGGGAGAGCGCGGAGAAGAACTGCCCGACCACCCCCTGCAGGAGTCCGAGCGGGAGGAAGACGACGACGGTCGTGATGGTGGAAGTGGTCACCGGCCAGATCAGCTCCTGGAGCGCTTGGCGGATCGCCACCCGCCGGTCCTCGCTGAGTCGCAGATGCCGCGCGATGTTCTCCGTCACGACGACGGAGTCGTCGATCACGAGCCCGATGGCAATCGCCATCGCGCCGAGGGTCATGAGATTGAACGTCTGCCCCAGGAGCCGCATCACGAAGACGGTGATGGCGAGCGTGAGCGGAATCGAGGTCGCGCTGATGGCGGTGATGCGGCCATGGCGCAGGAAGAGGAGCAGGATCAGCGTGGCGAGCCCGGCGCCGATCAGCATCGCGTCCCGGACCGAGCGCACGGCGTCGCGCACGAGAAGCGCCTGGTCGTACACCGGCTTGAGCCGGACGCCAGGCGGGAGCGTGCGCCGGAACGACGCCATCACCCGCGTCACGCTGTCGGCGAGGGCCACGGTGTTGCCGCCGATCTGCCGCGTGATGTTGATGAGCGCGGCGGGACGGCCGGCGTCACCGGCGATCGCCCGGACGTGGTCCTCGGTGCCGACCGACACCGTCGCGACGTCCCGCACCCGGAGGCCACCGGGGAGCGCCACCGCGCCGATGTCGTCGGCGGTGTGGGCTTCCTGGTCGGTCACGACCAGATACTGCCGGTAATTCTGCGCCACCCGACCCACCGCCTGCACCGCGGTCGCCTGACGGATCGCGTCGGCGAGGTCGTCGTAGCTGAGACCGGCGGTCACCAGCCGCGCCGGGTCGGCGACGACCTCGATTTCCCGGATGTCCTGTCCCTGCACATCCACCCGTCCGACGCCGGGAATGCGCGAGATCACGGGCTTGATCTGGTAGCGCGCCAGATCGTACAGCGTCGCCGGATCGCCGCCCTCGAGATTGTACGAGACGACCGGGAAGAGCGACGGGGTCATCCGCTCGACCTCGATGTCGAGCCCCGGCGGGAGGTCTCCGCGCACCTGGTTGACTCGCGCCTGCACCAGCTGGAGCGCGGTGACCATGTCGGCGTTCGGCGCGAAGTCCACCGTCGTCTCGACGGCGCCGCGGATCGCCTTGGTCCGGACGCGGCGGACGCCCGGCACGATGCTCACCGCCTCCTCGATCGGACGAGCGATGCTGAAGATGACCTGCCGCGCGCCGAGCGCGGAGCCCTGCACGACGATGGTGACGCGGGGAAAGACCAGCTCGGGATAGATGGCCGAGGGGAGACGCATCGCCGCCCAGATGCCGGCCGCGCTCAGGACGCCGATCGCGAGATAGATGAAGCGGCGCTGACCGACGAGGAGATCGAAGAGCTTCACCGCGCCGCCGCCGCCGGTGGCTGGATGCGGGCGCTGTCCTGGACGCCATACGCGCCTTCGGTGACGACCGTCTCCCCGGCGGCGAGGCCCTGGCGAATCTCCGCCACCTTGGCCGTCCGGCCGCCGACGGTCACCGGCCGCGCGTGCGCGATCCCCCTGGCATCCACGACGAAGACCTGAAAGCCCTCGCTGTCGGGTACCAGCGCGGCGACCGGCACCGTGACGGCGTCGGGCCGGGTCCCTGCGGTGATGCGCCCCAGCACCGTTTCGCCGATCCGAAGGGTGCGGGCCGGCGCGGTCACGCGCACCCGTACCGGCACCGCGTGGGAGACGGAATCCACCGCGGCACCGATGTCCGCCACCACGCCACCCCCGAGCGATGCGCCACCCGCGGTCTGTCCTTCCTCGAGTGCCACCGCCGCGCCCGCGTGGATCCGCGCCGCCTCCGCCGGCGAGAGCGTGAACAGCACATCGAGCGCCGACGGATCCGCCACCTCGACCAGCGGTGCGCCCGCATCCACCGGGGCGCCGAGCACCGCGTCCATGCGGGTCACGACCCCGCCAATCGGCGACCGCAGCGTGGCCAGCGCCTCGGCGTGCCGCGCCACCGCCGCGGCACCGCGCGCGGAAGCGAGCTCGGCCGCCGCCTGCTCCGCCTCCTTCCTTGGCACGATGCCGGCCTCGGACAGCCGCCGGGCCCGTTCGTACGCATGCTGGGCGCTGGTGAGCGCAGCCTGCGCCGTCTGTGCCTCCGCGGCAAAGGTGGTCTGGTCGAATGCCACCAGCGGCTGCCCCCGCGTGACTCGCTGTCCGAGCGTCACCAGCACCCGTGCGACGCGCGTCTGCGCCGGCGCACCAAGCCCGGCCACGTGTCCCGGGCGGGCGGTCACCTCGCCGGTCGCGTTCACCGTTTCCTCGAACGCCCCTGCCGCCGCGACCGCGGTGCGGGCACCGACCACCGCCGGAACGCCGGCGCCTTCCGTTTCATCGGCGTCGCCCCGGCCGCAGGCGGCGAGCAGCAGGAGACAGAGAAGCGGAGCGCGCGTCATCGGGTCGGCACGGTAAGGGAGAAGAGGCGGACCGCCGCCGCGGCATCGTTGGCGGCAACGAGATCGTCGACATATTGGCCGAGCGCGTCCCGGGCGGTGCGGCGCGCCTCGATCACCGAGGCCAGCGGCACGGCACCCTCCGCATATGCGGTGAGCGACATGGCGGCCACCCGCTCGGCGCTGCCGAGGAGCTCGCGATCGCGGAGGGCGCGGGTGAGGGCGGTCGTCTGCTGGCGGAGCGCCCGGGCCCGTGCGGCGCCGGACTCCCGCCGCGCCAGGTCCAGCTCCACGCGCGCGCGGTCGCGGTTGGCCAGGGCGAGCGCGATCGCCGCACCGTTCTGGTTGAAGAGCGGCAGGGGGATCGAGAAGCCGACCAGCGGCAGGATCCCGGGCTCGCTGCCACCGGGATCGCCCGTCTCGAATCCGACCGTCACGCTGGGAGCCGCGAAGATGCCGCGCCGCGCGGCGCCCACGCCGGTTTCCCGGCTCGCAAGCGCCGCTTCCGACGCGGCGACGGCGAGGGCGGTGCCGGAATCGGCGGCGGGCTCCGGCGGCGGAAGGGCGAGTGAATCCACCGGCACGATCGTCACGCGGTCCGCCGGGAGACCCATGATCGCCTGGAGGTCCAGGCGTGCGGCGATTGCGGTGAGCGAATCGTCGGTGGCGGCGTTGGCCGCCTGGCCGGCACTTACGGTGGCGAGCTGCACGTCGAGATCGCTGGCGTCACCGGCGTCGCGCCGGATCGTGGCGATCCGGAGCAGCGAGTCGGCATCCTGGGCGTTACGACGGGAGAGGCGGGCGTGCGCGTCCGCGGCGAGGGCGCGGGTGTAGGCGGTGTCGGCGTCGAAGCGTGCGGCGGCCCGCTCGAACGCGAGCCGGTAGCGGGCCGACACGAGCGCGAGGCGCGCGGAGGCGGCACGGGGTCCGCGCAGCCAGAGGAAGTCGAGCGGGATATCGAGCGAGGCGTGATACTGCGGCGTCGACTTGCTGTAGCTCGCACTCGCTGCGGGATTCTCGATCGTGCGTGCCGCCGCCAGCTCGGCGGCGCTCACCGCGGTATCGGTGCGCGCGAGCGCGAGCCGCGCGCCGCGCGCTTCGGCCGCGTCGATCGCCGCCTCGCGGGTCACGGGCTGCTGGGCGGCGATGCCGCCGCCTGCCGTGAGCAGGAAAATGGAGAGCGCGCCGGCGTATCTCACGGCTCCAAAGCTAACGCTCGCCCGGCGCCTTCGCCCCGGGTACCTTTTGGCCCTGCTCGGCACGACGCCCAGGCGCATGCTGCGCCGGCGCTGGCCGAGCGGGGCTCGGTGATTGACCTCACCGCCTTTCCGGTGACGGAAGGCGAAGATGCGTGGCCCGCGGACCAGGCACTGCTCCGGTGGCCATTCAGGGAACTTTCGAAAGGGTCGAGTGGTGAGCGAGCGCGGCTACATCATCCCGGTAGGCGGGGCCGAGGAGAAGGTGGGCGACGTGGCCATCCTGCGGCGGTTCGCCGCCCTCTGTGGTGGCGAGACGGCGCGCATCGCCATCATCCCGACCGCTTCCGAGCTGGACGATACCGGCGAGCGGTACGTCGCCCTCTTCAAGGGACTCGGCGTCCGCTCGGCGGTTGCGCTGCCGGTGAAGACACGCGCCGATGCGCAGCGGGACGACAACGTCCAGGCGCTCGCCGAGGTCGACGGGATCTTCCTCACCGGCGGCAATCAGCTCCGGTTGTCGACCACGATCGGCGGCTCCGAGGTGGGCAAGGCGATCCGCCTCCGGAACGCCGCCGGCGTGCACGTCGCCGGCACCTCGGCCGGCGCCGCGTTTCTCTCGGAGCACATGATCGCCTTCGGGCGGGAGGGCGCGTCGCCCCGGGCGAAGATCGTCACGCTCGCTCCCGGCCTGGGCCTCACCAACCGCACCATCATCGATCAGCATTTCCGCCAGCGTGACCGGCTGGGCCGCCTGCTGACGGCGCTGGCGTTCAATCCGTTCGCCATCGGCATCGGGCTGGACGAGAACACCGCGGGCTTCGTCGCGCCCGACGAGACGCTCGAAGTCGTCGGCAGCGGCGCGCTCACGATCGTGGATCCGTCGGAGCTCGAGTTCTCCTCGATGGCGCGGGTGCGGAAGAACGACCCGATCTGCCTGATCGGCCTCCGGCTCCACATCCTCGACCACGGGTCGACCTTCAACCTGCATACCCGCGTCGCCGCGGCGGCACCCGCACTCGCCGTCCGCCTGAAGTCATGAGGACCACCGCATGAAGATTCTCGAGCGCTCCGTCTTCGTCGGCCCCAGTCTGTACGCGCACTTCCCCGTGATCCGGCTCGATGTGGACCTGGGAGATCTCGAGGACTGGCCATCGGTGAAGCTGGGGCCGTCATTCAACGAAGGGCTGATCGCCGCGCTGCCCGGCCTGGTGACGCATGGCTGCTCCTACGGCGAGCCCGGCGGCTTCATCCGCCGGCTCACCGAGGATCCCGGCACCTGGCTCGGCCACATTCTGGAGCACGTGGCGATCGAGCTGCAGAACGTGGCCGGCTATCCGCTGACCTTCGGCAAGACCCGCTCGCTGGGCCCGCGCGGCCAGTACATGGTGATCTACCAGTACGATCAGGCCGAGGTCGGGATCGAGGCCGGCAACCTGGGCCTCACGCTGCTGCACAGCCTGCTGCCGGCGGCGCTCCGGCCGGAGGGCTCGGTCCCCGGCGACTTCGACTTCGCCGGCGAGCGCGACGAGTTCATCCGCTATACCCAGCGCCACGCGCTGGGGCCCAGCACCGCGGCGCTGGTGGCCGCGGCGGAGGAGCGCCGCATTCCCTGGATACGCCTCGGCAGCAACAGCCTGATCCAGCTCGGCCACGGCCGCTATCAGCAGCGGGTGCAGGCGACGATCACGAGCCGGACCTCGCACATCGCTGTCGAGCTCGCGTCCGACAAGGAGGAGACCAACAAGGTTCTGGCCCGGCTCGGCCTGCCGGTGACGCGGCAGGCGCTGGTGCGGGACGCCGACGCGGCGCTGGAGGCCGCAGGGCGGATCGGCTATCCGGTGGTAGTGAAGCCGTTCAACGCCAATCACGGCCGGGGGATCTCGATCGGGCTCACCGAGCCGGCGCAGGTGGCGGCGGCGTTCGGCGTGGCGGCGGAGCACAGCCGGAGCGTGATCGTCGAGTGCTTCGTGAACGGGTTCGACCACCGGATGCTGGTCATCAACGGCGCACTGGTCGCCGTCTCCCAGCGGGTGCCGGGCCATGTCGTGGGCGACGGCGTCCACACCATCGCCGAGCTCGTGGACGAGGTCAACGCCGACCCGCGCCGCGGCATCGGCCACGAGAAGGTTCTCACGCGACTCGAGTTCGATCATCAGGCAGAGTCGCTGCTGGCAAAGCGGGGGTACACGCGGGAGACGGTGCCCCAGGGCGGCGAGATGGTCTTCCTCCGCTCCACCGGCAACCTCTCCACCGGCGGCACCGCGATCGACATGACCGACGTGGTCCATCCCGACAACGCGGAGATGGCGGTGCGCGCCGTGAGCGCGCTCGGCCTCGATGTCGGCGGCGTGGATTTTCTCACCACCGACATCACCCGCTCCTACAAGGAGATCGGCGGCGCGATCTGCGAGGTGAACGCCGCACCGGGATTCCGCATGCACATGGCGCCGAGCGCCGGCAAGCCGCGCGACGTCGCCGGCCCCACCATCGACATGCTCTTCCCGCCGGGGGCGCCGAGCCGGATCCCGATCGCCGCCATCACCGGCACGAACGGCAAGACCACGACCGCCCGCATGCTGGCCCACATCCACAAGCTGGCCGGCCACCACGTCGGGCTCACTTCGACCGACGGCGTCTACATCGACGGCCAGCGCACCGTCGCCGGCGACATGACGGGACCGATCTCGACCCGCATGGTCCTGAGCGATCCGTTTGTGGACGTCGCGGTGCTGGAGGTGGCCCGCGGCGGTCTCCTCCGCGCGGGCATGGGGGTCCGGAACGTCGACGTGGGCGCGGTGCTCAACGTGAAGTCCGACCACCTCGGTCTCCGGGGCATCAACACCCTCGAGGGACTCGCGAAGGTGAAGCGCATCGTGGTCGAGGTCGCGCGGGACACCGCGGTGCTCAATGCCGACGACCCGCTCTGCCTGCACATGGCGGGGCACACCGACGCGCGCCACGTCTGCTACGTCACGATGGACCCGGGCCACCAGCTGGTCCGCGAGCACATCCAGGCCGGCGGGCGCGGCATCGTGCTGGAGACGGGCATGACCGGGCAGATGATCACGCTCTACGACCACGGCGCGCACATTCCCCTCCTGCCGGCGCACCTGATCCCGGCCACGCTCGACGGCCGCGCGATGCACAACGTGCAGAACGCGATGTTCGCGGCGGCGATGGCGTTCAGCATGGGCCTCAAGCTCGAGAACATCCGCCACGGCCTGCAGACCTTCGACACCACGTTCTTCCAGGCTCCCGGCCGCGGCAACATGTTCGACGAGCACCCGTTCAAGGTGATCCTCGACTACGGACACAACGCCGCGGCGGTCGAGGCGATGGTCCAGCTGGTCGATCGGCTCGACACCGGCGGCCGGCGGATCGTCGTTCTCGCCGCCCCGGGCGATCGCCGCGACGAGGACATCCGGGCCGTCGCCCGCATCATCGCCGGCTGCTTCGACCACTACATCTGCCGCCGGGACGACTCGCTCCGCGGCCGGGGGCCGGACGAGGTGCCGACACTCCTCCGCGACACGCTGATCGCCGAAGGCGTCCCCCCGGAACAGATCGAGCTGATCCCGGACGAGGTGGAGGCCACCGATGCCGGGCTCCGCGCGGCGCAGGCCGGTGACCTCCTGCTGATCTTCGGCGACAACGTCGCTCGCACGTGGGAGCAGATCGTCACCTTCCGACCCGTCCAGGCGGAACGGAGGGCGGCCCGCCGGCCGCGTACCCGGCCCGCGCCCGGTCCGATGCCCCCGGCCGAGCGGCCGGTCTCGTACGTGCGGGACGTCCGCGGCGTCCGCTTCGCGCGCGAGACGGTGGAAGTCGAAGAGGAAGCCGATTGACGACCGTCATCGATTCCCACCGCCTCACCGGCCCGCATCTTCTGGGCGACCGGCCCGGGGCGGCGCTCGACGTCGCGATCGCGGGCAGTGTGGATGCCGCGGTCGAGCACTGGCGCCGGCAAGCTCGGCGGCTGCTCGATCTCGTGGGCTGGGAGGGTGAGGAGATCGCAGCCCGGACCTTCGAGGGCGGCGCCAGCCTGGTGATCACCGCGCCGATCGACGGCCTCTACGCCGCGACCGACCTCAACGAGGCCGCATGGGAGGCCGCCGCGGCGGCGCTCGCCGGCGGCACGCCACCCGACGCGTCGCTGGTCGCGGACCAGCTCCGCGAGGCGATCGTCCGCGAGCACGATCCCCGTCTCCGCGCGCTCCGCGACGCCGCCCGCGCGCGCAACGTCACCTTCCTCGTCGACGACGAGCTCGCGTCGGTCGGTTCCGGGACCGGGGTGCGGGTCTGGCCCCGGACCGACCTCCCCGCCCCGGCCGACGTGGCCTGGGACGAAGTGCACGACATTCCGGTGGTGCTGATCTCCGGCTCGAACGGCAAGACGACGTCGGCCCGCCTGATCGCCGCCATCGCCGAGGCGTCGGGACTCACGGCGGCGCTCACCTCGACCGACGGCGTCCACGTGGGCGGCACCCCGCTCGTCGAGGGCGACTACGCCGGCCCGATGGGAGCGCGGCTGGCGCTCCGGGATCCGCGCGCCGATATCGCGGTGCTCGAGACGGCACGGGGCGGCATCCTCCGCCGCGGACTCGCCGTCGAGCGGGCCGACGTCACCCTGATCACCAACATCGCCGCCGACCACCTCGACGATTTCGGTGTGCACGACCTCGCGACGCTCGCCGCGGCCAAGCTGGTGACGGCACGCGTCGTTCGCCCGACCGGACGGGTAGTGCTCAACGCCGACGATCCCGGCCTCGCGATGTACGCCCTCGGTGTCGCGCCGGCCAGCTGGTTCGCGCTCGATCGCGCGACTCCGCTCCTGGCCATCGGCCTCACCGCCGGGGGCGACGGCTGCTACATCGAAGACGGCGCGCTGATCCTCGCGCAGGGCGGTCGCCCCGTCCCCGTGGCGCGGCTCGACGCCATCCCCATCGCGCTCGCCGGCGCCGCACGGTACAACGTCTCGAACGCCCTCGGCGCGGTGCTCGTGGCGTCGGTGCTGGGCGAGCTGCCCGCGGGCCGGACGATTACCATCGAGACGATGGCCGAAGCGCTCGGCAGATTCGGGACGGTGGGAACCAATCCGGGGCGCGGCAATCTCTTCGAGCTCGGCGGCGTGCGGGTGCTGGTGGACTACGGGCACAACCCGCACGGGCTGACCGCGCTCCGGGAGGCGTTGGACGCCTTTCCGAGCCGCCGTCGGCTGGTCGTCGTCGGGCAGGCCGGCGACCGCGGCGACGAAGCGATCCGCGAGCTGGCCCGCGCGGCGTGGCGGCTTTCGCCGGACCGGATCGTGCTCAAGGAGCTGCCGACGCTCTATCGTGGCCGCGAACCGGGGAGCGTACGCGCGGTGCTCGCCGGCGAGTTCCGGCGACTCGGCCTCCCGGCAGAGGAGCTGGTCGAGGTGAATACCGAGCTCGAGGCGCTCGAGTCGGCGCTCGAATGGGCGGAGCCGGGCGACCTCGTCGTCATGCTGACCCACGAGGACCGGCCCGCAGTGATCGAGAAGCTGGAAACGATGCGGCGCCGATGACGCCGCGAGGAAAGGAGCAGGCGATGACGATGCGTGGAATCGGCTGGATGACGGCGGGACTGCTGGCGATCGCCGCCTGCGGACCGCGCGGCGAGCGCCGCTCGCCGGCCGCCGACACGGCGACGACGTCGAGCGGCACCGGCACGATGGGAAGCGGAACTGGCACGACCGGAGCCGCGACGAGCGGCACGGGGACGACCGGGAGCAGCGCCGGCGGCACCGGGACCACCAGTCCCACCGGCGCCGCGGGCACGATGGGCGACACGACGCACGTTGGCCGCGACACCGCCCGCCACTAGGCAGGCGGCGGAATCAGCTCTTCAGCAGCTTCCTGAGCGCGGTCCGCGCCGAGTCGAGCCCCGTGTCGGCGACCGGCGGGCCAAGGCGCGTGATCGCGCGCGCATCGGAGCCGTAGAGGTCGTCGCGGAACTGCAGCTGGCCGTCCCGCACGAACGCCGTCAGATACACGATGTACACCGGCAGCTTCCGCTTCACCGGCACCGTGCGGTTCGAGTCCGACGCCATCGCCTCCCGGATGCGCTCGGGTGTCCAGGTCGGATCGCCGCTGAAGACGTAATCGGCGAACTGGTCGGGGTGCTCCAGCCGGACGCAGCCGTGGCTCAGCGAGCGCGCATTCTTCGCGAACAGCGACCGGGCCGGCGTGTCGTGCATGTAGATGTTGAACTGGTTCGGGAACATGAACTTCACCCGGCCCAGCGAGTTGTCGTCACCCGGCTTCTGCCGGACGCCGATATCGAGCTTTGTGGTATCGATGTCGTTCCAGTCGATGGACGACGGGTTCAGCACCTCATCGCTGTTCTCCCGCACGACCTCGTAGTGATGCGCCTCCAGATAGTGCGGGTCCTCGCGCAGCTTCGGGAGGATCTCGGCCTTCACGATGCTCGGCGGCACGTTCCAGTAGGGGTTGAACACCACCTGGCTCAGCGTGTCGGCGAAGACCGGGGTCGCGTGTCCGTACTCGTCACCCACGACGACGCGCATGCTGAGGACTTCCTTCCCCCCATCGTACGCGTGCAGCGTGAAGTCCGGGATGTTCACGAGGACGTAGCGCTCGCCGAAGGTGGCCGGCAGCCAGCGCAACCGCTCGAGATTGAGCTCCAGCTCCCGGATGCGCGTGCCGATCGGCACGTTCAGCTCCGCCAGCGTCGCGGAATCCACCTTTCCGGTCGTCTCGAGGCCGTGCCGCGCCTGAAACCGGCGCACGCCGTCGGCAAGCGCGCCGCTGCCGCTGAGGTCGGCGGTAGCCGCCAGCCGGGCGCGCAGCGCCGCGGTGTCGCGTGCCGTCTTCACCGACGGCCACCCGCCATTCTGCGCCAGCTCGCGGTACTTCTCCAGCCACCCGACCAGCTCGCCATACTCCTTCTGCTGCGGCAGAAGCGGCCGAATCATCGACTTGAAGTCCGGCTGGCGGACCGCCAGCCGTAGCGTGCTGTCCACCGACGAGCGCCGGGTCTTGATGTACCAGCCCGAGTCCACCGCCGACGGGTCGAGCCGGCCCGTCAGCAGATCCTTGCCGTAGTCGAGAAACAGTGAGGTGAGCCGGAGATCCAGATTCGCCAGGTCCTGCGGGGTGGTCTTCCCCTCGTGATACGCCTGATCGAGCGCGGTGCGGAGCCCCGGCAGATCGTAATCCCTCATGCGCAGGCCCTGGTTGTCCGCGCTGGTGAGCGCATCGATCAGATCCTTCGCCTGCTGACGCGGATGCTCCTTGTCCAGCCAGATCGGGGCGTAGCTGCGCTCCCGGTAGATCGACTGCATCGTCTTCCAGCGGTCGGCGGCATAACGGGGAGCTGCCTTCGCCGAGACGGTCCGCTGGAGTGTCGCGGTCATCTGGTCGCTGTCGAACTTGTGGCACCCGGCCAGTGCGACGGCGAGTACGGTGACGGACAGAAGTCGGCGCATGGGCTTCCGGTGCTCGAGAGTGTGCGTTGTGAGACTGTTGACGTGCCAAGATTGCCCGCGGCCGCGCCGCCGCGCCGTAACCACAGTCACACCGAAGCCAATGGCTGGCGCACCATCGTCATGGCTATCTTCCGGCTGATGACCCGCCCGACATCCGCTCCGACCTCACGCTAACGCATGCGCGCCGCCCGACGGGTGCTCCAGCTCGGCGCCCTGGCCTGCGTGCTGGCGTCACTCCCTTCGCCGCTGTTCGACCTCGACCGGCACCAGGTACCCAAGGAGCTGGTTCTCCACCTGACCGCAGGCCTCGCCGCGATCCTGGCGCTCCGGTCGCTGCGCCGGCTGCCGCTGGCGCTGGTCGACATCCTCCTGCTCGCCTATCTCGCGCTCTCGCTCCTCTCGGCGGTGACCGCCGAGAACCACTGGCTCGCGTTCCGGGCCCTCGGCGTGACGCTCTCCGGCGCGGCGGTGTTCTGGACGGCGCGCGGGATCAGTCGCGCCGGCCTCAGCCGTCCGCTCGTCGTCGCGCTGGCGGCCGCGGCGGTCATCGGCGCCATGACCGGCCTCCTGCAGGCCTACGGCATCGAGCTGCCGATGATGACGGCGACTCGCGCTCCCGGCGGAACGTTCGGCAACCGCAACTTCATGGCGCATCTGACGGCGATCGCATTGCCGGCGCTCCTCCTCGTGACGGTGCAGACGAGCTCGCGTGCCCGCGCGCTCCTCGGCGCCATCGGCGCGGCGCTCGCCTCGGCGGCGCTGCTTCTGTCGCGATCGCGCGCGGCCTGGCTCGGCGCCGCGGTGCCGGCGATGTTCTTCGTCATCGAGGGATTGTGGGTCGGGGGGCTGTGGACCGATCGGCGGTACCGTCCGCGAATCGCGCTGCTCGCCGCGGCGGCGGGGATGGGGATCGTCCTGGCGCTGGTGCTCCCCAACCGGCTCGACTGGCGCTCCGACTCGCCGTACCTCGAGTCGCTCGTCGGCGTCGCCAACTACCGCGAGGGCAGCGGACATGGGCGACTCATCCAGTACCGGAACACGCTGAGGATGGCCGGTGATCATGCGCCGCTCGGCGTCGGTCCCGGGAACTGGCCGGTGGCCTATCCTCTCTATACGACCCCGGGCGATCCGGCGTACGACACCGGCGACATCATGCCGACCAATCCCTGGCCCAGCAGCGACTGGGTGGCGATCGCGGCCGAGCGGGGATTGCCTGCCCTGCTCGTCCTGTTCTCGATGGCGGGTGTGATGGTCTTCGTCGGCTGGCGCCGTCTCCGGAAGAACGGAAGGAGCGCCGACGGCCTCGCCGGCCTCGCGCTGGTGGCGACGGTCCTTGCGGCGGCGGTGGTCGGGACCTTCGATGCCGTGCTGCTGCTCGCCGTCCCGAGTCTCTTCATCTGGGGATTGCTCGGCGCGCTGCTGCCGCCGCAGCGCGAGCTGACCGCAATCGCGCTGCCGGACGGACGCCGGCGTCTGCTCGCGATCGCCACCGCCGCCGCGGCGCTCCTCTTCGCGCTCCGGAGCTCGGCGCAGGCCGCGGCGATGCTGATGGCGGGGTCAGGCAGAAGTGTGCGGCGGGTGACGTGGGCGGCGCGGGTCGATCCGGGCAGTTACCGGCTGCACATGATTCTCTCCGGCGTGCCCGGCGCACGGGGCCCGTGCAGCCGCGTGCGGGTGCACGGAGCGGCAGCCCATGCGCTCTACCCGCATCACATCGCGCCGGTGCGAGTGCTCAGGAGCTGCGGAATCCGGGCGTCGGTGCGGGAGCCGAGGAGCTAGCCGTTCGGATGGGCCGGTCCGGTATCGCCGGGCGTCGGCCGATCCTCCGGGTGGTCGCCGTTCTGGAGCTCGCCGGCCACCGACCGCTCCTCATTGTACTGCGCCGGCGTTCCGTAGCGTCCCTGGTTGCCGTACTGGCTGCCGGAGCTGTAGTTGCTCAGCCCGGATGCCACCATCGGCTCGTCGCCGGCCGACCGGCGCGGGAGCGGAACGGGAGCAGGTGTGACCGGCGCCGTTCTGACGTCTCGATCCGCCGGCCCTCCTGCGCCGCCACGCGGCTCCGCACCCTGGCCGAGACGCCGCTCGGACACCGCGTCCGACGAGGCCGCAGGGACGGGGTGCGCCGGTCCGCGATCGCTCCAGTTGCCCTGGCCGGCATCGGCCTGCCCGTAGGTGTCGGCCGCGGCGTCGTGGGGAACGCCCAGCCCGTCCCGGCCGCTCTCACGGCCCGTGCGTACCCGCCCCTCGTCCGTCGTTCGCTCTCCGCTCATCGATCTTCGCTCCGCTTCGGGACGCTGCATCATCGCGCGGAGCGAGTATCGCGGCCATGACGCAGGTCACGGCATCAATCCTTTTGTCCCAGCGCCCGGGCGGCCGCACGGCGGATCTCGGGGTCGCTGTCCTTCATCGCCGCCACCAGCGCGTCGGTCGAGGCGCCGCCGCTGATCTCCCCCAGCGCGTGAATGACCGCCCGGCGCACCTCGGTGCTGCTGTCCTTGAACGCGTCAGACAGCGCACCGACGGTGGTCTCATCACCGATCTCGCCCAGCGTATGGGCGACAGCCTGGCGGACATCGGCGTCCCGGTCGTGCAGCGCGGCCACCAGCGCAGCCGGCGCCCGCTTGATGTCCAGCTCACCCAGCGAGTGGGCCACCGCCTGCCGGACGTCGGCATCGGTATCGCTCATCGACGCGGCGAGCGGCTCCGCCGACCGCGGGTCCTGGATCTCGCCGAGGGAATGGGCCGCGGCCTGGCGCACGTCGGCGTCGGTGTCGTGCAGCGCACGGAGGAGATCGTCGACCGCGGCGCGATCCTGAATCTCGCCCAGGGTATGGGCGACGGCCTGACGCACGTCGGCGTCCCGATCGCGCAGCGCGGCGAGGAGCCCCACCGGCGCGCGATTGATGCCCAGCTCGCCGAGCGAATGCGCCGCCGCCTGCCGTACGTCCACGTCGCGATCGGTCAGCACGGCAGCGAGCGGCTCGGCGGCACGCGCATCCTGGATCTCACCCAGTGCATGGGCTGCCGCCTGCCGGACCTCGGCGTCGGAATCCCGGAGCGCGCGAACCAGTCCGTCCACGGCGGCCTGATCCTGAATCTCGCCCAGCGAATGCGCCGCTTCCCGGCGGACCTGCGCATCGCCGTCACTCAGGACGCCGACGAGGCCGCTCGTGGCTCGCGCATCCTGGATCTCACCCAGCGAGTGCGCCACCGTTCCGCGCACGTCGGCGCTCGGATCCTTGAGCAGCGGCAGGAGCGGCTCGACGCTGCGCTCGTCCTGAATGTTCCCGAGGGCCCAGGCCGAGCTTTGCCGCACTCCGGCATCGGTCGAGCGGAGCGCGTCGATCAGCGGCGTCACCGACCGCGGATCCTGCAGCGTGCCGAGCGCCCACGCCCCCATCCGCGATACGTAGGCGTCGCGATCGCGGAGGCCGCGCAGCATCACATCAAATGACTCGCCATCGTCGGCCTCGCCGAGACCGAGCAGCGCGGCCTCGCGTACCCGGCCATCGTCGGATGCCGCGGCGGTGCGCAGCCGGGGAAGCGCCTCGGCGGCGGTGCTGCTGCCGAGGAGGCGCGCCGCCGCCCGCCGGACGCACGGATTCTGATCGCCGAGCGAGGCGGCGAGGAGCGGCACCGCCCGCCCGTCGGAAACGGCACCGCCGAAGCGATCGCGCTGCGCCCGGTCGGCGTCGGTCCGGTCGCGAAGACCGCCCGGCGCACCTCCGCCCCAGCGACCCCACGAGTTGCCGAGCTGATCGACCGCCATCTCGCAGACGATCGGGTCGGCCCGACCCATCGCGGTCAGGAAGGCGCTCACCTGCGCGGAGTCGGGACCGGGCCGGTCGCCGCCCCGCATCGCCGGCGTGATGTGGATGTGGGGAACGACCACATGCACCTTCGGAATCCGGATGTGCATTGCCTGCGCCGCACCCGCGGCTGCGCCGGCCAGCACCAGCGTCAGAACGCCCGCCGTGAGTCTCGTCATCGGTGTCATGTCCTCTCCTCTCAACGCTCGCCCAGCGCCTGGGCGGCGGCGCGGCGGATCTCGGCATCCTTCGACTGCATGGCGCCGATGATCGCCTGCATGGCGCTCGAATCACGGATCTGGCCCAGCGCGTTGATGGCGTTCTTTCGCGCGGCGGGGTCGGTGTCGTTCAGCATCTCGCGAAGTGCCGGAACGGCGCGCGCATCACCCATCTCGCTCAGGGCCCACGCGGCGGTGCGACGCACGTCGGCGTTCGGATCCTTCAGGGCGTCGATGAGCTCCGCCGGCGCCGTCCGAAGCTCGAGCTGACCCAGGCCCCAGGCAGCGGTCCTGCGCACCTGGGGGTCGTCGTCACGGAGCGCGGCAGCGAGCCCGGGGGCCGCGGCCGGATCCTCGAGCTGACCCAGCGCCCAGGCGGCCTTCCGCCGGAGCTCGATGCTGGAATCCTTCAGCGCTGCGATCAGCGGCTCGGTGGCCCGCCGGTCCTCGAGCTGGCCCAGCGCCCACGCCGCCTGCTGGCGCACTTCTTCGTCGCTGTCGCGCAGCGCGGCGATGAGCGCGGGCACCGCCCGCTTGTCCTCGATCTGGCCGAGCGAGTTGGCGGCGGTGCGCCGCACTTCGACGTCCGAGTCGCGCAGTGCGGCCACCAGCGCCGTCAGCCGCTGCGACATCCGGGCAGTATCCTGCGGCTCGGCCGAGCGGCTGAAGCTCCTGGCCACGGCCGCACTCACGCGGCTCGCGAGGTCGGCCGGGACCGGCACGGACGGCGAGATTGCGATCGCCGGCGTCGGGGTCGGTGCCGGAGTAGGCGAGATCCGCGGCACCACGATGTTCTCGACTGCGACTGCGGGACGTGGAGTCCGCCGTGGGCGGGGCCGGGTGGTGTCCTGGACCGCGGCCGCGGCCGGCGACGGCGCCGTCGGACGAACGCCCGGTACCATCACGGCCGTGATGCCGACGATCGCGAACGCCGCGGGCACCTGCCACCGCCGCCGGGCCTGCAGTGGCTCGCGGCTGTCCACCAGGCGCTTCACCCGCGCCACGAGCTGTGAGGGCGTCTCCGCCATCCCCGACAGCGGGAGCGGAAGCGCGGGGGTATGCATCCATTCCGCCACCTTCACCAGACTCTTGGCCATCGTGAGCCCGGATCCGGTGCGGACGACCGCCCAGTCGTCGCACAGGTATTCGGCGGCCTCCTGCATGCCGCGGCGGGCCACGCGGTTGAGCGGCTGGAAGAAGAAGACCCGCTCGATGACGCACGCCGCTGTGAGCCACAGGGGATCGAAGCGGGTGAGATGCGCCAGCTCGTGGGCGAGGACGCTCCGCTGCTGCGCGGCGTCGAGATCGGTGAGCACTGCCCGCGGAATGCAGATCTCCGAGCGGCCCAGCGCGATCGGGCTGGCGAGCCCGGCCGCCGCCGTCAGCCGGATCGGGCGGCGGATGCCGGCGGCGCGGCAGAGCGCCGCCACGTGGGCGTCGAGCGGCGAGCCGGTGAGCGCTTCGCGCGGGCCGATCCGCCACGAGAGCCGAATCCGCGCGATGATCAGCTGCAGGAGACAGAGCGCGGCGAGTGCGAGCCAGAGTCCGAGCACCACCTCACCGACCGCGGGCCGTGAGGCCGGTGTCGTGCCGGCCGGGACCGAGGGGCCTGTCGCGTGCAGCTGCCGGAGCACGAGCTCCGGCATCGGCGTCCCGGCGGGGGCGCCGGGTGACTGGGAAGACACCGGCGCAACGGCGGCGGGCCGGATGGCGACGGTGCCGACGGGACGAATGCCGAGTGCCGTCTGTGCGGTCGCGGTGAGAAGGCCGCCGACCAGCGCCGCCTTCCAGAAGGTGTCCTGCAGATGGTGGGACTTGAGGACGCCGCGCCGCACCAGCAGCCACACCGCTCCGATCAGCAGCGTGCTGTGAGCCGCGTACGTCAGGAGCCAGGCCGGCAGATCAGCGCGACTCATCGGAGGCCTCCAGGCGGGATTCGTGGTCCGCGATCAGCTCCTTCACCTTCTCCAGATCCCCCGAGCTGATCTCGCGCGCGCTCAGCAGGTGGCTCACCAGCTCGGCGACGTCACCGTCGAAGAGCTGCTCGGTCAGCTCGCTCACCATCGACTGCCGCACCTCGCTCTCGGAGACGGCGGCCGCGTAGATGAACTGGCGGGAGACGGTGCGATGGCGCACCACGCCGCGGCGCTCGAGGCGCGACAGCAGTGTGGCGACGGTGGTCGGCGCCAGCGCGCGCGACGGCCGGAGCGCGTCGCAGATCTCGGCGACCGTTGCCTCGCCGCGGTCCCAGAGGACGCGCAGCAATCCGATCTGGAGTTCGGTGAGCTGGTGGATCTCGGGCACGGGAATGACCTCTCGAGCAAGGTGACGGCGGGTGTCAACTACACGCGTAGTACGAGAACTACTACACGTGTAGACTTCTGTCAAGACCGACCGGTCGCCACCGGCAGCCGGGGATCGGCACCCCACTCGGTCCATGACCCGTCATACACCGCAGCCCCGGGGAAGCCCGCCGCCTCCAGCGCAAGGACGACCGCGCATGCCGTCACCCCCGACCCGCAGGTCGCCACCGCCGGGCGGTACGGGTCGAGCCCGGCCGCAGCGAAACGCTGCCTCAGCTCGGCCGGAGGAAGCAGGCGGCCGTCCGCTCCTGTGAGTGTCGTGTAGGGAACGTTCCGGCTCCCCGGAATGTGACCCGCCCGAAGCCCGGGTCGTGGCTCCGGCTCGATGCCCGCGAAGCGCCCGGCCGAGCGCGCGTCGACCACCTGCGCTTCTCCCGACTGCACGATGCGGAGGACCCGTGCCGCGTCTGCGACGCGCCCGGCATCGAGCCGCGCCGTGAAGTTGCCGGGCGCCCGGAGAGCGGCCGGGCCGGCCTCGATCGGCCGCCCCTCGCGGGTCCACGCGCCGAATCCGCCGTCCAGCACCGCGACGCGCTCGTGGCCGAAGACCCGGAACATCCACCAGGCGCGCGGAGCGCTGAGATTGACACCCGAGGCATCGTACACCACGATCCTGTCCTCGCCGTTGAGACCGAGGGCTCGCATCGATTCGGCGAACCGCTCCGCGCTGGGCATCATGTGGGGGAGTGTGGCGTGGGGATCGCTCACGCGATCGAGGTCGAACCGCACCGCGCCGGGAAGGTGTCCGGTCACGAATTCCGCCTCCGCATCCCGGCCCGACGACGACATGTACCAGGAAGCGTCAACCGCCCGCACGTGAGGTTCGTGCAGGCGGCTGGCGAGCCATCCGGTGGTGACGAGAGGCTTCACGACACGGCGGCCGCGCGATTCGCCTGTTCGAATTCCTTCATGAACCTGACCAGTGCGTCACACCCCGCCTTCGGGAAGGCGTTGTAGATGCTCGCCCGCATGCCGCCGGTCGAGCGGTGGCCCTTGAGCCCTTCGAAGCCCCGCTTGCTCGCCTCCGCCAGGAACTTCGCCTCGAGCTCCTCCGTCGGCGCGCGGAAGCAGACGTTCATGAGCGAGCGGCTCTCCGGCTCGGCGGAGCCACGGAAGAAGTCGCTCTGATCGAGGTAGTCGTAGATCACCTTCGCCTTCGCGGCGTTCCGCTCCGCCATCCCCGCCAGCCCGCCCTCCTGCTGGATCCACTTGAAGATGAGGCCCATCATGTAGATGCCGAAGGTCGGCGGCGTGTTGTAGAGCGAGCGGTCCTTCACGTAGGTGCGGTACTGGAGCATCGTCGGCAGCTCCTTGGACCCGGCCTCGACCAGATCGTCCCGCACGATCACCAGCACCACGCCCGAGGGGCCGAGGTTCTTCTGCGCGCCGGCGTAGATGAGCCCGTACTTCGTCACGTCGATCGGGCGGCTGAACATGTCGCTCGAGGTGTCGGCGATGAGCGGCACCCCAGCCGGCGGGACCGGCTCCGTCTTCCACTCGGTGCCGAAGATCGTGTTGTTGCTCGTGAAGTGCACGTAGGCCGGTGCGGCCGAGTAGCGGATCGCGCTCGCCGGCGGGATGTAGCTGAAATTCCGGTCCGCCGAGCTCACCGCCTCGTGGACGGTGCCGAAGCGCTTCGCCTCCTTCACCGCCTTCTCGGACCAGACGCCGGTGACCAGATAGTCGGCGGTGGCGTCCTTCTTCAGGAAGTTCATCGGCACCATGGCGAACTGCAGCGACGCGCCTCCCTGGAGGAACAGCACGCGGTAGTTGTCGGGAATGCCGGCGAGCTCGCGGCAGGCCTGCTCGGCTTCGACGATGATCCGGTCGAAGACCTTGCCGCGATGGCTCAGCTCCATGACGCCCATGCCGCTCCCGGCGACGTTCCAGAGATCCTGCTGCGCCTGCTTGAGGACCGGCTCCGGCAGCACCCCGGGACCGGCGCCGAGATTGAAGATGCGGTCGTTCATCGGGTCACCGACTCCTTCCGTCGAGCGCGGTCAGGTCCACGCTGATGATGTGCTCGTTGCCGCCGCGGATCGCCTCGACCGCCGCGGCATCGGGCAGACTGTCGAGATGGACGCGGGCCAGGGTCGCCTTCGCGCCGTGGTAGATGATGTTCTCGACCTCTTCCACGTTGATGTGCCGGTCGGCCAGCACGCGGAACACGTGGGCCAGCACGCCGGGACGGTTCTGGTGCCGGATCGCCAGCACGTACTTCGCCGAGCTCTTGGCCAGGCGATTGACGCAGTTGGGGACCTCGCCCGTCGTCTTGAACGCCTCGACGAT
>JBLMWC010000096.1:0-14201 GCA_050257015.1 Bacillota bacterium | reverse complement strand
GACATGATCATCGAGGTCGCCGAGGCGCGGGAGGTTCGCGTGGGGACGTCGGAAGTGAACCGCGTCCTGGGGGAGCTGACCGAGCGCACCTCGCCGCCGCAGAAGCCGGGCGAGGAGGTGAAGCTGCTCTACGCCTCGCAGATCGGCACGGCTCCGCCCACCTTCGCCATCGTCACCAACCGCCCGGACGACGTACCGGAGTCGTATCAGCGGTATCTGGTCCACGGCTTCCGCAGCGCGTGGCCGTTCACCGGCTCACCGCTCAGACTCAAATTCACCCGACGGGGCTCCCGCCGCGCGTGAAAGCGGCGCTCGCGGTCCTCGCCTCCTATCTGCTCGGCGCCATTCCGACCAGCTACCTGGTGGGACGCATCTTCCGCGGGATCGACCTGCGCGAGCACGGCAGCCGGAACCTCGGGGCGACCAACTTGTACCGCACGCTGGGGTGGAAGTTCGCGGTGCCGGTCGCGCTGTTCGACATCGCCAAGGGGGCGGTGCCGGTGATCCTGATTGCGCCGCTCGTCACGTCGTCCCGCCTCTTCGCCCTCGCGTGCGGCGCGGCGGCGGTAGTCGGCCACGTGCTGTCGGTGTTCGTGCGCTTCCGCGGCGGGAAGGGTGTGGCGACGGCCGCCGGCGTCATGCTGGGCTTCTCTCCGGTCGCGGTCGCGATTGCGGCAGTCGTCTGGGCCGCCGTCGTGTTCAGCACCGGGTACGTCTCGCTCGGGAGCATGATCGCCGCCGCTTCGCTACCGATCGTCGTCCGGATCCTGCGGCCGGGCGACTGGCAGCTCTTCTGGGCCGACATCGTGGTCGTCGCCGCGATCATCTGGCTCCATCGCGCCAACATCGCGCGCCTTCTTGCGGGCACCGAGAACCGCTTCGGGCGCCGGCGGACCGCCGCGCCGCCGGCCCGATGACCCGCATCGCCGTGCTCGGGGCCGGGAGCTGGGGCACGACGCTCGCCGACCTGCTCGCCCGAAAGGGTCACGCCGTCGGGATCTGGGCCTACGAGCCGGATGTTGTCACGGCGATCAACGAGCGCCACGAGAACCCGCTGTTTCTGCCGGACGCTCCACTCGCCCCGTCACTCACGGCGGTGGCCGATGCCGCGCGCGCCGTGGCCGGCGCCGAGCTGGTGCTCTTCGCGGTGCCGAGCCATGCCGCCACGAAGGTGCTGGCGACGGTGCGCGACTCATTCGCGCCCGGGGCGCCCCTGGTCAGCGCCACCAAGGGGATCGAGCCGAAGGAGCTGATTCTCATGTCGCAGCTGGCCGGTCGGCTGGCGCCGTCGGTGCCTTTCGCGGCGCTCTCGGGACCGAGCTTCGCGCGCGAGGTGTACGAGGGCCAGCCGACGGCGGTGGTCGCCGCATCGCGGGATGCGGCGACGGCCGAGCTGGTGCAGACCGTCTTCTCGACGCGCCGCTTCAGGGTCTACTCCAACCAGGACGTGACCGGGGTCGAGCTGGCCGGCTCGCTCAAGAACGTGATCGCGATCGCCGCCGGCATGCTCGAGGGGCTCGGCCTGGGCCACAATCCGCGCGCCGCGCTCATCACCCGCGGTCTGGCGGAGATCGCGCGACTGGGGCGGGCAATGGGCGCGGACCCGCTGACTTTCGCCGGCCTCGCCGGCATGGGCGACCTCATCCTCACCACCACCGGGAGCCTGAGCCGGAACCGCGCCCTCGGCGTGGCGCTGGCGCAGGGGCAGTCGCTCGAGGAGTATCAGGCGGCGCACCGGAGCGTGGCGGAGGGCGCCGGGACATCGCGCGCGGCAGCGGCGCTCGCGGCGCGGATGAACGTCGAGATGCCGATCACGGCGAACGTGTGCGCCATCCTCTTCGAAGGCAAGCCGCCGCGCGAAAGCGTGAGCGAGCTGATGGAACGCGACCTCAAAGCGGAGCAGTGGCAATGAGCTCTTCGCGACCGGTGCAGGAGTTCTATTCGATCGGCGAAGTATGCACGCTGACCGACCTCAAGCCCCACGTCCTCCGATACTGGGAGAGCCAGTTCCGCTTTCTCAATCCGGCCAAGAACCGCTCCGGCAACCGCGTGTACAAGGCGCGGGAGGTGGAGCTGATCATGCTGGTCAAGCACCTGCTCTACACGGAGAAGTTCACGATCGACGGCGCGCGCCAGCGGATCGACCAGTACAGGAAGAGCGGCGAGCTCAAGGCCGCGGCCCGACGCGCGCTCGAGGCCGAGACGGTGCAGGAGCTGCGCGTCGCCGTGGATGAGGTCCTGGCCGTGCTGGACGGGCGGCCGGTGCCGCCGCGCGCCGAGCCGCCGGAAACGTGAACATCCTCGTCAGCAACGACGACGGAATCCTCGCACCCGGCCTCGCCCTCCTGGCGGATGCCTGTCGCGAGGTCGGCGACGTCACCGTCGTGGCGCCGGACCGCGAGCAGAGCGGAACCTCGCACTCGCTCACGCTGCACCGGCCTCTCCGCCCGACGCGGCGCGCCGACGGCGCCTTCCAGGTGGATGGGACGCCGACCGACTGCGTGATGCTCGCGATGCAGGCGCTGATGCCGGCCAAGCCCGACTTCGTCTTCTCCGGCGTCAATCACGGCCCCAACATGGGGGAGGACGTGCTGTATTCAGGCACCGTTGCGGCGGCGATGGAGGCGGTCATGCTGGGAGTGCCCGGCATCGCGATCTCCTTCGCCGGCCACCAAGCGGAAACGATGCCGACGTATCGCGACGTGCTCGCGCGGCTGGTTCGCCGCATCGTGAGCGTCGGCGACTACCCACGGGACATGCTGCTCAACATCAACCTTCCGCGCTGTCCGGCCGACGAGGTGCAGGGCACCCGCGTCACCACGCTCGGCAGCCGCTACTTCTCGGAATCGCTGATGCGAATGAAGGACCCGTGGGGCCGCGAGATCTTCTGGATCGGCGGCGGGACGATCACCTGGACCGGCGACGAACGATCGGACCACAACGCCGTCGCCGAGCGCTTCATCTCGATCACCCCGCTCCACATGGACCTCACGCGGTACCCCCAGATCGAAACGGTGCAGGCGTGGCGGCTGGACGGGTAGGCCCGGCGGACAGCTACGGCGGCTACCGCGCGCAGCTGGTCGACACGCTGCGCGACAAGGGCATCCGCGACATGGCAGTGCTTCACGCGGTCGCCCAGATCCCGCGGCACCTGTTCGTCCCGGAGAGCGTGCGCCACCGCGCGTACGAGGATTCGGCACTGCCGATCGGCAGCGGGCAGACGATCTCCCAGCCGTTCATCCAGGCGCTGTACCTCGAGGTGATCGCGATGACCGGCAGGGAACGCGTTCTCGAGATCGGGACGGGGTCGGGATACCAGACGGCGCTGCTGAGCCTCCTCGCCGGCAGCGTCTTCAGCGTCGAGCGGATCCCGGCGCTGGCCCAGAGCGCCCGCGCGGCCCTGGATGCGGCGGGGATTCGCAATGTCTCGATCTTCGTGGGCGACGGCACGCTCGGCTGGCGGCCTTACGCGCCGTACGACGCGATCCTCGTCTCGGCGGCATCACCGGTGATCCCGAAGCCGCTGGTGGATCAGCTCGCGCCCGGCGGTCGAATGGTGGTGCCGATCGGCGACAAGCAGATTCAGACCCTCAACGTCGTGCGCCGGGAGGGGGACGAGATCCACGTCACCACGGCGGGCGACGCTCGCTTCGTTCCGCTCCTCGGGCAATTCGGCTTCAGGGACCCATGATCGGTCACTTCATCCACTGGCTCATCGCGACGATTTCGGCGCTGGGCTATCCCGGAATCGTCCTGCTGATGGCGATCGAGTCCTCGGTCCTCCCGCTGCCGAGCGAGCTGATCATGCCGCCGGCGGGGTACCTGGCCGCCCGGGGTGAAATGAACGCGGTGCTCGCGATTCTCGCCGGGACCGCCGGAAGCGTGCTCGGAGCGCTGATCAACTACTTCCTCGCGGCGACGGTCGGCGAGCCGGTCCTCCGCCGGTACGGCAAGTACGTGCTGATGTCGCCGGCGGCGCTCGACCGGAGTGAGGCGTTCTTCAAGCGCCACGGCGAGATCAGCACGCTGCTCGGGCGGCTGCTGCCGGTGATCCGGCACCTGATCTCCATACCGGCCGGCCTCTGCCGCATGCCGCTGAGCCATTTCATCGCCTTCACGGCGGTGGGAGCGGGGATCTGGTGCACCGTCCTCACCGCGATCGGCTGGGCGATCGGACGGCACGAGGGAGAGCTCCGCGAGGCGGCCGTGCACGCCTATACGGCGCAGGCGCTGCGCTGGATCATCGTGATCGCCATCATCGTGATCGCCGCGTACGTCGCGTGGCAACGACGCCGGAGCGGGAGCAGGGCGTGACGGCGCGGCGGTTCCTGGTGTCGGGAAGGGTGCAGGGGGTGGGATTCCGCTGGTTCGTGACCCACCTCGGAACGGAGCTCGGGCTGCGCGGGGTCGTCCGAAACCTCCGGGACGGGCGGGTGGAGGTCGTGGCAGCCGGAACCGAGTTCGCGCTGGCCCAGCTGGCCGAGGCATTGGCAGACGGGCCACCCGCGGCACGGGTCGACGGAGTCGAAGCGGCTCAAGTAGAAGATGAGGCGTCGCTGCCCAAAGGGTTCGTCGTCGGCTAGTTGCGAGCGTCGAGACGGATTCCTCTCGCCTGCGTTGACTTCAAACCATCGCAGGGCCTACATTTACGGGCTTTGCCCCCGTAGCTCAGGTGGATAGAGCAGCGGTTTCCTAAACCGTTGGCCGGGTGTTCGAGTCACCCCGGGGGCACTGCGCCAGTCGGCGGCGAACGATCGCCGGCTCCTTTCTCACCATTCGCAGGACACGCATGGCGACGATCGTGGACAAGCCCAGCAAGCAGCAACCGCCCAAGGCGGTCACGCCTCCCGCCGCGCCGCCGACGCGCCCGCGGGTCAGCCCGAAGGCCCTGTACATCACCGGGGGCGTGCTGGTGCTGCTCGCGCTCGTCGCGTGGGGCGTCACGGTGAGCGGGAAGCGCAAAGCCGAGTACTCGGCGCGAGCGCTCGACGACGCCCGGGCCGTGGCGGAGAGTGGCAATCTGCCGGCCGCGTCGGCGGCGCTGCAGAAGGTGATCCAGTCGTATTCCGGGACACCAGCGGCCGAGGAAGCGGTCATCACGCTGAACCAGGTCCGGCTCGTCAATGGCCAGAACGAGCTCGCCGTAGTCAACCTCCGCGAGTTCCTCTCGAAGACCCACGATCCGCAGTACACGGCGGCCGCCAATGCGCTCCTCGGAACGGCTCTCGAGAACGCCCACAAGGACGCCGAGGCGGCGGCGGCGTACCGGGCCGCGGCGACTGCCAGCCCGGTGGACTACCTGAAGGCGGAATACCTGGTGGACGCCGGCCGGGCGTTCAGGACCGCCGGGAAGGCATCGGATGCTCAGGCGGCGTACCAGGAGGTCATCCAGAAGTATCCCAAGACGCCGAGCATGACCGAGGCGCAGGTCCGGCTTTCGGAGCTCACGGACGGCAAGTTGTAGACGCTGCTGAGGCTGGCTGGTGCGGGGCCCGGAATCCTCCGGGCCTCTCTTTTGGTCTCAGATACTGACGACGTATAAGATATATTATGTTAAGTCGCTCTGGGGATAACTGTGGAGAACCAGCCGGACTGCCGGTTCCCCGTTGCCATCTCGTTGTGACTGGAAGAGTTATCGCCGGTGGAAAACCCGAGCCGGGCGGCGCTACAAGACCGTCAGCCGACCCTCGAAGACCAGACGGCCCTCACCGCACAGCCAGACATCGGAAGCGCGTGACCCGGCCGGAACAGCCGACACGGCAAGCAGCGCCCCGCCCCGCGATCTGAAGGTCGCCGGCAGGCCCGCCTCGGATGCCACCGCCAGCGCCGCCGCGACGGTCCCGGTGCCGCACGCGAGGGTTTCGCCCTCGACCCCGCGCTCGTAGGTACGGATCAGCCAGGGACCGTCCCGATCCTTCGGCGGACTCACGAAGTTCGCATTGGCCCCGGCCGGACCGATGGCCGGGTGAAAGCGGAGCTCCCGCCCACGCCCCATCAGGTCGACCGTCTCCACGTCCTCCACCCGGACGACCAGGTGTGGCACCCCGACGACGGTGAGCGTGATGGCGAGCTCGCCCGGGCCGGCCCCCACTCCCGCAGGCACCACCGGCAGATCGACGTCGGCCAAGTGCACCTCGGCGCGCTCGGTCGGGTTCACGCAGCGGGTCCGGTACGTCCCGGCGTCGGTCACCAGCTCCATCCCTTCCGCCAGGCCGAGGCCGAGGCGAGCGGACAGACGGGTGCTGCACAGGGCCGCATTGCCGCACATCGCAGCCCGGGACCCGTCGGCGTTGAAGAAGGTCATCCGGACGGCGTTCTCGCGCTCGGGCGTCAGCACGACGAGGCCGTCGGCCCCGACTCCGTTGCGGCGATCGCAGACCGCCACGATCCGCTCGGCCGGCCATTCGGACGGCGGCGAGACCCGGCCGTCCAGCACGACGAAGTCGTTGCCGGAACCGGTCATCTTGAAGAACGGCGTGCCGGTCACAGGCGCCCCACCAGCGCACGAAGGCGAAGCCACCATACCATCCAGACCGCCTCCCGGACAATCCGCTTGTTCATCTTGCTCTGCCCCTCGACACGGTCCGTGAACACGATCGGGATCTCGACCAGGCGGAACCCCTTCCGCCACGCCCGGTAGCTCATCTCGATCTGAAAGGCGTAGCCGTTGGAGCGGACCCGGGTGAAGTCGATCGCCTCGAGGACGGCGCGCCGGAAGCACTTGAAGCCGCCGGTCGAGTCGCTGAGCGGCAGCCCGGTGATCCAGTGGGCATACTGGTTGGCACCGATGGACAGAAGCAGCCGCGACATCGGCCAGTTGATGACATTGACGCCCGACTTGTAGCGGGAGCCGATCACCAGATCAGCGCTGCCGGCCGCCTTGAGGAGCTCCGGCAGGAACTTCGGATCATGGGAGAAGTCGGCGTCCATCTCGATCACGAAGTCGTAGTGCCGCTCGAGGGCCCACGTGAAGCCGGCCAGGTACGCCTTGCCGAGCCCCTGCTTGGCGGTGCGATGCAGGACGTGAACGCGCGGGCTCTCAGCCGCCAGCGCGTCGGCGAGCGCGCCGGTTCCGTCCGGCGAGTTGTCGTCCACGACAAGGACGTCGATGCGCGAATCCTGCTGGAGGATCGCCGGCACGATGACAGGCAGGTTCACGCGCTCGTTGTACGTCGGTACGACAACGAGCACGCGTTCGGACACGGCGGATGAGGTCATGTGGGCGGAAAAGTAAACGGGCCGTGCGACGTTGTGGATCGCTACCGGGCGCGCCGCCAGAGCGGCGCCGCGAGGAGCACCGCGGTCAGCGCCAGGGCCACCAGGGTCAGCAGACGGCCCATCCGGTAGGAATCGCTCACGAAGTCGAGCGCCACGGCCTTCGCCCCGGCCGGAAGCGGAACGCTGATGAGCGCATAGTCAGCCCGCAGGGTCGCGACCGGCTTGCCGTCCACGGTCGCGCGCCAGTCGGGATACCACG
Source organism: Bacillota bacterium (assembly GCA_050257015.1). Taxonomy (GTDB): domain Bacteria; phylum Gemmatimonadota; class Gemmatimonadetes; order Gemmatimonadales; family GWC2-71-9; genus JAICUF01. The sequence goes on along the minus strand of JBLMWC010000096.1, from coordinate 6,724 downwards.
TCTCCGCCACGAGGAGATACGTGGGACGCGGATCGGTGCCCTGGATGCTGATCTTCATGTGCCCCGGCGACCAGCTGTCCATGCGCGCGCTCGCCGGAGATGCCTCGGGCAGGGCGCCCTTGAGTGGCGTCGGCGCGACTGACGTGGATTCCGGATACAGCACGACCCGGCTCACCGGAAAGCGCGAGTCGTTCACCGTCGTGATGAGCTGATCCTCCGGGAGCTTGACCGCGGCCGCAACGACGCGGGCATAGGGCGGCACGCTGTCGCGCTCGTACATGACGGCGCTGTCCCCGGCCGCCGCCGCCGCCGTGGCCACCGGGCCAAGGACCTTGTGGAAGCCGGGAATGTTCTGGGCCAGGGCGGCGTTGAGGATGAAGTACTTCACCGCCCAGATGTCCCAGAGCGCGGCGTTGTTCATGTTCCGGTACTCGTTCTTGCCACCCCAGAGGTCGTCGTAGAACCGTTCCTCGTTGCCGTGGTAGCCGAAGGTGGCCTGGATCCGCTTGGCCATCAGGAACGAGCCACGGTAGACCGGCGGCAGGCCGATCGTGTTGCTTGGCGCCGCGTCGAAGACGCGGAACGGCGGCTTTTCCTGCCGGAGCCGGGTGATGATCGGGTCGTCGGCGAACAGCTGCGCGGCAGTTCCGTTGTAGTGGAAGAAGAGCCGGTCGATGCTCCAGAGGTCGCCTCCGACGAGAAGCGCGAGCACTGCGGCGGCGGCCCAGCCTCCGATCCGGCCGGCGGCGATGGCCCAGATCGCGCCGCCGCCGAGGGCCACGAACACGAGGAGCCGGAGCGAGCCCGCTGCGAGCGCAGGCGCATTCGCCTGCACCTGCGTGGCCATCCGCGGGTCGGCCATCCCGGATGCGATCGACTGGAGCACGCCCGCGATCCCCAGCACCGCGAAGAACAGCAGCACACCCGCCGGAATCAGTACCTTCGTCGGGCTCACCTCGCGCCGCACCAGTCGCTCGACGCCGAACGCAGCGTATATGCACACCGGGAGTGCGACCAGGAAGAACGCCATTCCAGGCGCACGCACCTTCTTCATCGCCGGCATCACCTCGTACCAGAGGCGGTAGAACGGCGTGTGGCCGCCGAAGGCGATCAGGAGAAAGAGGAGCGCGATGCCGCCGAGGGCGAGGATCGTCTTCCTCCGGCCGCGATCGCCCACACCGATCACCGCCAGGATGACGACGAGGGCGCCGAGGTACTCGGTGTGCGACTTGAAGAAATTGCCGCCCCAGTAGTTGTCGAGTACTCCGTTGAACTGCGGCAGCACCGTGGTGAAGATCTCGCTCGGCGGGAAGGCGTAACTGGTGGCGTATTCCCAACCGCTGTTCACCCCACCCGACGCCGCGCGCGCCGAGAACGGCAGGTAGTGAAGGAACGGCAGTACCTGAATCGAGGCGATCAGTACGCCAAGGAGCACCGCTCCGAGAACGAAGCCCAGATGGCGTGGCCAGCGCGCGCCGCGGGGGCCGTCGGGATCACCGAAGGTCAGATACAGGGTCCAGAGCCCGGCCGCGAGAAACGCGTAGTAGCTCATCTGGGGATGCGGGGTCAGGAGGCAGAGCCCCACGACCAGCGCCGTCAGGCCGTAGCCCCACACGCGGCCGTCGCGCACGGCGCGCACCAGCGCAAACAGAAGCAGTGGCGTGAGCGCGGACACGAAGAGCTTCCCGTCGTGCCCGGGGCTCACCAGCGAGTCGAGTATCCCGGTGAGCTCGTAGGCAAGGCCTCCCACGAACGCCGCCGTCCAGCCGAGCCGGAGGGCGCGAAGCAGCAGATAGGCGAAGATGCCGGCGAGGACGATGTGCGCGGCGAATCCGAGTCCCATCGCCGTGCCCACCGGCATGATGAGCCGGAGCCAGGCGGTGGGATAGAAGATGTCGCCGTGCATCGCCCCGACGAACGGCATGCCACCGAAGAGATACGGATTCCACAGCGGCACGTGCCCCGTCGCCCTGAACATCTCGGCGCCGAAGAGCCGGAAGGAATACCCCGCCACGAACTGGTCGCTGCCGGTGCCGCCCAGGAACTGACCCTGGAAGACGGGCCAGCACAGGGTGAGCATGACGGCGACATAGACGCCAACAGCGATCAGCGCCGGGAGGCGCGGCTCGAACGACGGACCGGTGGTCGGCTCAGGGCTGCGCACGCGTGCGCTCCGGTGACGTGAGAATGAAAGGGGCCGCAGCCCCGAACTGCGCGAGCGTGAGCAGAATGCGGGAAGCGAGCGCCAGCGCCAGCGCGGTGGGGGCGCCGATCGTCCCCTGCACCATGCTCACGAACACCGTCTCCCGAACGACCAGCCCGTCGGGCACGCCGAACGCCAGGAACCCGGCGAGGTACGATGCGGTGAAGGCCCCGATCGCCTGGGTCACGCTGAGCCCGGGCGACGCGAAGAGCCCGCGCGCGAGGAGCCAGAGCGCGACGCCGTAACCGAGCCAGGCGAGCACATTGGCCACGGCGCCGAACAGGACCTTCCCGAAGGCCGGCACTCCACCGCTCCCGAGCTCCACCTTGAGGAGCCCGAGCACGCGACGCACGAACGGCGGCCACATGAGGAGCGCCACGCCGATCGCGCTCAGGACCATCAGCGCGAGCAGCACGATCCGCACGTTGGGATAGCCGGTCTCCAGCAGGCTGACGCCGGTGAAGCCCAGCACGCACGCGCCCGTTCCCACCGCGAGTCCCTGCAGCAGCACCGAAGAGCTCGTGGCCGCCCAGGGCGCGACGCCGGCGCGCTGGGCCATCACCGCCATCCCCGCGATGGCCCAGACCTGGCCCGGAACGTACTTGCCCAGGCTCGAGACCGTCCAGATCCGCGCGGCCGGCAGCGGAGCGAGCGACTGTCCCCACCCCGTCAGCATCACGCGCCATGCCTGCACCAGCACCGCGTACATCGCCCAGGTGACGAGGAGCGACGCGATGATGAGGAGCGGGGTGATCCGCCACTCGGCCGGCTGGGCCGCGAGACGGGACCAGTTGGCGATGACGCTCCGACCCGCCAGCACGACGATGACGAGGCCGAAGGCCCACTGAACCACGCGCCAGAGCCGGCTATTCACCGAGCGCCTCGCGGTACCACCGCTCGCAGACGGCCGCGGCTGCGTCGGGGTTCAGCTGCGTGCGCCAGCGCTCCCCCTCCTCGGCGGCCTGGCGGCGTGCCGATGGATCGGCAAGGAGCTCGCGCAGCGCCGACGCCAGCGCGACCGGCGAGGGCGACGCGCGCCGCCCGGCGCCCTCTGCCGGTACCACGTCCAGGACGCCGCCGCCGTCCAGGCACGCCACGACGGGCACCCCGCACATGAATGCCTCGGCCGCCGCGAGACCGAAGCCTTCACCCTCCGCCGGAAAGAGCATCGCGTCGGCCGCCGCCAGATGGGCGGACACCGCGTCCGGTGGGACGGTGCCGGTGAAGCGGACGAGGGCATTGAGTCGGCGGTCCCTGACGATTCGCTCCAGGGCCGGCCGAGCGGGGCCGTCTCCGACAATCGTCAGGGGGACGGGATGGCCCAGATCGCTGAGCTCGGCGATGGCCCCGATCGCGAGCTCCACCCGCTTCTGCCCGCTCAGCCGCCCCACCACGACTGCTCCCCCGCCGCCGGGCCCGGGATGGAACCGGACGGCATCGAGCGGCATCGGCTGCACGTGGCTCGCGTCCACCAGACGGCCGACGCTGGCAGCGATCCGTCGCGCCAGCTCCTGTGACACGGCGGTCACGACGCGGGCCCGCGCAAAGACCGGCCGCGCGATCGCGCGCGCGATGGCGGAGCGTCCCAGCAGGGCCACGTCGGTACCATGGCAGGTGAGGACGAACGGTGCGCCAGGGGGAACGGCCCACCCCGACGGCACCCACCAGTGCGCATGCACCAGATCGGCGCCGGCGGCGAGCTCACCGGCCGCCGCGCGCCGGAGTGCGCGCCAGAGTCCCCGCACCGCGAGCGCCCCGGCCGGACGGCGGATGGCCGACGCCATCGTGCCCCGGTAAGCGATCGTCTCCGACCGTGCGGAGGCGTAGCGCACGCGCCGGATCCGGACACCATGGCGCACTTCGCTTCCCCCGAGCCCGGCGTCGCTCGGCGCGATCACCGTCACGTCGATCCCGCGTCGCACCAGCGCCGAGGCCAGCGTCTCGAGGAACGCGCCGGAGAGGTCGCCTGGAGTCCGGGGATAGTTGTGGGTCAGGAAGGCGACCCGCACTGCTCAGCGACCGCTGTCGCCGCGCTCGGCGCGGGCCATCCGGCGGAGAAGCTCACGCTGCTCTTCGCGCATGCCGGCAATGAGCTCGCCGACGAATCCGAAGCCGAAGAGGGCGATGCCGCTGATCACCATCGTCTCGACGAGATTCAGGAACGGGCGAAAGCCGATGTTGAAGCCGAAGCGCAGGATCAGCGCGGCGATCCCCACCACCAGGCCGATCAGAAACAGCACCGCGCCGGCGACGCCGAAGAAGAGCATCGGCTTCCGCCCGAAGCGGAGCAGGAACCAGACGGAGAGGAGGTCGAACACGCCTACCGGAATCCGCCGCCAGTTGAACTTCGACACCCCGGCCTGCCGCGGATACAATGGCACCGGATGGGACTGCAGCCGATATCCGTCCGCCGCGGCGATCACCACCATGAACCGGTGCCAGTCCGGCCGGAGCGGGATCGCATCCGCCACCTGGCGGCGGTACGCCTTGACCGAGTTGAGATCGGTGACGCGGACACCGAAGAGCCAGCGGCAGAGCCCGTTATAGATGCCGGACACGAAACGCTTCTCGTAGCGGCCCTGCTTGGTGCCGGTCACGATGTCGGCACGCCCCTCGAGAATGGGGCGCACCAGCGCCGGAATGTCCTCGGGCAGATACTGGAGGTCGGCGGGATAGAAGACGAAGATGTCGCCGCGCGCCGCCTCGCCGCCCGACCGGAGCGCTTCGGCAATTCCGCTCTGGCGTCGGTGACGGACCGAGCGCAGGAAGGGATAGCGGCCCTCGAGGTCGCCGAGCACGGCCGGCGTGTCGTCGCGCGAGCCGTCATCAACCACGACCACCTCGAAGCTGAACCCCGCGGGCGACAGCGCCTCGTCGCAGAGCCGCACGAATTCCGGGAGGTTGGCCGCCTCGTCCTTGGCCGGAACGAGCACGCTGACGTCCACCGCGAGCGCGGCGGGCAGCGTCATACGCGCTTCCGCATGCGGGCCGGCAGGATGCCGAGCTGGTCGCGATACTTCGCGACGGTGCGGCGCGCGATCTGGATGCCCTGCTCCTGGAAGAGGTGCACGATCTGCTGGTCGGTGAGCGGCTTGGCGCTGCTCTCCTCGGCCACCATCTTCTCGAGCTTGGCGCGGATGGAGCGCGCGCTGGCGTCCTCGCCCGAGGAGGTCGAGAGCGCGCTGGAGAAGAAGAACTTCAGCGGCAGCACCCCGCGCGGGGTCTGCACGTACTTCTCGTTGGTCACCCGGCTCACGGTGGACTCGTGCATGTTGATCACCTCCGCGACCTCGCGGAGAGTGAGCGGGCGCAGGTACTCGATCCCCTTCTCGAAGAACTCCCGCTGCCGGTCGACGATGAAGTTCATCACCTTGAGCATCGTCTGGCGGCGCTGCTCGATCGCCTGGATCATCCAGTTGGCGCTGTTCATCTTCGACGCGATGAACTCACGGTTCTCCGGCGTCATCTTCTTCTTGTCCCGGGCCACTTCCTGGTACGAGCGGCTGAGCCGAAGCCGCGGCATTCCGGTGTCGTTCAGGAAGACGTGGTAGCGGCCGTCGATCTTGTCGACGATCAGATCGGGAATGATGTAGCCGTCGCCATGGCTCGAGTGGCGGAGCCCGGGCTTCGGGTCGAACCGCGCAAGCTCGTCGGCCGCCGCCTGCACCTGGGCCGGCTCCACGCCGAACCGCTTGGCCAGGTCGTTCCACCGGTGCGCGATCAGATCCGGGAAGGCGTCGGACACGAGTCGATAGGTCAGCGAGGTGGTGTCGCCCTGATCGGCCAGCTGGAGGAGGAGGCACTCCCGAAGGTCCCGGGCACAGATCCCGGCCGGATCGAGTCGCTGCATGATGCCGAGCATCTCCTCGACCTCGGCGAAACTGTACAGCGCAGCCTCAGGAGGAGTACGGGGTGCCTCGCCCTCTTCCACTTCGTCGTCCTCGATGCTCTCGGCGAAGTGGGTGGTGACCAGCTGGTTGACGGAGCCGTGGATCTCCTCGAGCGTCGAGCCGAGGTAGCCGTCGTCCATGATGTTGCCCAGGAACTCCTCGCTCAGCAGCCGCTGGCGCGGGGTCAGCTCGAGCAGCTGGAGCTGGTCGCGCAGGTGATCGATGAGATCGCGGGTCTCGACCGAGACCGGCTCGATGTATTCCTGCTGCTCGAACTGCTCGCGCGTGCCGCCGACCTCGAAGCCGTTGAGGAGGATCTCCTCCCAGTCGACCTCATCCTCCTTCTCGGCCTTCTCCTTCTCCTGCTCGGCGGTCTTCTCCTCCGGCGTCTCCTCCTCCTCGGGCTCGAGGAGCTCGAGGAAGGGGTTCGCCAGCAGCTCCTGCTTGAGGTGCTGCTGCAGGTCCATCATGGGCATGTAGAGCATGTCCATGGCCTGATAGAGCCGCGGATTGACCCGCAGCTCCTGACGGAGCCCGGTGTGCTGGGAAAGACCGGTCTTCATGCGACCTCGTCCAGCCGCGAGCGCAGCCGGGCGGTGAGAGTGGGACCGAGATACAGCTGGGCGACACG
>JBLMWC010000095.1:0-4058 GCA_050257015.1 Bacillota bacterium | reverse complement strand
TCCGCCTCAACGGATTCTGCTTCGCCCTCTCGCCGGGCGACGACCCCGCGCTCCGCGATCGGTTTCTCGCGGCACTGCAGGCCGACGGCGGCGCCTTCATGACGCCGACGCTCTACCGCGGTGTTCCCGCCGCGCGCGGGACGATCACCAACTGGCGTACCACCGACGCCGACATCGATCGCACGTGGGACGCGATGCTGCGCGCCCTGAGCCGGATCGGCGCTCACGCCTGCCAGGGCTCGTCCGCCGTCGGTCCGTAGATCATCGGCAGCGGCACATCCACCAGCCTGAGGTACACCGTGAGCTGGCCGCGGTGGTGGATCAGGTGGTTGAGATGCCCGCGCACCGTCTCGCCGCGCGGCGTCGTGAACAGCACCCGCTCCCCGTGCCGGAGCGACCACGGCTCGTCCAGCGCGGGGCCCGTCACCTCCGCGAGTGCCGCCGCCGCCTCCTTCACGTTGCGGTCGAACACTTCCAGCAGTGCTGAGGTCGGCTCGAAGCTGTAGCCACCCGCCTTCGCCAGGTCGATGTGCGGCTCGCGCAGCGTCGATGTGATCCAACCCGGTATCCACGAGACGAGCTGCGCGAGGTGGCCCAGCGGGAACGACTTCTCGTGCGGCTTCCACTCGCCCTTGTCGCCGGGGACGCGCTCGAGCAGCCGTCGGGTGCTGGCCATCTCCTGGCTGAATTCCTTGAGAGGGATCGCGGGGCCCGTCATCGGTGACCTTCCTTTCTCGCTGGGCGGTCGCCGCCCCGCCCGTTCTGGCGGACTGCGCGACCTGCCGGTATTCTCCCCCACATGCTCGACCGCCTGCGCGCGGCGCTGGCCGACCGGTACACCGTGGATCGCGAGCTCGGCCGCGGCGGAATGGCCTCCGTGTGGCTGGCCCAGGATCTCCGGCACGATCGCCCGGTCGCCATCAAGGTACTGAATCCCGATCTCGCCGGAGCGATCGGGGTGGACCGCTTCGTCCGCGAGATCCGGCTCACCGCCCGCCTCCAGCACCCCAACGTCATCCCGGTCCTCGATTCCGGCGTCATCGCCGGACCCGACGGGCTTCCGCTCCCCTGGTATGCGATGGCGTATGTCGCCGGGGAGTCGCTCCGCGCGCGCCTGGATCGCGAGCAGCAGCTGCCGATTGACGACGCGCTCCGCATCGTGGACGACACGGCGGCGGCGCTCGAGGCCGCGCATCGCGAAGGGATCGTCCACCGCGACATCAAGCCCGAGAATCTCCTCCTCGCCGGCGGCCGCACCTACGTCGCCGACTTCGGCATCGCCCGGGCACTGATGGAGACCGGCAGCGACCGGCTGACCAGCACCGGTCTCAGCATCGGCACGCCGGTCTACATGAGCCCGGAGCAGGCCGGCGGCCAGACGGTGGACGCGCGGAGCGACCAGTACAGTCTGGCCTGCGTCCTTTATGAGATGCTCGCCGGCGAGCCGCCGTTTACCGGCCCCACCGCCCAGGCGATCCTCGCCCGCCGGCTGTCGGAGCCCGCCCGCGCGATCCGCCCCGTGCGTCCGGCGGTTCCGATCGGCATCGAGCGGGCGGTGCTGCGGGCGCTCGACCGGGTGCCGGCCGATCGCTTTCCGGACGTCACGTCCTTCGCGGAAGCGCTGCGCCGGCCGGCCGCGCCCGAACGAGCGCATTGGCGCCGCTGGATCGGCGCCGCGGGCGTGCTTCTCGTGGCGGCGGCCTTCGGCGCCTGGCTCCTCGCGCAGCGGCGGCCGGCACCGAGCCCTCGCGACCCCGCCGTCGTCGCCCTCTATCGCCGCGGCCTCCACGCGTACGAGCAGCGCACCCCGGCGGGAGCCGCCGAGGCGATGCAGACGTTCTCGACCGCCGTAGCGCGCGACTCGAACTACGCCGATGCGTGGGCCGGCCTGGCGAAGACCTGCGTTCGCGCGTACGAGCGGGGATTCTTTCCCGGCGTGCCGCGCGACAGTCTGGTCCGGCTGGCGGTAAAGGCATCCGACCGCGCGCTCGCCGCCGACCGCTCGAGCGCTGATGCCTGGGCCACGCAGGCCATGGTGAGCCGAATCCTGGACCCGACCGATGTCGCCCCGGCGCTGCGCGCGGCCCGACAGGCGCTCGCGCTCGACTCCACCAACGCGTCGGCCTGGCACTTCCTCGCGCTCAGCCTGGCCGAGAGTGGGAAGATGGACGAGGCGTTCCAGGATTGGCGGCGCGCGATCTCGGCGAACCCGACCTACCTGCTGGGACTCTCGTTTCTGGCGATCGCGCATCAGTGGCGTCACCAGTATGACAGCGCGGCGTACTGGGGAGACAGCGTCGTCGCGCTCGACCCCACCTATCTGCTGGGCCGCACCACAGTGGCCTACACCTCCGTCGAACGGGGCGACTACGCGCGGGCGCGGGCCGCCTTCGCCGCCTCCGCCCGGCTCACCACCGACGTCGAAGCCCTCAACACCACCGCGGGGATGGCGCTGGCCGAAGCCCGCGCCGGGAACCGCGCGGAAGCCCGGCGCCTTCTGCAGCAGGCCGATTCCGAGGCGGCGGCGTACTCGCCGTTGCCGCTCCATACGGCGGTGTTTCTCGCGAACGCCTATGCGGGACTGGGGGACGTCACGCGCGCCGTCGGCTGGCTCAGACGGTATTCGCCGCGCAACGATCTCCATTTCCAGCTGCATCTGCGCTGCGACCCGAGCTTCGCGCCGATCGAGCGGGATCCGCGATTCCGTCAGCTGCTGCTGATGCCGAGGCCGGAAGAGGGCTGCTAGACCTCGCCGGCGATCTGGTGACCGGCACCTCGCAGCGCATCCAGCGCGGCCGCGAGGTCCCGCGCCTTCACCAGCACGTAGTCGGTGTCGAAGGTGGAGACGGCGAAGATGCTGACGCCGGCCTTCGCGAGCGGCTCCGCGATCGAGAGCAGGATGCCGACCAGCTCCGGCGCCAGCACGCCACGGACGCGAAGCGCCCGGTAGTCCCGCTGCGAGCGGACGCCGGCCGGCACCACGCGCTCGGGTGCCGTGATCGACAGCTCGTCGACGGTGCGGCTGATGGAAAGGAAGGGCCCCGGCACGGTGGCCCACTCCGGCACCGCCGCGTCGGGCGGCAGGCGGCAGATCGCGAACGTCCCGGCGAGCAGGTCCAGAGTCACGGCTGCCGTCATCAGAGCTCCGATGGAAGGCGCAATGAAATGCCCGAATCGAATATCGTTCTCGCGGACCACTACACTAATGGAACCAGCGGAGAGGGCCAGCCGGTGATGACTGTCAGCCGCAGTGTGCTCGAGGCGATCGGCCACACCCCGCTGGTGGAGCTGCGCCGGGTGGTGCCGCCCGGCTGCGCCAGGATCTTCGTGAAGCTCGAAGGGCAGAACCCGACCGGGAGCATGAAGGACCGGATGGCGCAGGCGATGATCGCGGGCGCCGAGCGCGACGGCCGGCTCCAGCCCGGCTATGCCATCGTGGAGTATACCGGCGGCAGCACCGGCGCATCGCTCGCGCTCGTGTGCGCCGCGAAGGGCTACCGGCTCCGGATCGTCAGCTCGCGGGCGTTCAGCGAGGAGAAGCTGACCCAGATGGCGGCGTTCGGCGCGGAGCTGACGCTGGTGGAGAGCGAGGACGGCCTCATCAACCGGAAGCTCATCCTCGACATGATCGACGCCGCGCGCGCGATCAGCCGGGAGCCCGACACCTACTGGACCGACCAGCTCAACAACAGTGACAGCATCGCCGGCTACCACCCGATGGGCGAGGAGATCCGCGATCAGACGGGCGGTCGGGTGGATGCCTTCGTGCAGGCGATCGGGACGGCCGCGTCGCTCCGCGGCGTCGCCACCGTGCTGCGGCGGCACAACCCGGACGTGGAGATCATTGCGGTGGAGCCGGCGGAGTCCCCGGTACTCTCCGGCGGGAAGCCCGGCGCCCACCGGATCGAGGGAATCGGGATCGGCTACGCGCCGCCCTTGTGGGATCCGGCGCTGGTGAACGAGATCGTCCCGATCTCCACCGCCGATGCGGAGGCGATGGCCCGGCGGCTCGCGCGGGAGGAGGGGCTCTTCGCGGGCACCTCGTCCGGCGCGAACGT
>JBLMWC010000094.1:0-2891 GCA_050257015.1 Bacillota bacterium | reverse complement strand
CGTCCTCACCCCGGCGCGGCGACAGCGACCCGCGCCATGTCTCGTCCCACCGTCCGGATCCCGAGCGCCACGATCAGCCCGCCGGCGATCGCCACGCTCGGGAGCACCAGCACCGCCGTGCTGATGCCGAAGCGATCCGACAACGCCCCGACCAGCGGGAACGAGATCGCGTCGCCCGCCAGGTGGATGAAGAGGAGATAGGCTCCGGCGACGGTCGCGCTGATGCGGGCGGGGACCACATCGAAGATGATCGCCGCGATCGGCCCGTTGAACCAGGAGAGGAAGAAGAACGCCGCGCAGAAGATGGGGACGAACTGCGCCATGTCGCGAACCGTCAGCAGCCAGATCGCGAGCGGTCCGCCGATCAGGAGCCCGAACGAGATCGTCAGCACGCGCGACGTGTCGGTGTAGCGCCGAAGGAAGTCCGCCAGCAGACCGCCGAAGAGCGCGCCCGCCGTCCCCGCGACGAGTCCCCAGGTGCCGAGCAGCACCGCCGCCTGGCTCACCGTGAGCCCGAGCTCGCGTGACATGAACGTCGGCGCCCAGCCGACGATCCCGTTCATCCCGAAGGAGATCAGCGCGCCGCCGAGAAAGACGTACACCAGCGTCGGCGTGCGAAGCACCATGCCGAGCGCACGCACCAGCTCATCGAACGCGCCGCTCAGCCGGCCCGGCGGCCCGGCCCGCAATCCCACCTGATTGATCCGCAGGACCCAGCGCCGGATGTTGAACGCGAAGCCGATCGCCACTGCGGTGGCGAAGACGGCGACGTCCGCCTTGCTGTCGTTGTTCCGGCTCAGCCAGAGCGCGGCCGCGCCGCCCGCGATGATCGCCACGATGAGCGGCAGGAAGTGACGCGCCACCGCGTTGAGGCCGAGCTCGATGTCGCGGAGGTAGGTGCGAAGGGAGAGGCGGTCGAGCGACCGGGTCGGATCGCGGAGGCGCGCCGAGAGCACGGCGAGGAGGAAGCCGGGCACGCCGACCGCGACGAGCGCCGTGCGCCAGCCGTACGCCGCCTCGAGCCGCCCGCCGAGCCAGATGCCGAGCACCCCGCCCACGGTGATGCCGGCCGAGAGTATGCCCATCGCGAACGCGCGGCCGCGGGTCGGGAAGTAGTCGGCCACGAGCGACTGCGACGCCGCGCCGAATGCGGCGCCGCCCAGCCCGACCGCCGCGCGGCAGAGGAGGAGGCCGCCGAACGTGCTCACGACGCCGCTCAGCACCGTGAACGCGCTCCACACGAGCACGCCGCCGGTGATCACCGCGCGGCGTGAGCGGAGGTCGCCCAGCACGCCGAACGGCAGCGCGGCGAGCGAGAAGACGAGCACGTAGGCCGACGCGACCCATCCGAGCTGCGCATCGGTAACGCCGAGGTCGTGCTTGATCGCCTCGAAGAGGGCGAAGACGACGCTGCGATTGACGTAGCTGAGGAGATTGATGAGCGCGAGCAGCCCCAGGGCGTACATCGCGTACGGCCGCGGCCGCAGCGTGGTCACTGGTCGGGGTACTGGAAGTCGGCTTCGCCGGCGATGGGGATCGCCGGCCGCTCCTCGCGGGCGCGAATGACGATGTCGGCCGCCTCGCGGGGATCGTCGGTCAGGCGGAAGAGCTCGAGATCGGGAGCGGCGATCTTCCCCTCGTGGACCACCGTCTGCTTCAGCCAGTCCACCAGGCCGGCCCAGTACGCCGTGCCGAAGAGGATGACCGGGAAGTGCTTGACCTTGCCGGTCTGAATCAGCGTCAGCGCCTCGAACAGCTCGTCGAGGGTGCCGAACCCGCCGGGGAAGACGATGAACGCCGTGGAGTACTTCACGAACATCGTCTTCCGCACGAAGAAGAAGCGGAAGTTGATGCTGCGGCGCACGTAGGGATTGGTCCCCTGCTCAAACGGCAGCTCGATGTTGCACCCGATCGAGAGGCCGCCGCCCTCCACCGCGCCGCGGTTGGCGGCTTCCATGATACCGGGGCCGCCACCGGTGATGATCGGACAGCCGGCTTCGGCCAGCATGCGCGCGGTGGCGACGGCGGCCTGGTAGTGGGGATCGGTCGGCGGAGTCCGGGCCGAGCCGAAGATCGTCACCCCGTCGAGGATGTCCCCCATGTTGTCGAACCCCTCGACGAACTCCCCCATGATGCGGAAGACCCGCCACGGGTCGGTCTTGAGGAGCGCGTCGGGGCGGTAGCGTGTCTGCGGGCCCTCGAGGAGGACTTCGTCCTCGGTCGGCCGCTTCATGTCGCCGCTCTTGCGGAAGGGGCTGTTGGGAAAGCTCTTCGGTTCACTCACGGGTGAGACGCTCGATCGCGGCGCGGTGGTCGTCCCGCACGTTGTAGAAATAGGGTGAGACGCGGACGTGGCCCGGGCGCGCATCGGTCACGATGTGCGCGTCGGCCAGCCGCTGGACGTCCCGATGCGGATCCGCGCTCGGGAGCATGACGATGCCCGTGCGCTCCGCCGGATCGGGGGCGACCTTGGGCCGGAGTCCCGCCGCGCGCGCGCACTCGATCAGATCCTCCGTCAGCTCCATCGTGCGGCGGCGGATCTCCGCGCTCCCGATCTGCTCCAGGATCTCGAGCCCCCCGAGCTGGGCGTAGACCGGCATGAGGGGCGGGGTGCCGGCCTCGAAGCGGCGCGCATCGTCGTGACGCACCAGCGCGCGCGGGTCGAAGCGGAACTGGTCGCGGTGCGCGAACCACCCCGTCGCCCTCGGCGCGAGCGCGCGGGTGAGATGGGGGGCCACGTAGAGGAAGGCGACTCCCGTCCCGCCCAGCAGCCACTTGAGCCCGCCCGCGCAGTAGAAGTCGACCCCCAGCGCCTTCACGTCCACCGGCACCTGGCCCGCTGCCTGGTAGCCATCGATGAGGGCGAGCGCGCCCTTCCGGTGTGCGATCTC
>JBLMWC010000093.1:0-17059 GCA_050257015.1 Bacillota bacterium | reverse complement strand
TCCTCGCTCTCGTGCCGTCGGCTGTGGCGATCAACCTCGCCATCGGCTTCGTCGTCAATCAGCTCGGCCTTCCGATCTATCTCGACACCGTGGGAACGGTGCTGACGAGCGCGCTGGCGGGACCCGCCGCCGGCGTCGTCGTGGGGCTCGTCAGCCAGGGGGTTCGCTCCCTGTACGAGGGATTCATCTGGCTGCCGTTCGGCGCCGTCCAGCTGCTGATTGCGCTGCTCGCCGCGCTCGCCGCGGCGCGCGGCGGATTCCGGTCGCTGCCCCGCTCGATCGCGTGGGGCCTTCTCGTCGGCCTCGCCGCCGGCGCGCTGTCCGCGGTGATCTCGTTCTTCGTCTTCAAGGGCGTCACCGCCACCGGTGTCACCGCCGTCACCATCGTGCTGACCCGCTTCGGGCTCACCACGGCTCAGGCGGTCACCGTGTCCAGCCTCGGCACCGATCTCCTCGACAAGACGATCGTCTTCGCCCTGGTCGGCGCCATTCTGCGTGCCCTGCCGGAACGGGCGGCGGGGCGGTACGCCTGGGCCCGGCGCGCCCTGGCCCGGTGAGCCCGGCGGGAGGACTCGCGCACCGGGCGCATCCATTCACCCTCTTTGCCATCACCGGCGCCATCGCGGCGCTCGCCTTCATCCTGCCGGCGCCGGGCGGGCCCGTGGGGTTGTATGCCGTTGTCGCGGTGCTCGCGATCGCCACCGGTGTCGGCCGATCCGCCGTTCGTGCGCTCCTGGTCTGCCTGCCGCTCTGGCTGCTCCTCTTCCTTCTGCTCGCGGTGTTCGGCCACGGCAGCCGCGTGGATCTCGGGCCCATCAGCGTGTCGCGGGCGGGGCTCGAGGCCGCGCTGGCACAGGGTGCCCGGCTCGGGGCCGTCGCGACGGCGTCGCTTGCGCTCTTCGCCTGCTTCGATCCCTCGCGGTTTCTCGACGCCGTCGCGGCACGGGGCTGGTCGTTCCACGCCGCCTACCTGCTGGTCGCGACGCTGCAGGCCGCGCCGCGTTTCCGGCATCGCGCGGCGATGATCCTCGAAGCGCAGCGCGCGAGGGGACTCCGGTTCGGTGGCGGCCCCATCCGCCGCCTCCGCGGCCTCGCACCGCTGACGACGCCCCTCGTGCTCGGGATGCTCAGCGAGGTGGATGACCGCGCCATGGCGCTGGAGACCCGCGGACTCGACGCCCGCGTGGCGCGCACTCCCCTCGACCCGCCCCCCGACCGTGCACCCGACCGCCTCATCCGCCTCGGACTGCCGGTGCTCGTCGTGGGCGCGCTCGCGTGGCGGCTGCTCCGGTGACGGCACTCCGATTCGATGGGGTGACGCTCCGCTATGGCGACGCCGGCACAGCGCCGGCGCTCACCGACCTCTCGCTCGAGATCATGGGCGGCAGCATCAGCTGGCTCTTCGGCTCGCTCGGGGCCGGGTGCAGCTCGCTGCTCCTCGTCTCGGCCGGCCTCGCGCCGCGGCATACCGGCGGGACCCTTACCGGGGCGGTGACGGCACTGGGGGCCGATCCGCACGACCCGGCCGGACGGCTCGCGCTCGCCGGACGAATCGGCTACGTGACCGCTACACCCGGCGTCCAGCTCTCCGGGGTTGCCGCCACGGTATGGGAGGAGGTCGCCTTCGCCCCCGCGAACATCGGCTGGCCGATCGAGCGCATCCGTGACGCGGTCGACGCCGCGCTCGGTCGGCTGGGGATCAGCCACCTGAGTGGGCGCGATCCCGCCGCGCTCTCGGGCGGCGAGCTGCAGCGCGTCGTCATCGCGGCGATGCTGGTCCTCTCACCGGCGCTGTGGCTGCTCGACGAGCCGGCGTCGGCGCTCGATCGTGCGGGACGCGGCGCGCTCTCATCGGTGCTGCGGGCCGAGGCCGACCGGGGGGCGGCGGTGGTCATCGCCAGCGAGGATGCCGACGGGATGGCGGCGCTCGCCGACCGGCTGATCGTGCTCGACCAGGGGCGAATCGCGCTCGACGGAGCGCCGCGCGATCTCCTCGCGGGCGACGAGCTGTGGCGACACGCCGGCGGCAGCACCCCGATCGCCAGCCTCGCCCGCGGCGCTGCGGCGCACTTCGACGTGGCGCCGGCCTCGCTCGCGCCACCGTATCCGCTCACGGTCGAGGAAGGCGTGGCGCGGTGGAGCTGACACCGATGCTCCGGCTCGATCGCGCCACCGTGCGCTATCCCGGTGCGGCGGCTCCCGCGATCGACGGCGTGTCGCTTTCCATCGCGGCGGGCGAGGGCATCGCGCTCGTGGGTCCCAACGGCGCGGGGAAGACGACTCTCCTTCGCGCGGCGATGGCGCTGATCCATCCGGTTTCGGGCATGGTGGAGGTGGCCGGCCGGGCGACGGCCGGCCGGCATCCCGAGGATCTCGCCGATGTGGCGGGATATGCCTTTCAGCATCCGGAGGCGCAGCTCTTCGAGCGCACGGTGCGCGCGGAGATCGCCTTCGGTCCGCGCCAGCTCGGCTGGGACGCCGGGCGGATCGCCGAGGTAACCGATGAACTGCTCGTCGAGCTGGATCTATCCCGGTGGGCGGAGACCCATCCCTACGACCTCCCGGTTCCGCGGCGCCGCATCGTGGCGCTGGCCGCGGCGCTCGCCGCGCGGCCCGGCCTGCTGCTGCTGGATGAGCCGACGGCCGGACTCGATGCGACCGGCAAGCGGATCGTGGAGCGCGCGGTGCGTGCTGTTCGCGCCGCTGGTGCGGCGGTGGTTGCGGTGACGCATGACGCCGACCTGGTGATCGAGAGCCTCGATCGCGCCATCCTGCTGGAGCACGGCCGCATCGCTCTCGACGCGCCGGCGGTTCGCGTCCTCGGGGCGACCGGCGATGTGCCCGCATTGCCGGCGCCCGCCGAGCTCGCGCGCCGACTCGGCCTTCGGCCCTCCGGACCGGGACGAGCGGCGGTGGTCGCGGCTCTCGCCGCGCATTGCCGGTCACGCGGTTGACGGATTAACTTGGGACTGCGGCGGAGTTCCCGTCGCCCTCTATGACCTCACCTGCCTCGGTTGCGGCGAATTTCGCCTGCGTCCTCACTTTGCTCCGCGACAAGCCGGAGGCTCGCGAAGAGCAGGTCGCGGCGTTCCGGCTCCTGCTCGCGAGCATGGACAATCGGGCCATGGATCTCCGGGTGACGCCCAAGAGCTTCCGCGTCAACGGGTCGGACATTCCGGAGAAGATCGCCGGCGTCTTCCCGCTCAGGCAGCAGCTCCTCCTTCATGGCGTTGGTGAGATCCGCACACCCGCCGGCATTTCCCCCGCGCTCCTGCTCGACCTGCTGCGCGCGCTGGCCGCCCCCGGCGGCCGCTATCGCTCGGTGTACGAGCTGGCGGCATCGGTGAATGGCGCCGAGGTCGGGCTGGTCATCGCGCCGCCGGCGCCGGAGGATGCCACGGTCGCGGGCGACTGGAGCGTGTACGAGGAGCTCGGCGACGACGTCCAGCCCGACTCGCCGGTCGAAGTCACCGAGTTCAGGGCGATCGATGAGGCGACGGGCCGGCTCGACCGGCTCCTCGAGCAGCTCGACCGGGATCCGTCGGATCGCGCAGTGCCCGACCTGCTCAACGAGATCGTCGCCTGCGTGGACGGCGCCGTCAGCCGCGGGCAGTGGGGCGAGGTCGTGCGCGCCGCCGGCACGCTGGTGACCGCCGAGGAGCGCGCGGGCGACGCGTCGTTCGGACGGGCGTACTCTATCGCGCTCCGGCGGATGCTCCCGCGCTCGGTGCTCGAGCACGTCGCGCGCATGGTGACGGGGCCGCAGCGCGTCCGCGCCCTGCCGGTGCTCAAGCGGATGGGCGCCGACGCCACCGAGGTCCTCCTCGGCCTGCTCGCCTCGGCGTCGTCGATCGGCGAGCGTCGCGCCTACTATGCCGCGCTGCGCCAGATGACCGCCGGCACCGACCTGCTGGTCAACATGCTGACGCACGACGAGTGGTTCGTCGTGCGCAACGTGGCCGATCTCT
Organism: Bacillota bacterium; assembly: GCA_050257015.1. Taxonomy (GTDB): domain Bacteria; phylum Gemmatimonadota; class Gemmatimonadetes; order Gemmatimonadales; family GWC2-71-9; genus JAICUF01. Next base: position 13,091 of record JBLMWC010000093.1, on the reverse strand, counting down.
GCGGGGAGCTGCGGATCGAGGCCGCGGTGCCGCGGCTCGGGAAGCATCTGTCACACGAGGATGAGCGGGTGCGCCGTTCGGTGGCGGGGGCGCTTTCGAAGATCGGAACGCCGGCCACGATCGAGCTCCTCCGCCAGGCGATGCGGGATCCGTCGCCAACCGTCCGCCTCCAGGCAGTGCAGGGGATCGATGGCCGGCGCGGCCGGGGACTCGCGATGACGCTGGCGGTGCTGCTGGAGGAGGAGAGCCACCCGGACATCACGCGGGAAATGCTGCTCGCACTCGGGCGGATCGGAACCGCCGAGGCGGTGCAGGCGCTGGCGCGGGCGGCGGCGCCGGGACGGCGGCTCTTCAACCGGAAGCCGCTGGCGCTGCGCCTCGCCGCGATCGAGGGTCTCCGGCTCGCGAGCACGCCGGCGGCCGCGGCGATCCTTCAGCCCCTCCTCACCGACGATGACGCCGAGGTGCGCCAGGCGGCGCAGAAGGCGCTGGTCCAGCTCAACGCCTGAACCCGGCGACCCCTACCGCGGTACGAAGTCCGTCTCCTCCGTGATCCGCCGGCACACCGCCGCGAGCAGCTGCGCGGTCCGCTCGAGATCCGTCAGCGCCACCATCTCGTTCGGGCTGTGCATGTAGCGGTTCGGGACCGACACCAGCGCGGTCGCCACGCCGCGATGCGCGTTGAAGATCGCTTCCGCGTCGGTATGCGTGTCGCGCGACGCCGCCTCGACCGCGTGCGGAATCCCCTCCTGCTCCGCCGTTTCCGCCAGCAGCTCGAACACCGCCGAGTTCACCGACGCTCCGCGCGACAGGACGGGGCCGCCGCCGAGGCGGAACTCGCCGTGACGTCGCTTGTCGATGCCGGGATAGTCGGTGGCGTGGGTGACGTCGACGACGATCGCCACCGTCGGGTCGAGGTGCGTGGCGAGAGGCCGGGCACCGCCCCCGTTCGACGAGATCTCCTCCCTGGTCGTGGCCACCGCCACCACCGATGCCGCCGGGGGGTCGGCGGCGAGGAGCCGCAGCGCCTCCAGCACGATGAACGAGCCGATCCGGTTGTCGATGCTGCGGCTGACGAGCCGGCCATTGGGGAACTCGAGAACCTGGGAGGCGAGGACGCCCGGGTCGCCCACGCGCACCCGCGTCAGCGCCTCGGCCTTCGAGCCGGCGCCGATGTCGATCCAGAGGTCCTCGATCTTGGAGATCTTCTCCCGCTCGTCCTTGTCCATGATATGGATCGCCTTCTTGCCGACCACGCCGCTGACCACGCCGCCCCGCCCCATGAGGACGATGCGCTGGCCGACGAAGACCTGGCTGTCCCAGCCGCCGATCGGCTGAAAGCTGAGGAAGCCGTCGTCGTCGACGTGGCTCACCATCACGCCGATCTCGTCCATGTGACCGGCGAGCATGATGCGCGGCTTCCCGGCGCCATTGAGCCGTGCCCAGGAGTTTCCCGTCACGTCCACGTCCACTTCGGCCGTGATCGTCTTCGCCTCGGTCCGCCAGACCCGCGCGGGGGCCGACTCGAAGGCCGACGGGCCCGGGGTGTCGAGCAGCCGCTTGAGGAAGCCCAGGGACTCGGACCTCATGCGCGCGCCGCCGCCATCCGGGCGATGCGGGGCCGGAGGGATTCCATCATCCGCCGTCCCGCCGCGGTCTCGCGGGCGGCCCACTCCGTGTTGTGGAACGATCGTGGCGACGACTGCGCGCGGAGCTCGTCCAGATACGGCTCGACCCGCGTGAACAGAAACAGCCCCTCGCCGCAGTTCTCCACCAGGTAGTCGGCGTGCACGATACCGTGGACCGCCATGCCGTAAATCATCTCCCAGTACCCGACGACCTGGCGGTAGGCCTTGTTGAGCGGATGATCGGCGCGGGTGATGGCTACGGCCTCCTCCGCGTTTCGGGGCCAGTAGTCGGCGGTCAGCGCATCCCGCGCCTCGCGCATGACCGGCTCGCGCCGAAGCTCGTACGCTCTGAGCACCAGCTCGGCATCGTGATGGTCGGGCAGATCCTTTTGCAGCAGCATGCCTGGAGCCTCGTGAAAGTGTTCGGTCATCAGCGTCGCGCGACCCGGTACAGCACCGCGGCGAGCAGGCAGAACATGATCGTTGCCGCCAGGTCGCTGGTCGCGAACGCGCCCGCGCGCTGCGACAGCCCGGCGATGTGGGCCAGGTACTCGGCCGCCGGTACCTGCGCGACCTCGGCCTTCGCCACGAAGGTGGCGGCCACGGCCGCCACGGCAATCCCCGCGATCGAGCCGCCCGCGATGAGGCCGCTGGAGAAGAGGACGCCGGGGCCCGACTCGATCTCCGCGAGCGTCCGCTGCTGCCCGCGGAGTCGCCGCTCCACCAGCCAGCGGACCGCGCCGCCCGCGAACATCGCCGAAGACGTCGAGATGGGAAGGTATACGCCGACCGCCACCGGGAGTGATGGCAGCCCCATCAGCTCGATCGCGAAGGTGAGGAAGACGCCGATCAGCACCAGGCCCCACGGCAGCTTCCGGGTGAGGATACCGTCGGTCACCAGCGCCATGATGGTGGCCTTCGGCGAGTCGAGCTTGGTCACCGGCTTGCCGTTGAGCTCACGCACCCGGCCACCGATTCCGGGATCGACCAGGAACGCGATCTCCTTCGTGGCCGGGTCGATCAGGTACTTCCCGGGCTGCACGCCGTCGGTCGGGATGTTCACCCGGATCACTTCCCACTGCCGCCCGGCGTGCGACAGCCGCTCGCCGGTGCTCGTCACCGAGCGCTCGGCCACGCCGGGCGCAGCCGCGTGCATCGCGACGCCGGGATGGGACTCGGGGACGATGTTGGTGTAGGTGGCGTTGAGGAGGGTGAGCGTCCAGCCGATCGCCATCGCCGACGTCACGACGCCGATCATGATCGCGATCTGCTGGCGGCGCGGCGTGGCGCCCACCAGGAAGCCGGTCTTGAGGTCCTGGCTGGTGGCGCCGCCGTTGCTCGCCGCCACCGCGATCACGCCCGCGATCGAGAGCGCACCCACCCGGTGGTCCACCCCGGTCCAGCCGATCAGGAGGAAGACGGCGCAGGTCCCGATCAGCGCGGCGATCGTCATGCCGGAGATGGGATTGGCGCTGGAGCCGATCTCGCCGGTGATGCGCGACGACACCACGACGAAGAAGAAGCCGAACACGATGATCAGCACTGCGCCGAGGAGATTGACGCCCACCTGCGGCAGCACCGTGAGGAGCAGGACCAGCACCAGCGAGCCGGCGAGCGTCACCCAGATCGGCAGATCGCTCTCGGTGCGGATCCGCGCCGCGGCTCCGCCGACGGTGGATCGCAGATCCTGGAACCCCGACCGGAACGCGGCGATGATCGTCGGCAACGCCCGGAGGAGGGCGATGATCCCGGCGGCGGCCACCGCGCCGGCGCCGATGTAGAAGACGAAGTTGCCCCGGACTTCGCCCGGGCTCATGTCGCGGATCAGCTTGGTCTCGGCGAAGATCGTCGTCGTGAGGCCGGCACCGAACAGCTTGATCGCCGGGATCAGCACCAGGTATGCGATGCAGCCGCCCGCGAAGAGAAAGCCGGCGATCCGCGGTCCGATGATGTACCCCACCCCCAGCAGCTCGGGCGAGACCTCGGCCGAAATCGATGCACCGTTGTAGAACGTCGAGACCCGGCCGGGGTACTCCTTCCAGAGCTTGAGCCCCGCCATCAGAAACTTGTAGACGAACGCCAGGCCGAACGCCTGGAAGAGAAGCTTCGCCTGCAGCCCGCCCTTTTCCCCGGCGATCAGAACCTCCGCGCAGGCCGTTCCCTCCGGGTAGCGGAGGTTGCGGTGCTCCTTGACGATGAGCGCCTTGCGGAGGGGAATCATCATGAGGACGCCGATGAGCCCGCCGACGAGCGCGATGACGGTGATGCGGGAGACGGTGAGGTCATACCCCATCAGCAGGATCGCGGGCAGGGTGAACACGATGCCGGCGGCGATCGAGTCGGACGCCGACCCCGTGGTCTGCACGATGTTGTTCTCGAGGATCGTCGACCGCCCGAGGGTCCCGAAGAAGGCGACCGAGAGCACCGCGATCGGGATCGACGCGGAGACGGTGAGGCCGATCTTGAGCGCCAGGTATACGCTGGACGCCGCGAAGATCACGCCGAGCGCCGAGCCCAGTACCAGCGCGCGGATCGTCAGCTCGGCGGGCGACTTGCTGGCGGGCACGTACGGCTCGAAGGTCGGCGCTTCGACAGGCGCCGGCGGAGGGGCCATGGTCGCCATCTGATTGGTCCGTGGGAGGGGGAGACTGAAGCTAGGCGCCCGCGTGCGCCGCGTCCAGCGCACCGGGTGACCACGGTCACCGCCTTTTTCGAATCCGGGCGATACGTTCGGGCCATCGCCGTATACAACCCGCGAGTCACGCTCTTTCAGGAGGGGCTATGCTTTGGACCATCTTCGTGATCCTGCTCGTGTTGTGGCTGCTGGGAGTGGTGACGTCGTACACGATGGGTGGCTTCATTCACATTCTGCTGGTCCTCGCCATCGTCGTCGTCCTGATCCGCGTGATCCAGGGACGGCGACCGATCGATTGAGCCGACCATGAAAGTCGCGACGCTCGTGGGGATCATCCTGCTCGTGGCGGGTGTGCTGGGCTTCGCGCTGGGCGGATTTTCGTTCACCCGGCGGGAGAAGGTGCTCGACGTAGGGCCGATCCAGGCAACCGCAGAGCGCGAGCACCGGGTGCCGGTGTCGCCGATCCTGAGCGGGATCGCGGTCGTCGCGGGGATCGGGCTCATCGTCGTCGGAGCCCGCAAGGTCTGAGTCGGAAGGACGGAAGCAGAAAGGGGGGCACCGGTCACCGGTGCCCCCCTTTTGCTGGGTGCCTGCGCGATCACTGTGTGGTGTCGGCCTTCGCGCTGTCGGCGGTCGCGTCGCTGCTCTTCGTGCTGTCCTTTGGCTCCGGGCGCTGCCACCAGACCGGCGGAGCAGTCGGCTCACCACCGAGCTGAATCGAGGTGTCGGCGGTGCTGTCCGCCGGAATCACGACGCCGTCGGCGCCGAGCTCGCGGAAGAGCCGCCATTGCGCCTGGCGGGCCGCCCACGGGCGGGGCCCGTTGTACATGAGCGAGACGAGAAGCACCCCGTCGGCCCGACCGAGATAGCCGACCACCGTCGAGACGTCGCTGAGCGTGCCGGTTTTCGCGCGCACGACGCCGGAGCCGGGGAAGCCGGTATTCAGCCGCCGCAGCGTTCCGGAGCCGTTGGCCGGCAGGAGCTGCGGGAAATTCCGGCCCGCCGAGGTCATCGGGAACTTGGCCAGGTAGGCCACGAAGGTGGACGGCGTGACCCGGTCCTCGCTCGAGAGCCCACTGCCGTCAACCAGGTGGACGCCGTTCTGGTACCCGGTGATGTCGCGGATGTGCTGCATGAGCGCGGCCGGTGCCTGCTCCCCGCGGCCGGCCGCCCACTGGAGCAGCAGTTCGGCGCCGATGTTGAGGCTGCGGCGGTTGACTTCGCTTGCCACCGAGTCGAGTACCGGCGAGTTCACCTCGGCCAGCACGCGCGGGGTGTTGGGTCCCGCCGGCGGGAAGCCGGTGGCGGTCCAGGTGATGCCGACCCGCCGGAGCGCGTACGCCCACGCGGCGTTCAGCACCACCTTCGGGTTGGTGGAGGTGGCCGAGAAGCGGCGGGCGCCGGCCCGCTGGCCGATCGTGCCGCTCACGACCCAGCCCCCGCCCGCCTTCGGCCGGAAGGCGAGATGGGAGCGGCGCCCGCGGCGCGTCGTGGCGGTCACGCTGATGATCGACGAGAGCCCCTGCGGCGACTCGTCGACCACGATGGCGCGCGAGCCCACCCGCGTCCCGGGGCGGACCGTGAACCAGATGACATTCTCGTGGAGCGTCAGGGGCCCGATGAGCGGAGCGAAGATGCGGCCGCGGTGGCGGGCGGACCAGGCATCGGGGTAGATGGCATCGGCCGGACCGTCGGCGCTCTGCACCTGCAGCGGGCCGGTCAGCCGGCGGACGCCTGCATTGGCGAGCTGCTGGGCCAGGTCGAGCAGCGTCGGGCCGGAGCCCTCGGCCCGCTCGAACGTCACGTCTCCGTTGAGCTCCAGCGCCCACGATCCGACCCACTCGCCGGTCTGCGAGTTGAGATGGCCGGTGCCGACGACGCGAGTCGGCCGGCGGGCATTGCCGCCGAGGATGCTCCGGGCAAAACCTGTCGTGAAGAGCTTGACCGTTGAGGCGGGGACGAGGGGCTCCTCAGGGCGCACCGACCAGATGAGCCGCCCCTCCTGATCCGCGACCGCGATTCCCCACGTGCCCGGCGCGCTGCGGGATGCCGACTGGAACCAGCTGTTCAGGTGGGATTCCACCCACTGGGTGTCGTTCTGGGCGTGCGCCGAAGCGGCGCCACCGACGAGGAGGGTGGCGACGAGTGCCGGCGAGACGAGCCCGCGCAGCGGAACGGCAGACGTGGAACGGCCCAGTTTCACGAGCAATCGATCCCCCTGACAGGCGTGTCGATGAGCATGCGTTTGGCAGGTTGGCCCGGCGAGCAAACGGCTGGAACAAACGATACCGCAAGCTATTGCACGCGGCCGGCCCCTGTCAATGCACAAACTCAATACAGTCGGCCATTTACGCTGAAAGCAGGCCGCCGCTTCCTCCTGAACCGCCTTGCCACCCGGCCGGTTCCGGCTTGACCGGCCCCATCTCGACGACTCGCAGCAGGGCAAATTTCAGGCCTCACAGCCAACCTACCGCGACCGGTCGCGGGGCGCCGTGATCCCCGGCCACGCGGCTCCAACCCCGAAAAAAGCCGTGATTCGGGTCACGGAGCGGGTTCAGACCGCGCCGGTATCATTGCGCCCGTGCATCACTCCCGAGGCGTGGCTGCACGTGAATGGGATGGCGGCATCGAACGACTCGAGAGGCAATTCGCGTATGAACAGGCGCTTCACAGTACTCACCCTCGTGCTCACCTTTGGCGGCACGTTCGGATGCGCCCGCAATGCGGCGCGCGACGTTGACCAGCCGGTATCGGCGCGGCGAGACACCACCGCCGTGCGGGACACGACGTCTCCCGCGTACAAGACGATGGAGCGGTCCGACAGCGCCACGCTTCGGCGCACCGATTCGACCGCCGTGCGTCCGGACACGACCGGCCACATGGTGACGCCGACCCCTGCCACCCGAGACACCGCCGGCAGTCAGCCGGCCACGACTCCCCCGCGCTAGCCGGCGGGGTGGCCGCCCGGAGGAATGTGGCGGCGAAGGCGCGCCCGGCGCGTCACGTTTTCACGCAGGGCAGCAACTCAAGGAGGCAATCATGGCGAATCCGAAGGAAAATCCCTCGCGCGGTGGCGGCAGCGGTGATCGCGGCCGTCAGGGCGATCAGGGCCGGCAGCACGACAGCGATCTGGAGCGCGGGCAGGGTGGACGCGGGAATCGCGGCGGCAGCACCGGTGGCCAGAGCGACCGTGACCAGAGCTTCCCGACCGACGAATAGCAGGACCTGAACACTTCCTTATGCAGATCGGGCGCCGGCAGCTGCCGGCGCCCGATTCCGTTTCATCGCAGCATCGTCTTGGCGATCGTCTGCAGCTGCATGTTGCTGGTGCCCTCGTAAATCGTGCCGATCTTCGCGTCGCGGTAGAACTTCTCGGCCGGGTATTCCTTCGAGTACCCGTAGCCGCCGAAGAGCTCGAGGCAGCGGGACGTCGCGTTGTCGGCCATCTGCGAGCTGAAGAGCTTGGCCATCGCCGCTTCCTGGGCAAACGGCTGCCCCGCGTCCTTGAGCCGGGCCGCGTTGTAGACCATCAGCCGGGCGGCCTCGAGCTCCGTGGCGATCTGCGCGATCTGAAACTGCACCGCCTGGAAGTCGGCGATCGCCTTGCCGAACTGCTTCCGTTCCTTGATGTACGCGATCGCGGCCTCCAGCGCCCCGCGCGCGACGCCGATCATCTGGGCGCCGATCCCGATGCGGCCCTCGTTGAGGGTCTCGATCGAGATCTTGTAGCCCTGGCCCACCGGCCCGAGGACATTCTCGTTCGGCACGCGGCACTGCTCGAGGATCAGCTCGGTCGTGCTCGAGGCGCGAATCCCCAGCTTGTTCTCCTTCTTCCCGACACTGAATCCCTCGAACCCCTTCTCGATCAGGAAGGCGGTGATCCCCTTGTAGCCCTTCGAGAAGTCGGTGTTGGCGAAGACGATGAAGAAGCCGGCTTCCGCGCCGTTGGTGATCCAGAACTTGCGGCCGGTGAGCTCCCAGTGGTCGCCCTTCGGCTCCGCTTTGGTGGCGAGGGCGAAGGCGTCGCTGCCGCTCCCCGGCTCGCTCAGCGCGAAGGCGCCCAGGAGCTCGGAGGTGAGGCGGGGAAAGTACCGCGCCTTCTGCTCCTCGCTCGCCCAGCGGAGCACGGCGTTGTTGACCAGCGTGTTGTGCACGTCGACGTAGATCGCGGCGGAGGCATCCACCCGCGCGAGCTCCTCGATCGCCAGCATCGCCATGAAGATCGAGCCGTCCGCGCCGCCCCACTTCTCCGGCACCTCGATGCCCATGAGCCCGAGCTCGAAGAACTTGGGGATGATGTCCCCCCGGAAGTGGGCCTGCTCGTCCATCTCGGAGACGTGCGGCCGCACTTCGGTTTCGGCGAAATCCCGCACCGCCTCGCGGAACATCGTCTCCTCTTCGGAGAGCATGGTAAGCGCCTGAGGCGCCGTGGTGACGTCCTGCATGGGGACCCCGTCGTGGGAGTATGGATCGGTTGACGGCAAAATACCCCCGCCGACCGGTCCCTTCAACGCACCGCGCTCTCTGGCGGCGATCCCGCGAGCACGTCGAGCGCCACCGGAACCCGTCCGAGCGGCGCGGAGACCTGCACCCCCTGCACCCGCTCCGCCACCGCGACCAGCATCTCGCGCGCGATGCGGACCCCCTCGGCCAGGCCTTCCTCCTTGCCGGCGGCGCTCGCCCGGCGCATCCGGTCCAGCACCGCCGCCGGCACCGTGATGCCGGGAACCTCGTTGGCCAGGAATTCCGCGTTCCGGAGCGACACCAGCGGCCAGATTCCGGCGACGATGGGAATCCGGAAGGAGGCGACGCGGAGCAGGAACCGGTCGAGTTGGTCGAGGTCGAACACCGGCTGGGTGACGGCATACTCGGCGCCCGCCTCGACCTTCCACGCGAACCGGCGCAGCTCGCGGTCGAGATCGGGCGCCGCCGGATTCACGCCGACACCGATCAGGAAGCGGGTCGGGTCGCCCAGTGCATTGCCGCCGGGATCGAGCCCGTGGTTCAGCCGCGCGACGAGGTTGGTGAGCCCGATCGAGTCGATGTCGAACACCGCCGTCGCGTCGGGATAGGGTCCCATCTTCGGCGGATCACCGGTGATGATCAGCAGGTTGTTGAGTCCGCTCGCCGCGGCACCGAGGAGGTCGGAGAGCATCCCGAGGAGGTTCCGGTCCCGGCAGGCGTAATGGACCACCGCCTCCATCCCGATCTCCCGCTGGATCAGCAGTCCGGAGAGGAGCGCACCCATCCGGCTCTGCGCCCGCGGACCGTCGGGTACGTTCACCGCATCCACGCCCGCGGCCTTGAGCTGGCGGACCTGGTCGTACATCGGCGCCGGATTGACGCCCCGCGGCGGGACGATCTCGACCGTCGTCACGAACTCCCCCCGGGCGATCCGCCCGGCCAGCCGCGACCGCTCGACGAGCGGCACCGGCTCGCGCGCTTCGGCCGGCAGCGGTGCGGCACCGACGGCCGCGACATGCCGCGGCGAGACACTCTGCACGAACCCGACGATCTCGCGGATGTGCGCCGGGGTGGTCCCGCAGCAGCCGCCGACGAGCCGGGCGCCCGCCTCGACGATCCGCCGGGCGTAGCTCGCCATGTACTCGGGACTCGCCATGTAGATCTTGCGGTCCCCCACTTCCCGCGGCAGTCCGGCGTTGGGCTGGGCCGAGATCGGCACGGTCACGACGCGGCTCAGCTTCTCGACCGCCTCGAGGACGCCGTGCGGGCCGACGGAGCAGTTCACCCCGATGACATCGGCGCCCATCGCCTGGATCTCGGGGCCGAAGACGCTCGGATCGGTGCCGTAGTGCGTCTTTCCGTCGGTACCCACCGTCATCTGCGCGATCACCGGCAGGTCGGCGGCATCGCGCACCGCCGCGAGCGCGGCGCGGAGCTCGTGCACGTCGCTGAAGGTCCCGAGGATGAAGCCGCTGACCGCGCCCGCCACGAGCCCGCGCGCCTGCCGGAGGAAGGCGTCATGCGCCTCCTCCGCCGAGAGCTCGCCGAAGGGCTCGAGCCGCACGCCGAGCGGCCCGATCGCGCCGACCACCGCGGCACGCTCCCCGGCTGCCTCGAGCGCGAGCGCCGCGGCGGCGGCGTTGATCCGCTCGGTCTCGTCGGCGAGCCCGTGGGTCGCGAGCTTCAGCGGATTGGCGCCGAAGGTGTTGGTCTCGATGATGTCGGCACCGGCCCGGACGTACTCGCGATGGATATCGCGCACGAGGTCGGGCTGCCGGAGGTTCAGCTCGTCGTAGCAGACGTTCAGGAAGACGCCGCGGGCGTAGAGCATCGTTCCCATGGCGCCGTCCACGACGTGAACCCGTCCGTCGTCGAGGAGACTCCGCAGCGTGGGCGCGCTCACCGCTCGTACCCCAGGTTGGCGGCCAGCCACCGCTCCATCTCCGCGGTGTCGACTCCCTTCCGGTGCGCATAGTCCTCGACCTGGTCGCGTCCGACGCGGCCGACGCCGAAGTACTGGGACTGCGGGTTCCAGAAGTACCAGCCGCTCACCGACGAGCCGGGCAGCATGGCGCAGCTTTCGGTGAGCGTGATGCCGGCCGCTGCTTCCGCATCGAGCAGCCGGAAGAGCGTCCGCTTCTCGGTGTGGTCGGGGCAGGCCGGATAGCCGGGCGCCGGCCGGATCCCCTGATACTGCTCCCGCACGAGCGCCGCGTTGTCGAGGTTCTCGTCCGGCGCATATCCCCAGAACTCCTTCCGCACCCGCTCGTGCAGCCGTTCCGCGAAGGCCTCGGCGAGGCGGTCGGCGAGCGCCTGGGCCAGGATCCCCGAGTAGTCGTCGTGCGCCGCCGTGTGCTCGGCCACGATGCGGTCGAGGCCGATCCCCGCCGTGACGGCGAAGGCGCCGATGTAGTCGGCGAGGCCGGTCTCCCGCGGCGCGACGAAATCGGCGAGCGCGAGGTTGGGCCGTCCGGGTGGCTTGGGCATCTGCTGGCGGAGGGTGTGGACGATCTCCAGCGGACGGGCCCGCTCGTCGTCGGCGTAGAGCTCGATATCGTCGCCGACGGCGTTGGCCCGGAAGAAGCCGAAGACTGCCCGGGCCTTGAGCGTCTTCTCGTCGGCCAGGCGGCGCAGCATCGCCTGCGCATCGGTGAAGAGCGCGGTGGCGGCCTTGCCGCTCACCGGGTCGGCCAGGATCGCCGGGTAGTGACCGGAGAGCTCCCAGGTCTGGAAGAACGGCGTCCAGTCGATGCGCTCGATCAGCTCGGCCAGTGGATAGTCGTCGAGGATGCGGGTGCCGATGAACCGGGGCACCGGCGGCGAAGCCGTATTCCAGTCGATTCGAAGGCGGTTGGCGCGGGCCGCCTCCACCGGCTGCAGGCGCTCCTCCGTCTTGCGTCCCGCGCGCTCGGTCCGGAGCGCCGCGTACTCCCGGCGGGTCTGCGCGACGTAGTCGTCGCGCAGCGTGTCGCTCAGGATGCTGCCCGCCACGCCGACGGCGCGCGAGGCGTCCAGGACGTGAATCGTCGGGCCGCGGGTGTAGTGCGGCTCGATCTTGACCGCCGTATGCACGCGCGACGTCGTGGCGCCGCCGATGAGCAGCGGGAGGGAGAAGCCCTCGCGCTCGAGCTCGCTCGCGACGAAGGCCATCTCCTCGAGCGACGGGGTGATGAGCCCGCTGAGTCCGATGGCGTCCACCCGCTCCGTGCGGGCCGTCTCCAGGATCCTCGAGGCCGGCACCATGACGCCGAGGTCGATCACCTCGTAGTTGTTGCACTGGAGGACGACGCCGACGATGTTCTTGCCGATATCGTGGACGTCCCCCTTCACGGTGGCCATCAGCACCCTCCCCTTCGGCTTCGACACCGCGCTCGCGTCCTTCTCCGCCTCGATGTACGGAATCAGGTGGGCGACCGCCTTCTTCATGACGCGGGCGCTCTTCACCACCTGCGGCAGGAACATCTTCCCCGCGCCGAAGAGGTCGCCGACGACATTCATGCCGTCCATCAGCGGGCCTTCGATGACCTCGATCGGGCGGGTCACGAGCTGGCGGGCCTCCTCGGTGTCCTCGACGACGAAGTCGGCGATGCCCTCGACCAGCGCGTGGCGGAGCCGGTCATGCACCGGCGCATCCCGCCAGGCGAGATCGGGGCCGCCCGGTCCCGCGGAGCGTTCCCGTACCGTATCGGCGGCGGCGAGCAGGCGGTCGGTCGCGTCGGCGCGGCGATTGAGGATCACGTCCTCCACCAGCTCGAGGAGCGTCGGCTCGATGTCGCTGTAGATGGCGAGCTGGCCCGCGTTCACGATCCCCATGTCCATCCCGGCCTCGATGGCATGGTAGAGGAAGACGGAGTGCATCGCCTCCCGCACCGGATCGTTGCCGCGGAATGCGAACGACACGTTGCTGACGCCGCCGCTCACGAGGACACCAGGCAGGGTCGCCTTGATGCGCCGCGTCGCCTCGATGTAGTCCACTGCGTAGTTGGCGTGCTCCTCGATACCCGTCGCGATGGCGAAGATGTTCGGGTCGAAGATGATGTCCTCGGGCGGGAAGCCGACCCGCTCGGTGAGGATCCGGTAGCACCGGCCGCAGATCGCCACCTTCCGGTCGGCGGTATCCGCCTGACCCTCCTCGTCGAAGGCCATCACGATCACCGCGGCGCCGTACCGGCGCACCAGGGTCGCCTGGCGGATGAACTCGTCCTCGCCCTCCTTGAGCGAGATCGAATTGACCACGCCCTTCCCCTGCAGGCACTTGAGTCCCGCCTCCAGCACCGTCCAGCGCGACGAGTCGAGCATCACCGGCACCCGCGCGATGTCGGGCTCGGAAGCGACCAGGTTCAGGAACGTCACCATGGCCTCGC
>JBLMWC010000092.1:0-10692 GCA_050257015.1 Bacillota bacterium | reverse complement strand
CGTGGGCCAGCACGCCGGGACGGTTCTGGTGCCGGATCGCCAGCACGTACTTCGCCGAGCTCTTGGCCAGGCGATTGACGCAGTTGGGGACCTCGCCCGTCGTCTTGAACGCCTCGACGATCCGCAGCACCTCGTGCGCGATCGCGACCTGCGCCTGCTCGGTGGAGGCGCCGACGTGATGGGTCCCGTACACGCCGGGCTCCTGCACGATCGGATCGGCGAACTCGGCGCTCGCACCCGCCGGCTCCTGCTGGAAGACGTCGAGTCCCGCGCGCATCCCCCGCTCGCGGATCGCGCGGGTGAGCGCCGCCTGATCGACCACGGAGCCGCGCGAGGTGTTGATGAGGTAGGCGCCCGGCCGCATCGCAGCCAGGAACTCGTCGTTCACCAGATTCTTCGTCTCAGCGGTGGAAGCGACGTTGATCGACACGGCGTCACTCACCCGCGCCACCTCGAGGGGCGTCTCGCAGTAATCCACTCCGATTCGCTGGGCCTCCTCGATCGTGAGATTCCGCGACCACGCCGCCACCCGCATTCCGAACGCCTGCGCCCGCTTCGCGATCTCCCGGCCGATCTGCCCCAGTCCCACGATGCCGAGCGTCCGCCCGTGCAGTCCGCGAGCCTTCGAGTACTCCCCCTTCCGCCACTTGCCCTGCCGGAGGTCGGCCACCTGATCGGGGATGCGGCGGTCGCAGGAGAGGAGGAGACCCAGCGCGAGCTCGGCCACGGCGAGGGAGTTCCGGCCCGGGCAGTTGGAGACGAAGATCCCCCGCGCCGAGGCGGCCGCCACATCGATCGTGTCGATTCCGGCGCCCGCGCGGATCACGAGGCCGAGGGCCGCGCCCGACTGGAGCGTGGCCGCGGTGACCTTGGTGCCGCGGACTATAAGGATAGCGGGGTCGGTCTGGCGGACGGCGTCGGGGAGCTGGTCCGCGGTCAGCTCGGGCTGCATCTCTACCGTGCAGCCCAGCTCCTTCAAGCCGTCCACACCGACCTTCTCGAACTTGTCGGCGATCAGAACCTTCATGCGGTCTCCGGCGAATCCAGGGTGTGAACGAACAGTCCGCTGCGCAGCTTGGGCTCGAACCAGGTGCTCTTGGGCGGCATGACTTCGCCGGCGTCCGCCACCCGCATGAGCTGATCGAGCGTGGTGGGGAACATCGACACCGCCAGGGCCATCTCGCCCGAGTCGACCCGACGCTCCAGCTCGGCAGTGCCGCGGATCCCGCCCACGAAATCCACCCGCTGATCAGTCCGCGGGTCGCCGATGCCGAGGATCGGGCCCAGGATCCGGTCGTGCAGCAGGCTCACGTCGAGTGAGCCGATCGGATCGGCCTGCGCGATCGTGGCCGGATCGAGCTCGACGAGATACCACTGATGGTCGAGATAGACGCAGAATGTCCCGGCGCGCGGCGGCACCGGTTTGCGGGTCACGGTCACCTGCCCCAGGGCCCGCAGCCGATCGAGCACCTGGGCCGGCGTCTGGCCGGCGAGGTCCTTCACCAGCCGGTTGTAGGGCAGGATTGCCAGCTGGCCAGCCGGGAACAGCACCGCGAGGAACCAGTTGTACTCCTCGTTCCCGAAATGCTTCGGGTTGAGTGCGCGCTTCTCACGCCCTGCCCGCCAGGCGCTCGCGGAGCGGTGATGTCCGTCCGCCACGTAGGCCACCGGCACCGTTCCGAACGCGTCCGACAGCGGCCGCGTGTCCGCCACGCGCCAGACGGTATGGCGCACGCCGTCCTCCGCCGTGAAGTCATAGAGCGGCGTCGTCTGCACGACCCGCTCCACCAGCCGGTCCACGTCGTCCGAGCCGCGATAGGTGAGGAAGACGGGCTCCGCGTTGGCGTCCAGCGTCAGCACATGGCGGGTGCGGTCGTCCTCCTTGTCCTTCCGTGTCTTCTCGTGCTTCCGGATCACGTCCCGCTCGTAGTCGTCGATGTGCACGCACCCGACGACCCCGGTCTGCACCCTGCCGTTCATTTCCTGCCGGTAGATGTAGAGCGACGGCTCCGGCTCGCGCAGCAGCGTCTTTTCCGCCACCAGCCGCTCGAGTGCCGAGCGCGCCGCCGCATACACCCGGTCGTCATGAGGATCGGTGTCGGGCGGCAGATCGATGTCCGATCGCCCGACGTGCAGGAAGGAATGGGGATTGCCGGCAGCAAGACGGGCCGCTTCGTCGCGGCTCACGACGTCGTACGGGACTGCCGCCACCTTGCTCGCAAGCGCGGGCTCCGGTCGGAGCGCCTTGAACGGGTTGAGACGCATGTCGCTCACATCCTAACCGTGATGCACGGTCCCCCGCAAACGCGAAGACGCTGTTAAGATCGGACGATGACGACCCGACGACGCCTGCCGATCGGCGCCGAGCCGACGGCGGACGGGACCAGCTTCCGCGTCTGGGCGCCGCGCCGTGCGCGGGTGGAGGTGCTGGACGCCGATTCCGGCCGCGCCGCCCCGCTCGCCGCGGAGCCGGGAGGGTGGTTCTCCGCGCTTGTCCCCGGCGTCCGGGCGGGGACGCGGTATCGCTACCGCCTCGACGGCGGTGACGCCTTTCCCGATCCCGCCTCGCGCTTTCAGCCCGAGGGCCCGCACGGACCCTCGGAAGTGATCGACCCCGCCCCCTTCGCGTGGACTGACCGTAACTGGACCGGCCTCGCGCTCGAGGGACAGGTGCTCTACGAGCTGCACGTTGGGGCCTTCACCACCGAAGGCAGCTGGGCGGCCGCGGCGCGCGAGCTGCCGGAGCTTGCCGCCGCCGGAATCACCACGGTCGAGATGATGCCGGTCGCCGATTTCCCGGGTCGTTTCGGCTGGGGGTACGACGGAGTCAATCTCTTCGCACCCACGCATCTCTACGGCCGGCCCGACGACCTCCGCGCCTTCGTCGACGCCGCGCACGCCGTCGGCCTCGCCGTCATCCTCGACGTCGTCTACAACCACTTCGGGCCCGACGGGAACTATCTGCGCGAGTTCTCGGAGCATTTCTTCTCGGATCGCCACACGACCGACTGGGGCGAGGCAATCAACTTCGACGGCCCCGATGCCGGGCCGGTCCGCGACTTCTACCTGGCGAACGCGCGATACTGGATCGAGGAATTCCACTTCGACGGCCTCCGCCTCGACGCGACGCAGGACATCCGCGACGACTCGGATGAGCACATCCTCGCCGCCGTCACCCGCACCGCGCGCGCGGCGGCGCCGGGCCGGAACCTGCTGCTGATCGCCGAGAACGAGCCGCAGGACGCCCGCCTCGCCCGGCCGGTGGAGCGCGGTGGTTACGGCCTCGACGCGCTCTGGGACGACGACTTCCACCACAGTGCCGTAGTCGCGCTCCTCGGGCGCGATGAGGCGTACTACAGTGATTACTGCGGCGAGCCGCAGGAATTCGTTTCGTCCGTCAAGTGGGGTTTCCTCTATCAGGGACAGTGGTACTCCTGGCAGAAGGCCCGCCGCGGCCAGGGCGCGCTCGACCTCCGGCCCGCGCAGTTCGTGCGGTTCATCCAGAACCACGATCAGGTGGCCAACTCGGCCCGCGGCGAGCGGCTGCACCAGCTGGCCGCGCCCGGCCGCTGGCGCGCGATGACGGCGCTCCTGCTCCTTGCGCCGGGCACGCCGATGCTCTTCATGGGACAGGAGTTCAGCGCCTCGAGTCCCTTCCCCTACTTCGCCGACCACGACGGCGACCTGGGCGGGCTGGTGCGGCGGGGCCGGCTCCAGTTCCTGTCGCAGTTTCCCAGCCTCGCCCTGCCCGAGATGCAGGCGCAGGTTCCCGACCCGTCCTCGCCCGACACCTTTCGCGCCGCCCGGCTCGACCTGCGCGAGCGCGAGACCCATGCCGGGGCCTACCAGCTCCATCGTGATCTCCTCGCCCTTCGCCGGAGCGAGGCCGCGCTCCGCGCCCAGCGCCCGCGCGGTGTGGACGGCGCGGTGCTCGGCGAGTCGGCGTTCGTCCTCCGGTTCTTCGCGGATGCCGACGAGGACCGGCTGCTCATCGTGAATCTCGGCCGCACGCTGCATCTGAGTCCGGCGCCGGAACCGCTGCTCGCGCCGCTCGGCCGGTCGGGATGGCAGATTCGGTGGTCGTCGGAGGACCCGCGCTATGGCGGTGGGGGAACGCCGGAGCTGGAGACCGCCGACAACTGGCGCATCCCCGCCGAAGCCGCCGTCCTGCTCGCTCCCGCGTCATGACCGCCCCCGTGCAGCGATCGACCGACGGCATCGTGCGCCGGATCATCGGATCCGGCACCGCGGCCGCGAACCCCGACGCCGTCATCGGGCGTGAGTGGCTCGTCACCAATGGACTCGGTGGCTACGCGTCGGGCACGATCGCGGGCGTCGCCACGCGGCGGTATCACGGCCTTCTCGTCGCGGCGCTCCCCAATCCCCTCGGCCGCATGATGATGCTGAACCGCGTGGCGGAGCGCATCGTCCTTCCCGACGGCGCAGCCGCGGCGCTCGACGGGCAGGAGCGCGTTGAAGGCGGACTCGAGCTGCCACCGCTCGATTCGCTGTGCAGCTTCCGGCTCGAGGCCGGGCTTCCGGTCTGGGAATACCAGATGGGCGGCGTGCTCGTCGAGAAGCGCGTCCTGCTCCCGGCCCGGCAGAACACCGTCCACGTCGGCTACAGGTTGCTGAAGGGTGACGCCGTGCGACTCGAGCTTCGGCCCGCGGTGCACTTCCGCTCCCACGATGCCCCCGTAAGCACCGCGCTGCAGAGCTCGTACACGATCAGCGCCGTGGACGACCACTATGTCATCACCGCGAGCGACGACCTCCCGTCGCTCCGGCTCCACGTCGGCGCGCGGAACGCCGCCTTCACCGCGGCCGCCGAGCGCGTTCCCGAGCTGATGTATCGCGTCGAGGACCAACGCGGCTATGAATCCCGCGGCGGGCTCTGGGCGCCGGGCGTGTTCGCGATGGATCTGGCGCCCGATGCCCCCGCGACGCTTATCGCGTCGACCGAGCCGCGCGACGTGATGCTCGCGCTCGATGCGGAGACGGGCCTCCGCTCGGAGCTCGAGCGGCGCCGGCGGCTCCTCACGTCGGCTCCCCCCGCGGCACGCAGCGGCGTCGGCGCCGAGCTGGTGCTGGCGGCCGACCAGTTCGTGATCATGCCCGTCGGCCGCCTCGCCGAGATGGCGCGGGCCCAGGCGACGGGCGACGAGGTGCGCACCGTGATCGCCGGCTACCACTGGTTCACCGACTGGGGCCGCGACACCATGATCAGCCTCGAGGGCCTCACGCTCACGACCGGACGGCACGCCGAAGCGGGATACATCCTCCGCACCTTCGCGCATTACGTCCGGGATGGCCTCATCCCCAACATGTTCCCCGAAGGCGAGCGCGAGGGGCTCTACCACACCGCCGACGCCACGCTCTGGTTCTTCCACGCCATCGATCGCTACGTCCGCGCGACCGGGGATCGCTGGACGCTGCGTCTCCTCCTGCCGACACTGGCCGACATCGTGAACCGCCACACGGCGGGAACCCGGTTCGGCATCGGCGTGGATCCCGAGGATGGATTGCTGCGCCAGGGACAGGAGGGGTACCAGCTGACGTGGATGGATGCGAAGGTGGACGGCTGGGTGGTGACCCCGCGGAGAGGCAAGGCGGTGGAGATCAACGCGCTCTGGTACAACGCGCTCTGCCTGCTGGAGCGCTGGATCCGCGAGGAGCGCGGTGACAGCGCCGCGGCGCCGCTCGCCGCCCAGCGCGACCGCGTGTGCGAGTCGTTCAACCGCCGCTTCTGGTACGAGGAGGGCGGCTATCTCTACGACGTCGTGGACGGCGAGCAGGGCGACGACTCCTCCTGCCGGCCCAACCAGATCTTCGCCATCTCGCTGCCGCACCCGGTGCTCCAGCGCAACCGGTGGAACGCGGTGCTCGATGTCGTCGGCTCGCGGCTGCTGACGCCGTTCGGCCTCCGCTCGCTCGCCCCCGGTCACCCGGACTACAAGCCGAAGTACTACGGCGATCTCCGCGCGCGCGACGCCGCGTACCACCAGGGCACGGTATGGGGCTGGCTCATGGGGCCATGGATCGACGCGTGGCTCAAGGTCCATCCGGGAGACTGCGCCGGCGCGCGGGCGCTGGTGGAGGGACTGGCGAAGGACCTGAGCGAATTCGGCGTGGGATCGATCGCCGAGGTGTTCGACGCCGAGGCGCCGTACACGTCGCGCGGCTGCATCGCCCAGGCGTGGAGCGTCGCCGAGGCGCTCCGCTGCTGGGTCAGAACCGCCGAGGGCTAGGCGCGGGCGGATTGTCGCCCCGGCGCCGGGCGCGTTATCCTGCGGCATGCCCAGTCTGGCCACCGTCATCCCCCGCTTCCGGAACGCCGACCGGCAGACGCGCCTCGAGACGCTGCTCGACTACGCCCGCCGGCTGCCGCCCCTGCCCGACCGGCTCGCCGCCGAGAAGGCATTGGGCCGCAACCTGGTCCACGAGTGTCAGACGCCGGTCTTCCTCTGGACCGAGGTCACCGACGGCAAGGTGCACATCCACGCCGACGTGCCACCTGAATCGCCGACCGTTCGCGGCTTCGTCTCGCTGCTCGCGCGGTCGCTCGAGGGCGTGACGCCGGCCGAGGTCGCGCGCGTGCCCGACGACCTCCTCGACCAGCTCGGCCTGACCGAAACGCTCGGGATGACGCGCACCCAGGGGCTGACCGCGATTCTCGGACGGGTGAAGCGGGCCGCCGCCGACGCCGCAACCACCACGCGCCCTGCACCGTAGGGAACCACGTCCCCCGACCGGAGCCGCCATGCTGCCTCGTCTCGCCGCCGCCGCTGCCGCGCTGCTCATCCTCCCGGCTCATTCCGTACTGACGGTCACCGAGTACCGCATTCCGCGGCCCGGCGCCTTTCCGCACGATCCGGCGGTCGGCGCCGACGGCATCGTGTGGTACACCGATCAGGCCAACAGCTTCATCGGCCGTCTCGACCCGGCGACGGGCGCGATCACCGACTACCCGACGCCGACACCGCAGTCCGGTCCCCACGGGATCGTCGTCGCGCCCGACGGCGGCGTGTGGTACACGGCGCAGCGGGTCGGGAAGCTCGGCCGCCTCGATCCGCGGAGCGGGCACATCGTCGAATACGATTTGCCGGAAGCGACGCCGAACCCGCACACGCCGATCGTGGTGGGACGGCGCGTCTGGTTCACCGACGCCAACAACAACAGCTACGGCTGGCTCGACCCGGCAACCGGCGCATCGGCGGCGTTCGTCGCCCCGACACCGGCCTCTCAGCCGTACGGCATCCGCGCCGCTGCCGACGGGTCGATCTGGATCGCGCAGCTCGGCACCAACAAGCTGGGGCACGTGAATCCCGCCGACGGATCGATGAAGGAGTTCGATCTTCCCGATCCGGGCGCGCGCCCCCGGCGGCTCGCCATCGGGCACGACGGGACCGTCTGGTACACCGACTACGCGCGCGGCTACCTCGGCGCGCTCGATCCGAAGACGGGGAAGGTGCGGGAATGGAAGTCGCCGGCGCCCAGGAACGCGGGGCCCTACGGCATCGCGATCGGCACCGACGGCCGGATCTGGTACAACGAGTCCGGCACCAACACGATGGTGGCGTTCGACCCGCGCACCGCGAAGATGGAGACCGTCGCCATCCCCACCCGGACCTGTGTGGTGCGCCACCTGGTCAGCGACGACGCGCGGGGCCGGCTCTGGCTCGCGCTGAGCGGCACCGGGCGCATCGGACGCATCGACCTCGGCACCCGGTAACCCGGTGGGCGGCGGACCGCGACGCGATTAGGATTCGGGCGCGCGCGCACCCGGCGCCCGCAACGTCCCTCGGAGGCACCATCCCGGAATCGTCCCCCTCGCAGTCCCTCGGCATCCTCGAGATCGCGCATCGCGGCGCCGGCTTCCTTCGCCGGCGCGACGCCAGCTACCTCCCCTCCAGCGGGGACGTGCACGTGAGCGAGCGCCTCATCCGCCAGCATCACCTGCGGATCGGCGACGAGATCGCCGGCGTCGTCGGGCGCTCCGGCAAGGGGCGGGGTCCGGCGCTCGAGCGCGTGACCGGCATCAACGGGCGCGCTCCCGAGGCGATCGGCGAGCGGCCGGAGTACAGCCGCCTCACCGCCACCCACCCGAACGAGCAGCTGATCCTCGAATGCGGCCTGACCCGCCAGGGACAGCGCGACTACACGGACCGGGTCATCGATCTGATGTGTCCGTTCGGCAAGGGAACGCGAGCGCTCATCGTGGCGCCGGCCAAGGCCGGCAAGACGATGGTCCTGCAGGCGATCGCGGAGGGCGTGAGCCGCAACAACCCGCAGGCGCTGCTTCTGATCCTGCTGGTGGACGAGCGCCCCGAGGAAGTCTTCGAGATCGAGGCGGGCGGCTTCGGCGAGGTGGTCGCTTCGACCTTCGACCACCCCGCGGACCGCCACGTCGCCGTCGCCGAGCTCACGCTCGAGCGCGCCCGCCGGCGGGTCGAGCTGGGCGAGGACGTGGTGCTGATCGTGGATTCGCTCACCCGCCTCGCTCGCGCCTACAACACCGTGGAGCGCGGCACCGGCCGGACGCTGTCCGGCGGTCTCGATGCGACATCGCTGGAGAAGCCGAAGCGCTTCCTCGGGAGCGCGCGGCGGATCGATCCCGCGCGCGGGGGCGGCTCGCTCACCATCGTCGCGACGGCGCTGGTGGATACCGGCAGCAAGATGGATCAGGTGATCTTCGAGGAGTTCAAGGGGACGGGCAACAGCGAGCTGGTCCTGAGCCGGGAGCTGGCCGAGCGGCGGGTCTTCCCTGCGATCGATCTCGTGGCGAGCGCGACCCGGCGCGAGGAGCTGCTCTTGTCACCCGAGGCGCTCGCGGCGTCGCATCAGATCCGGAACCGGATCGCGGGGATGTCCCCGCTCAACGCCATGAACGATCTGCTGGTGGACATGCGGAAGACGAAGACCAACGCGGAGCTGGTGGCGGCGATGGCCGCCGTCTAGGCGAGCGTCAGGCCGCCTGTCCCAGCTTCCTGAGCATGCGGTAGTGTGACGCGATCGCCGCGCGGAGAGTCGGCTGCGCGTTGTAGGGCACACCGTACTCCCGCGCCAGCTCCTCCACGATCGGGCTGATCGCCGGGTAGTGGACGCTGCAGGTTCGCGGGAAGAGATGGTGCTCCACCTGGAAGTTGAGCCCCCCCACATACCAGCACAGCAGGCGGTTGCCGCGGCCGAAGTTCGAGGTCGTGGCCATCTCGTGCACCAGCCATGCGTGCTCCATCACACCCGCGGGGTCGGGGGCCGGATAGTCGGTTCCCTCCACGACGTGCGCCAGCTGGAAGACGATGCCCAGGATCAGGCCGGCGGTGAGATGCAGGACCAGGAATCCGATGAGGACCTGCCACCACGGCACCGGCAGCAGCCAGAGGGGGAGCGCCAGCGCCCAGCCGTAGTAGAGGAGCTTCGTCGCGATCAGCGTCGCGATCTCGCTCCGCGGGTGCCGCTTGTTCTTGTAGGGACCGAGGTCGCGCTGGAGGAAGTACTTGTAGTCCTTCACGAAGACCCAGAACAGCGTGGACATGCTGTAGGCGGCGAAGGCGTACAGGTGCTGGTAGCGGTGCATCGGCTTGTGCTCGGCCGATGGCGAGAGGCGCAGCAGGGGCGAGACGGTGAGGTCCTCGTCGAGGCCCTCGATGTTGGTATACGTA
This sequence comes from Bacillota bacterium, assembly GCA_050257015.1. GTDB lineage: Bacteria > Gemmatimonadota > Gemmatimonadetes > Gemmatimonadales > GWC2-71-9 > JAICUF01. Next base: position 1,030 of record JBLMWC010000092.1, on the reverse strand, counting down.
TGGTGGATCACGTTGTGCGTGATCTTCCACATGTACCCGTTGGCGCCGCAGAGGTCGAACGAAAGGCCGATGAGCCGGTTGAGCCACGGCCGGGAGGAATAGGCGCCGTGCAGGGCGTCGTGCGAGATCGAGAAGCCGATCCCGGCGAGCCCGATCCCCATGACGACGGCGAGCCCCAGCATCGGCCAGGCGGAGAGCCGGCCGCTCAGGATCAGTCCATAGGGAACGAACGTCAGCGCGAGCAGCGTGACGGTCTTGGTCACCATCGCGGCGTTGGCCTTGTCGGACAGGCCGCGATCCCTGAAGTACGAGCCTACGCGCTGCTTGAGCTCTTCAGCGAACTTCGCCGGGTCGCACGGAGGAAAACTGACCTTCGCAGGTGCGGAGGCGCAGCTCAGCGGCTCGCCCGTCCGCGGGCGTCCTTGCGCTGGCGCCGCTGCGCGGCGGCCGACTTCAGCTGGCGTGCCTCGCTCGGCTTCACATAGTAGCGCTTCTGGCGCAGTTCCTTCAGGATGCCCGACCGCTGCATCTTCCGCTTGAAGGCCTTCAGCGCCCACTCGATGCTGTCGCTGTCCGACAGTTTGATCTCGATCATTGTGCCCCGCTTCTCAGGTTGTGCAGAGTCAAAGCGACGGGGCCGCCCGGCGTCGGGCGGCCCCGCCTTCACTTCGCCGACGGCGAAGGGAGGTTCAACCGCGGACCTTGACGACGTTCTCCGCCGCAGGACCCTTCTGGCCCTGGACGATGTCGAACTCGACGGCCTCGCCCTCGGCGAGGGACTTGAAGCCCTGTCCCTGAATGGCCGAGTGATGCACGAAGCAATCCTTCTGGCCGTTGTCGGGAGTGATGAAGCCAAAGCCCTTCGCGTCGTTGAACCACTTCACCTTGCCGGTGGTACGCATCACGGTACTCTCTTTTTGTTGTTGTGTCCGGAGTCCGGTGGTGCCGTACCTCCCGACAGTGGTCACTCGGGCATTTCCCGGGCGGCTCGCCAACGAAGAAGGGACCCGGTGCTCCCAGGTCCCTTTTT
>JBLMWC010000091.1:0-10634 GCA_050257015.1 Bacillota bacterium | reverse complement strand
GGTGAGACCAGGAAGGTCACGCTTCGCTACACCCAGCTCCTCGACCGGAATGGCGATGCCATCCGGCTCCGCTACGCGCTGGGCGACCGCGGCCCCGCGCGCGGCGGCGAGACGTTCCATGTGCGGATCCCCGACGCCGATGCCTTCGGCACCCCGTACTCCCCCACCCATCCCGTCACGACCAGCCGCAGCGGCACTACCCTCGACGTCCGAATCGATCCGGCCACAGGCGGTGACATCGAGCTATTCCTCCCGCTCCGGCAGGGACTGGTCGGCACCAGCGTCGTGAGTCACGCGCCCGGTGGCGAGGACGGCTATTTCATGCTGCTTCTCTCGCCGCCGCCGTCGCCCCCGGCTTCAGTGATGCCCCGCGATCTCACCCTGATCGTGGACGTATCGGGCTCGATGTCCGGCGCCAAGCTCGACCAGGCCAAGGCGGCGCTCACGCAGGCGCTGGGCACCCTGGTCCCGACGGACCGGTTCCGGCTCATCGCGTTCTCCTCCGGCGTCCGCCCGTTTCGCGACGACTTCGTGCCGGCCACCGCGGCCAATGTCCGTGACGCGCGCACCTTCGTGGACGGGCTGGCCGCCGACGGTGGAACCAACATCGAGGGGGCCCTGGACGCCGCGCTGGGCCACGCGACTCCCGAGGGACGTCTCGGTCTCGTGGTCTTCATGACCGACGGCCTGCCCTCGGTCGGCGAGCGATCGCCCGAGCGACTGTCGGAGCGGGCGGCAGCGCGGCTGGCCGGCTCGCGCGTGTTCGCGGTCGGCATCGGTCACGACGTGAACACCTATCTGCTCGACCGGCTCGCTGCGGAGGGCCGGGGCAGCGCCACCTACGTCGCACCCAATGCGAGCGTCGAGACGGCGATGGGAACGTTGCTCGGCAAGCTGCGCTTCCCGGCGCTGGTGAACCTCCGCGTCGTGAGCGCGCCGGTCCGGCTGCGCGAGGAATCGCCGACGACGCTGCCGGACCTGTTCTTTGGCGAGGAGCTGGTCCTGCTGGGGCGCTACAGCGGGAGCGGGAGCGGGGCCGTGGTGATCGAGGGGGAGCGGAACGGCCGGCACGAGCGCTTTTCCGCCGATGCGCGCTTTCCCGCTTCGGAGCCGGGAAACGACTTCGTGCCCCGGCTCTGGGCGGCGCGGCGGATCGGCGACCTTACCCGCCAGATTCGACTCGAGGGTGCCGGTGCCGATCTCATCGCCGAGGTGCGCAACCTCGGACTCCGCTACGGCATCCTGACCGAGTACACCTCATACCTCGTCCAGGAGCCGGGAACGATCGTGGCGGGTGGGATTCGCCCCGATCTCGCGACGCCCGCACCCGCTGCGCAGAGCGGACGCGCCGCCTTCGAGGCCGCGAGCCGGAGCGCCGACCTCAGCGCGGCGCGAAACCTCGCGGCGGCAAAGGCGTCGGAGGCCGGGCTGTCCCCGCTCGGCGACGGAGCGGGCGATGTCCGCCGAGCCGGCGGACGAATCTTCACACTGCGGGACGGCGTCTGGACGGACGCGGGCCACCGGGATAGCCTCCACGTAACGACCGTGGCCCCATATTCCGCCGCGTGGTTCGCCCTGGTACGGGCATTGCCAGAGCTCGCGCCCTGCCTGCGGCTCGGAGAGGCGGTGCTGGTGGCGGGTCGCGCGGCCAGCATCCGGGTCTCCGCGGGCGGCCGGACCGCCTGGGCCGGCGGGGAACTGCCGGAGCTCGTCTCCCGCTTCAGAGGGACATGACCGATATCGCCGAGCTGTTCCAGCTGTATCACGCGCCGCTCGTCCGGATGCTCTATCGCCGGACGGGCGACCGCGACCGGGCCGAGGACCTCGCGCAGGAGACGTTTGCGCGCGCGGTCGCGGCGCCGCCGGACAATCCGCGTCCGTGGCTGTTCGCCGTCGCGCTCAACCTGGTGCGCGAGGACGGGCGGCGGGCGGTACGGCAGGGCCGCCGCCTGCAGCTGCTCCGGGCTGAGTCGCCCGACTCGGCGCCGGGCGCCGATGCCCTGTTCGAGCGACAGGAAGCGCGCGAAGCGGTTCGGAACGCGCTCGCCACCCTGACGGACCGCGACCGCGAGGCCCTGCTGCTGAAGGCCGAGGGATTCAACTACGAGGAGATCGCCGCGACGCTGGGTCTCGCGCGCGGGGCGATTGGAACGACGCTGGCGCGGGCACGCCGCCGCCTGGTGGAGGCGTACCGCACGCAGGGAAGGAGCGCCGATGCTGCATCCTGACGAGGGAATCATTCACGAGCTGCTCGATGGAGAGCTCGCGGCATCGGAGGCAGAAACCGTCCGCCGCCATCTGGCGGAGTGTGGGGACTGCCGCCGGGTCTATCAGGAGGCCCAGGAGCTGGTCGCCGAATCGGATCGTGCGATCGCCTTGCTCGATGACACCCGGCCCGAGCTGAACGAGGCCGCCCCGGACGAGACCTACTCAATGCCAGGGCTCCCTCCGCCGCCTGCCGCGAACGTGCGTGCCGGGCCGCCGATCGTTCTGATGCCCGGTGCGGCGCAGCCGCCGCGGTGGCGTCGCGTCCGCCCTCGCAACGGGCTCTGGGCGGCCGCGCTTCTCCTGCTGGCGGGCGGCGGGTATCTGGTGTTCGGCCGCGGCACCGAGCCGTCGCAGGGCGAAGCGGGTACTCCGACACTCGAGAACTTCCCGCTCACGAGCAAGGCGGCACCGGTCCCCGATTCGGCGGCCGACGCGCAGGCGGAGGCGCGCGCGGCCGCGGCGCTGGCCGCGCGGCCGGCGGCCGTCCCGAAGACCGATTCCACCAGCAAGCGGAATCAGCCCACAGCCGACACCGCCGCGAAGACACTCGCCGCGGTGGATCGGGCGGCCGACGATCGCCCCGCCGGTAACGAGCGGACGAAGCCTGCGGCCGAGCCGGCGGCGCCTGCGAGGGCGCTCGCTGCCCGGAGCCAGCGCGCGGCGGCCGACCTCGCGGCGCCGGCCAACGCGGCGCAGGAGAATGCGGCGCCATCACGCGACGTCGAGCCGCCGGCGGCTCCCCTGCCGGCGCCGACGCCGCCGAGCCTCGATACCCAGGCGAAGATCACGACGCGCATCGGACTCGACGACGCCAAGCGCGAGCTGGGCGCACCGCTGCACGGCATCGACGGACTTCGACCGCGGCTGGTGGGGCTCATCCCCGGCCGGCTGGTGCCGGGCGCCGACCCATCACGGAACGTGGTCCGCGCCGTCTACACCGACCGGAACGGCACGCCGTTCTTCCTCGATCAGCAGCGTATTTCGGGGAGTGGGGGTCAGCGACCGACGGGGGGCCTCGTCCGTGGCGACGTGCAGCTCTTCCTGAACGGCGACCTCTCGGCGGATTCCGCGGGGGCGCTGGCGCAGCGGGTGCGCTGACTCCGCTCAGGCGGGTTCGGCCGAGACCGCTTCGGCCGCTTCGGCCGGCTCGTCGAGCCGTTCGCGGACGGCGCGCAGCAGGTCGGCCGACGTGAACGGCTTCTGCATGAATCCCGCGCCTTCGATTCCCTTCCGCACGACCTCGTCGCTGGTATAGCCCGACATGAAGAGCACGCGCAGGTCCTGCCGCTGTGCCGTCAGGCGCTCGGCCAGCTCGCGGCCGCCCATCTCCGGCATCACGACGTCGGAGAGGAGGAGATGAATCGGACCCCGGTGCCGGTCGGAAGCCAGCAGCGCATCGCGCCCGTGACGCGCCTCGAGTACCGTGTACCCGTTGGCCGAGAGCGTCTTGCGCACGACGGCGCGCACCGGCTCCTCGTCCTCCACCAGCAGGATCGTCTCCATGCCCCGCGCATCGCTCGGCTCGGCTCCCAGCACCGCGGCCGCCGCATCGTCGAGGCGGGGGAAGAAGAGGCGAACCGACGTGCCCGCCCCCGGCTCGCTCGACAGCCGGATCATGCCACCGCTGTTCTTGACGATGCCGTGCACGATGGCGAGACCGAGCCCGCTTCCCTGCGCCGCCTGCTTGGTGCTGAAGAACGGCTCGAAGACCCGCGCCCGCGTCTCCTCGTCCATGCCGATACCGCTGTCCGTCACGGCGAGCACGACATACCAGCCCGGCCGGCCCCCGCGCCCCCGCCCCGGGGCCGAGATCTGCCGCTCGCTCGTCTCGATCGTCAGCGTGCCGCCCTGCTGCATGGCATCGCGGGCGTTGAGCACGAGGTTCATCACGACCTGCTCGATCTGCCCCGCGTCAGCCCTGATCCGTCCGATCGCCGGCGCGAGCACCATCTCGAGCTGCACATCGGCGCCGACGAGCCGCTGGAGCAGCGATTCCAGACTGCGCACGACTTCATTGAGGTCTACCGCCTCCGCCTGGACCGGCTGCCGCTGCCCGAAGGCGAGCAGCTGGCGGGTCAGCATGGCGCCGCGGTCAGCGGCGCGGCGGATCTCCTCCAGGTCGTGGGCCCGGGGATCCGACGGCTCCAGCTCGCCAAGGAGCAGGTCACTGTACCCGCGGATCGCGGTGAGGACGTTGTTGAAGTCGTGGGCGACGCCGCTCGCGAGCCGCGCGGCGGCATCCGACTTCTGCGCGCGCCTCAGCTGCTCCTCCCGCTCGCGGAGCGCCACGCGCGTGCGGGCCCGGTCGGAGACGTCGGTCACGAGTACGAGCCGGGCGGGCCGGCCGGCGAAGATCAGGGCGTGCGACACGATCTCGACGTCGATCACCGTCCCGTCCTTCTTCTGGTGCCGGGAGAGGGCAACCTCATCGCGCTTGTTGGGCCGGCGCTCCGGCGACGGCACGGCGGCCGCCGCATCGTTCTCCGGGAGGACCTCCATGATCGTCATCGCGAGGAACTCGGCACGGCTGTAGCCGTACTGCCGCACCGCGGACTCATTCACATCGAGGAATCCGAGCGACTCGGTGTCGAAAATCCACATCGCGTTGGGATGGCTCTCGAAGAGCATCCGGTACCGCCGCTCGGCGTCTTCGGCGATTGCGGCCGACGCTGCAGCGTCGAGCGCGTGTGACACCCGCTCGGCAAATCGTTCGGCGGCGGGGATCGAGGCGGACGACAGCCCGTCCGGGTCGGCGGAACCCAGCTCGAGCACCCCGAGCGCACGGCCGCGCGCCCGGAGCGGCACGGTGAGGATCCGGCTGGGAGCGAGCCCGCCGTAGATGAGCCGCTCTTCCGGCGAAGCCGACAGCGCGGCGAGCACCGGCTCGTCCACGTCGAGCACCACCGCCTCGGGGCCGCCCCAGACGCCGGCCGGGGTGACCCGGCCATCGGCTTCCCGCGGCACTCGCGTCATGAGCTCGCGTGCGGCCGGATCACGCGGCGCGAAGCGGTGCGCGGCGGCAACGCACCGAAGGCGGCCGGCCGCATCCAGCAGGTTCACCGTACTCCATTCCGCGAGTGTGTTGGCCGCGTTCCGGGCCACCGCCATCGCGACTGTTCCGATCGACCCGCCCGGAAACTCCACCCGCTCCGTTACGCTCCCGGTCAGCGACGGCGCCGGCTCGTCAGCACGGTCGAGCTGGCGCTGACGAAGGGCCCCGACGGCGAGCGCGACCGCCGGGAGCGCGAGGAACACCGCCACCAGCTGGCGCAGACCAGTGGCGTCGTAGGTGAGCGGCGAGCCGGGGACCGAATAGAAGTGGAGGCTGTAGAGGAGCACGAGGACGACGCTGATGATCGCCGGCCGGAGGCCGCCGAATATCCCCGAGGCGACGACCGGGAGGAGCAGCAGGAGCATCGGAACCGGCAGGCCGATTCCCCGACGTGTGAGGATGTCGAAGAGGATCACCGCGGCCAGCGTCAGCAGGGGTCCGCCGACCTGAAGGCCGAGCTTCGACCCACCACCTTCGAGGCCGACCTTCGACCCACCTTCTTGCGTCCGGATCACTCCGCCGGTGAACAGTCGGCTGGCCACGATACCGCAAGTTGCTGCCGCGATCCCCGCCCGTCTGTGACTCTCGCCACACGACGGGAACGCAGATGGGGCATGACGCCAGGGAGTGCGCCATGCCCCATCAGACCGCGCCGGCGGACAACTCTACTTCGGCTTGTTCACGTCCACCGTCGGAACGGTGACTTCCTTCTTCTCGGTCGTGACCTTCGGGACGTTGATGGTGTCCTTGGTGGTCCCCACGTCCACCGTCGGCGTGTGCACGGTGTCGGTCTGCGTACCAACCACGGGCTTCTGCACCTCGTACTCCCCTTCACCAGTCTTCTTGCAGGCGCCCGTGGCGACGAGCGCCGCGAGGGCCAACACCGCTGTCAGCTTGCGCACACCAACCTCCGGGATCGAGAAATGGAACGCTGGAACGACAACGCACGGAACGGCTCCAATCTCGCATCCGGTCCCGAATCTGCCTGTGTCATGCGTCACCCGAGGGGTGTGGCTCCGGTCGGCGGGTGGCGGCGCGCGTTGCAGCGGCCATCAGGACCCACAGCAGCACCAGGGGAAGCAGCGAGGCCCAGCCACGAAGGCCGGCGAGCTCGCCCAGGTTGAATGACGCGCGGGGGTACCGCTCCATCGTCTCCCAGCGCGCATCCACTTCCGACGCGGGAGTGAGGAACGACACCGGATTGATCGACATCGCGCCGTCGGCAGCCAGGCGGGGGTAGACGCTGACGATCGGATCAGGGATGTACTCGCTCACGAAAGGCGTGGTGGCAGTGCCCACCAGGTTCACGGCGACAGACAGTCCGGCCAGCGTCGCGAGCGCCGCGTTCCACGACCGGCCGCGCGGCCAGAAGGCGAGCCCCAGTCCCAGGAGAGGGATGGCCGGGATGAGATGCCGTGGACCGAAGGCGGGACCGCCCTGCCAGTAGGTGTAGCTCGCGATGGCGAGCCAGAGCACGGCGGCGCCGCCGAGCAGGGCCGGCGCGAGCCGCCGCCGGAGCACCCGCGGCCAGAAGATGAAGCCGAGCGCCGCCGGCGCGAGCACCGGGGCATAGACGAAGAGGCCGCGATAAGTACCGAAGAGGAGCTGCACGGCGGCGACCGGATCGGGCAGACCGATCCCGAAGAAGCCACGCGACATCCCGGTGGCAAACTGGGTCCCGCCAAGCTTCCCGTAGCCCACGGTGAGGGGCGATCCGTACGCGGCATACTGATGGAGCATGAGAAGGCCGGCCGGCAGCAGGGCCGCGGGGGCTCCTGCCAGCACGCGTCCGGGACGCCGGGCGACCGCGAGGACTCCGACCGCGACGGCTACCGCAGGAAGAATGGCCGGATACTCGGTCAGCACAGCGAGGCCGAGCGCGAGCGACGCGATCATCGCGTAGCGCGTGGCACCGGCGGAGCGGAGACGCGCCGCTTCCAGTCCGGTGTAGAGGCCGATGACCAGCCAGGCCGCCGCGATGGCGTGCCCGAAGAGCATCGTCGAGTAGACGAACAGCGGCGTGCCGAGGAAGATCGCCGACGTGATGAGCCAGCACGAGAGGTGGGACCGGGCAGGCTGCAGGAGAGAGAGAGTCCGCCGGAGAGCGACGGCCGCGAGCGCCGACAGCAGGCCTGCGCTGGCAACAGTCGCAAGATGGAGCAACCACTCGGCGAGCGCGGGACGGCGCGTCACGTCGTCCAGAGTCAGGAACGGGCTCGCGGCAAGCGCGACGGGAAGCGCCGCGTAGGCCGAGCCGGGTGCCTTTTCCGAGTAGAAGTGCTCCCCGATCCTCACCTTGTCGATCGTGTTGAACGCGAGCGGATCGATGTCGTAGCGGTGACCGAGAGCTATCGAGAGCGAGAGATCGAAGCGTGCGTTCGAGTTCGCGAATCCGCCCTGATGGAAGTAGGCAAAGGTGAAGAGGAGGAGGAGAAACCAGCGGAGGTCACCGCGCATTCGGATTGCCGCGGCGTTCCCGCGAACCGTAGCCGCTGTAGCCGCCGTAATTCTCCGAGCGGTGATGCCGGACGGTATCGGCGGCGGCAGTATCGGCACCGGCGGTGTCAGCGCCAGCGGTATCGCTTGCGGCGGCGGAGCGCCGCGGGCCGCTGCCTTGCGTCCGAGCGGGCCCAGGCGCCGACACGGGCGTATGGAACGGCGCAACCGAAGTATCTCCGGCCGGTTCGGGCCTCGGCGTCACCGCCGCGGGGGGGCCTGCGCTCCCGGCCGGTACGGCGGTAGACGGTGCCGGCAGCGAGTCGTAGACGGCGAAGGCCGGACGGGTGCGGAGACTCACCGCCCAGACGGCCGCGGCGACGGCCAGGAGTACCGCGATCATGGGAATGACGGAAGGACGCGTGCGGGCCATGCGAGCTCACGAGAGGGTTACAGCGATACTAGGACGCGGTGCCGCGCTTCCGCAAGCGGGCGTGTGACCGATGTCACCGTCCGCCATCGGTACCGGGGCTATTGATGGGCGGGACAGGAAGGCGGTCTCCATGCGAACCACCGAGACGACCAGCGCCGCCCGGGCGGTCCGGCAGGACGCGATCCCCCTCACTGGCGCGACCCGTGACTACGACGAGCTGATCTCCCTCATCGGCGACGCCCGCTTCGTGCTGATCGGCGAGGCATCGCACGGGACGCACGACTTCTACCGCGAGCGCGCCAGGATCACGCGGCGCCTGATCGAGGAACGCGGATTCTCCGCTGTCGCCGTGGAGGCGGACTGGCCCGACGCCTACCGGGTGAATCGCTACGTGCGCGGTACCAGCAGCGATTCGGCGGAGGAGTCGCTCGACGATTTCCGGCGGTTTCCCCACTGGATGTGGCGGAACGAGGACGTCCTCGAGTTCATCGCGTGGCTTCGCGAGCGCAACGATGTCGCGGCGCGGAGCGGCCCAGCCGCGGCAGCCGGCTTCTACGGCCTGGATCTGTACAGCCTGTTCACTTCGATCGAGGCGGTGCTGGGATACCTCGACCGGGTGGACCCGGAGGCCGTGCGACGCGCTCGGAGCCGGTACGCATGCTTCGAGCACTTCCACGCCGACAGCCAGGCATACGGGTATGCGGCAGCCGTCGGAGCCGCAGAGCCCTGCGAGGCGGAGGCAGTCGCGCAGCTCGTCGAGCTGCAGCGGAGCGCCGCGCGCTACGGCGACGGCGCACAGGCGGAGGACGAGCTCTTCTTCGCGGAGCAGAACGCGCGGCTGGTGCAGAACGCCGAGGAGTACTATCGGTCGATGTTCCGGGGCCGCGACACGTCGTGGAACCTGCGGGACGAGCACATGGCGGAAACATTCGACGCGTTGCGCCTCCACCTGGAGAAGCGGCGTCCGGGAGCCCGCATCGTCGTATGGGCGCACAACTCGCATCTCGGCGACGCGCGCGCGACCGAGATGGGTTCACGCGGGGAGCTGAATCTCGGTCAGCTGATCAGGCAACGCTACGGGCGGGACACTGTAAACATCGGGTTCAGCACCTGGTCCGGCACGGTCACGGCCGCGAGTGACTGGGACCAGCCGGCCGAGCGGAAGCGGGTGCGCCGCGCGCTGCCGGGGAGCTACGAGCAGGTCTTTCATGATGCCGGCATCCCCGGCTTCATGCTCGACCTCCGCCGCCGGGGCGACGCACGGCGCGAGCTCGGCGAGCCGCGGCTGCAGCGCGCGATCGGCGTAATCTACCGGCCGGAGACCGAGCGCTGGAGCCACTACTTCGAGGCGGTGCTGCCCCACCAGTTCGATGTCATGCTGCACTTCGACGAGACCGAGGCGCTGGTGCCGATGGAGCGCACCGCGACCTGGGAAACAGGCGAGCCGGAGGAGACCTACCCGACCGGACTCTGACCGTCAGAGCGCCGGGCGGCACGCGAGGCGGTCCCGCACGACAGCGAGCGCCGCCTCGCGTTCCGCGCCGTCCAGCGGGAGCCGCGGTGGCCGCACGCGCTCGGAGCCCCATCCGACCTCCACCTGCGCGAGCTTGATCAGCTGCACGAACTTCGGCACCGTATCGAAGCGCAGCAGCGGCAGGAACCACTCATACAACCGTCGCGCTTCGTCCGCCTTTCCCGCCAGCACGAGGTCGAGCAGGCGCACCGACTCTACCGGAAAGGCATTCACCAGCCCCGCCACCCATCCGCGCGCTCCCATCGCGGCCGCCTCCACGATCATGTCGTCGAGCCCCGCGAACAGGCCGAGCCGGTCGCCGAGGAGGGCGCGGAGTGCGGTAACGCGGCGGGCATCCCCGCTCGATTCCTTCACCGCGTGAACATTGGCATGACGGTCGGCGAGCACCGCCACGTCGGCGGCCGACAGGTCGGTGCCGTATGCGATCGGGTTGTTGTACAGCATGCAGGAGAGGGGCGTCGCCGAGAGGACGGCGGAGAAGTGGGCTTCGGTCTCCCGCCAGTCGCCCCGGTAGACATAGGGCGGCAGGACCATCAGCCCGTCGCACCCGACGCGCTCAGCGGCGCGCGCCAGCGCGACGCATTCCTCGGTCGAGAGGCCGCTTACGCCGGCGATGAGGGGCGTTCCCCGCCCGAGCGCGGCCCGGCAGGCCTGCAGGACCCGGATCTTCTCGTCGGCGAGCAGCGTGGCCCCTTCGCCCAGCGAGCCGAGCGCGACGACCCCGCGGCACCCGGCATCGACCAGCCACTGGACGTGGTCGCCCAGGAGCGGCTCGTCCACCTCGCCGTCTGCGCCGAACGGCGTTGTGATCGCGGGGAATACCCCCGCCCAGTCCTGCTTCTCCATCACGTGTCTCCTTGAGGGGTGCGGCCGCAGGCCGCGAGCGTCGCGACGCTCGCGGGAAAGACCGG
>JBLMWC010000090.1:0-35376 GCA_050257015.1 Bacillota bacterium | reverse complement strand
CGTGCGGCCCGCCCTTGGGGCGGCACCGGGCGCGGGCCGGCTCCGCCGCTCGGCCACCGCCGAGCTCCTGATCGGGGCGGCGCTGCTCGGCGTGACGGCGGTGCTGGTCGCGCTTCCGTCGCCGAAGCTGTGACGACGATGCGGATGATGGGGACGAGGCTGCTGCCGGCACTGCTCGCGCTGAGCCAGGCGTGTGCGCCGGCGCCGCCTGCGCAGGTGGCGAATACCGCACCGGCACCGACCGCGCCGGACAGCGTGGCTGCGTCGCTCCTGGTGGATGTCCGGACCCTCGACACTACGATCTCGGTCGAGGCGCGTTACGCGACGGCGAACAATTTCACCGGCGCCGTCCTGCCTGGGTACGAGGCCAACCGCGCGCTCCTCAGGCGCGAGGCGGCGGCGGCGCTGGCGCGGGTGCAGGCCCGGCTCCGCCGCGAGGGGCTCGGGCTCCGGGTCTACGACGGCTACCGTCCGGTCCGCGCCACTCTGGCGATGGTGAGCTGGGCCGAGCGGAGCGGCAACGGCTGGGTGCTGGACCAGGGCTACGTGGCGCGGCGAAGCCGGCACAATCAAGGTGTGGCCGTGGATCTGACCCTGATCGACCTCGCAACGGGCACCCCGCTGGAGATGGGAACGCCGTTCGACACCTTCGCGGCGTCGGCGCACACCGCCAACGCCACCGGGCTCGCGCGGGACAACCGGCAGCGGCTCAAGCACGCGATGGAGGCGGAAGGGTTCACCAACTACGATCAGGAGTGGTGGCACTACATCTATCCGGTGGACGGGGCGATGCCCTTCGATCTGGTGATCCGCTAGCTTCGCTTTGCTTGACCTCAGCAGGTCATGACGCTAAAGTCCCCCCGGTTTCCAGGCTGCGGGCTCATGTTTTCTCCCGACAGGAAAATTGCCTGATGGCTTTCAGAGCCGCCGTGCGGCGCGCGCTCCGGTTGGCGCCTTTCCTTATCGTACTGCTGGTCCTTGCGGCCTGTGCCCATGAGTACCCGCAGAGCACCCTGAATCCCAAGTCCGACTTCACCCGCATGATCGACGGTGTGTTCATGACCACCGTCTGGTGGGCGGTCGGCGTGTTCATCCTGGTCGAGGGTGCGCTGGTCTGGACGATCTTCCGCTTCCGCGGCAAGCCCGATGACCCGGAGCCGCGCCAGACCCACGGGAACACGACGATCGAGATCATCTGGACCGCGATTCCGGCGCTCATCCTCGCGATGATCTCGGTGCCGACGGTCCGGGCGATCTTCCGCACCTACGAGGAGCCGGGCGGCGCGGAAGTGGTGCGGGTGAACGTGACGGGCCACCAGTGGTGGTGGGAATTCAACTATCCGCAGTACGGCGTGACCTCCGCAAACGAGCTGCACATTCCGGTCGGCAAGACTGTCTTCCTCGAAATGAACGCGTTCGACGTCATCCACAGCTTCTGGATGCCCCAGCTCGGCGCGAAGCGTGACGTCTTTCCCAACCGCAAGACAACCCTCTGGTTCCGCGCCGACTCGACCGGCTTCTATCCCGGCCAGTGCGCGGAATTCTGCGGCACTCAGCACGGCAAGATGGCCTTCCACGTGGACGCGCAGACACCCGAGGAGTTCGACGCCTACATCAAGGGGCTGCAGGCGACGGGCGCGCCGGCGCCGGCTCCCGTGGCGGCCGACACGGCGAAGCGGGCGGGGGCACCGGCAGTGACGACGACGGCGCTGGCGGCGCAGACGCCGGCCCCGGGTCCCCAGGTTGCAGCGGAGGCCGACACGACGGCCGGGAGCAAGCTGTTCGCGACCAAGGGCTGCACCGGCTGCCATTCGCTCAACGCGGTCAAGTTCAGCAAGGGCCTGATCGGGCCGAACCTCGCCAACGTGGGGGCACGGCGCTACATCGCGGCGGGCACGCTGCTCAACACGGATGCGAACCTGGCACACTGGATCCAGCATCCGTCAACGGTCAAGCATGGCGTCCTGATGCCGGAGCTCGGTTTGAGCGAGGCGGATGCACGGACGCTCGCGGCGTACCTCCGAACGCACACGGGGAAATAGCATGGCAACCACGGCGGTAGACCACGCGCACGCGGGTACCCACGCCCCGGCCTCCAAGACGGGGCTCTGGAGCTGGATCACCACGGTCGATCACAAGCGGATCGGCATCCTCTACGGCGCGACCGCGTTCGTGTTCTTCCTCATGGGCGGCATCGAGGCGCTGCTGCTCCGCATCCAGCTGGGCCGGCCGGACAACACCTTCCTGACGCCGGAGATGTACAACCAGCTGTTCACGATGCACGGCACGACGATGATCTTCCTCGCGATCATGCCGTTGAGCGCGATGTTCTTCAACTACATGATCCCGCTGCTGATCGGGGCCCGCGACGTGGCCTTCCCGCGGCTCAACGCCTTCAGCTACTGGGTCTTCCTGCTCGGCGGCCTGTTCCTCAACTCGAGCTTCCTCTTCGGCGCGGCGCCCAACCAGGGATGGTTCGGCTACGCCAACCTGACGTCGAATCAGTACTCGCCGGGTCTGAACGTGGATTTCTGGATGATCGGCCTCCAGATCCTCGGCATCGCCTCGCTCGCGGCGGCGGTCAACTTCTTCGTGACGGTGATCAACCTGCGGGCGCCCGGCATGAAGCTGATGCGGATGCCGATGTTCGTCTGGATGAGCTTCATCACCCAGGTGCTCCTTCTGCTCGCCTTCCCGGTGATCACGGTCGCGCTGATCCTGCTGATGTTCGACCGCTTCTTCGGGAGCCACTTCTACATCCCGACGGCCGGCGGCGACCCGCTCCTCTGGCAGCATCTGTTCTGGATCTTCGGGCATCCCGAGGTCTACATCCTGATCCTGCCGTCATTCGGGATCGTGTCGGAGATCCTGCCGGTGTTCTCGCGGAAGCCGCTCTTCGGCTATGCCGCGATGGTCTTCTCCGGCGCCTTCATCGCCTTCCTCGGCTTCGGCGTGTGGTCGCACCACATGTTCTCGACCGGGATGGGTCCAATCGCCGATACCGTCTTCTCGCTCTCGACGATGCTCATCGCGATCCCGACCGGCGTGAAGATCTTCAACTGGATCGGCACCATCTGGGGCGGCTCGATACAGCTCAAGACCCCGATGTACTTCTGTCTCGGCTTCATCGCGATGTTCATCATCGGCGGCCTCTCGGGCGTGATGCACGCGTCGCCGCCGGCCGACCTCCAGCAGACCGACACGTACTTCGTGGTGGCGCACTTCCACTACGTGCTCTTCGGCGGCAGCATCTTCGCCCTCACGGGCGGCGCCTACTACTGGTGGCCCAAGATGTTCGGCCGCATGCTGAGCGAGACGCTGGGCAAGGTCCACTTCTGGCTGATGCTGATCGGGTTCAACCTCACGTTCTTCCCGATGCACTTCGTGGGTCTCCTCGGCATGCCGCGGCGGGTGTACACCTACCCGGCCGGGCTGGGCTTCGACATCTACAATCAGGTCGAGACGGCCGGGGCGCTGCTGCTCGGCGTCGCCTTCCTGGTGTTCATCTGGAACGTGATCACGACCTCGCGCGGCCCGGCCAACGCGCCGGCCGACCCCTGGAACGGCGCCACGCTCGAGTGGGCGATTCCGTCGCCGCCGCAGGAGTTCAACTTCCCCGAGATCCCGGTGGTCCACAGCCGCGATCCGCTGTGGGAGACCAAGCGCGAGCGGGGCGGACAGCTGCCCGAGCCGGCGCGCGTGAGCGGCGCCGGCATCCACATGCCGAACCCGTCGTACTGGCCGGCCGTCGCGGCCATCGGCGTCGCCTCCGTCTTCATTTCGCTGATGATGCTGCCCAAGCTCGGGCCGGCCGGCGTCGTGGTGGCGGTGCTGATCCTGTTCCTCGGTGTCTACAAGTGGGCCTTCGAACCGGCGTGATGCAGCCGCAGACCGGCTTTTAGCCTTCAGGAGACGATCTTGTCGCACGCTACGTACGCCCTCGAGCCCCACGCCGTCGAGCACCCGACCTCGACCGGCCTCGACAGCCGGAAGCTGGCCATCTGGACCTTCATCGGGTCGGAGTGCCTCTTCTTCGCGTCGCTCATCTCGACCTACCTCGTGTACCGGGGCAAGAGCCTGGTGGGGCCGTTTCCGCACGAGGCCTGGACCTCACCGACCGGCCAGCACTTCGAGCCGATCCTCGAGATCAAGCTCGTCACCGTGGGCACGGCGCTGCTCCTCTTCAGCTCGCTCTTCGTCGTGATCGCGCTCAACGGCGCGCAGCGCAACAAGCGGGGGCAGTTCCTCTCTTTTCTCGGCCTGACGATCATGTGCGGGATCTTCTTCGTCGGGATGCAGGTGTACGAGTTCACCCATTTCGTGCACGAGGGGCTGAAGCTGCAGACCAACCTCTTCGGCGCGAGCTTCTTCACGCTGACGGGCTTCCACGGCACCCACGTGACGATCGGGGTCATCTGGCTGATCACGATGTTCATCCTGGGTCTCCGCGGGAAGGTTCCGCCGTCGAAATCGCTCAATCTCGAGATGGCGGCGCTGTACTGGCACTTCGTGGACGTGGTCTGGATCGTGATCTTCCCCGTCGTCTACCTGATGAAGTGAGGCCGGAATCATGAACGCACACGCCAACGCACAGGCGGGCGCCGCGCCGGCCACCGCGCACGAGCACGCCCATCCGGGGATCGGCACCTACGTCAAGGTCGGCCTCTTCCTCTTCGTCCTGACGGCCGCCGAGGTCGCGGTCTACGAGATCGGGTACAACCTCGCCGGCTCGGGCTTCGGCGCCATCCTGCATCCCGTCGTGGTGCCGGTGCTGCTCGCCCTCTCGGCGGTGAAGTTCGCGCTGGTGGCGATGTTCTACATGCACCTGAAGCAGGACAGCCGGCTCTTCAGCAGCGTCTTCGTCTTCCCGCTGATCATCGCCGCGGTCATCATCCTGGCGCTGATCGCGCTCTTCGCCTATCACTACGCGTTCCAGAAGCTGATCCATTGATCGGAGGCGTTCCCGGGCTGCTGCTCCACATCCGGGCGCGGCCCACCACGCCATTCGTCGCCGACTGGTCGATTCATCCGAGCGTCATCCTGGGCACCGTGCTGTTCGGTGCCCTTTATTTTTGGGGGATCGGGCCGGCGCGACGGCGCTGGGCTCTCGGGCCGCCGGCGCCGCTCTGGCGCGTCGTGTGCTTCCTGCTGGGACTCGTGGTCCTCGTCGTCTCGCTCAACGGTCCGATCCACGACCTGAGCGACGACTATCTCTTCCTCATCCACATGGCGCAGCACCTGCTGCTCACGCTGCTGGTGCCGCCGCTCCTCATCGCCGGGATTCCGGGGTGGCTGCTCACGCCGCTCGTCCGGCCGCCGGCGGTGCGGAAGGTCGCGTGGGTGCTCACGCGGCCGCTCGTGGCGGGCGGGCTCTTCACCGTCGTCTTCCTCGCCTGGCACGCCGTTCCGCTCTACGACCTCATGATGCGGGACCACGAGGTCCACATCCTGACCCATCTGCTCTTCATCGCCGCCGCCGTCATTATGTGGTGGCCGGTAATGAGCCAGGTGCCGGAGCTGCCGCCGCTGCCGCTGCCGGGCCGCATGCTCTACCTCTTCCTCGTCAGCATCCCCATGCAGCTCGTCGCGGCAATCATCACCTTTGCCGACACGCCGCTCTACGAGTGGTATGTCCAGGCGCCCCGCACCTGGGGCCTGTCGCCGCTCGACGACCAGAAGTACGGCGCGCTGCTCATGTGGGTGCCCGGGAACCTGTGGATGTTCGGCGCCATCGCCATCATCTTCTTCCGCTGGGCCCGGGAGGAGCGGTAGCGCAGGATGTCCGACGCCCGCCGGCCCGCGCCGTCCGCTGCTGCCCTCACCGCCTGGATTGCCTGGGCCGTGCTGACGGCGCTGGCGCTTGCCTCGGTCGTCCGGAGCGGCCGCAACGTCCCGCTGGGACCGGACTGGCGGATCGTACCCGCCGTGACCGGCCACGAGCCCGAGCCGGTGCACTGGCTCTGGTATCAGGACGGCAATGACCGGCGCCCCGCCGGGCGCGCGCTCGCCTGGGCGGTCGTCGCCGCCACCCGCGACTTCCGCGCGCCCGGCATCGCGGCGATGCTCGGACTCGCGGCGCTCAGCGCCATGCTGCTCCGCGTGAGCCAGCGTGCCCGTGGCGCCCGCTGGGCCGACCTCTTCCTGCCCGTCATCCTGCTCCAGCCCGCGGCGTGGGCCGGCCTCGCGCCGAGCGCGCTGCTCATGGCGCTCGTGCCGCTACTGCTGGCCGGAACGATGCTGCTCGCCGTCGTCGCGGATCCGGCGCTCCGGACCCGCCGGTGGTCGCTCCTGACCGCGCTCGCGATGGTGACGCTGCCACTCACCGGACTCGCCGGGATCCTCGTCGCGGCGGCGGCGGCGCCATGGGTGGCGGCGTGCGGCTGGCGGCACTGGCCGCCCCGGGACCCCGGCGTGCCGATCGACGCCGGCCCGGCGCTCCTCTCCTTCGTGTTCGTCGCCATCGTCGTGACCGGGATGGTCTTTTCCGACTACGACTTCACCGGCTGGGAGGATCCGGCGCTCGACCGCGGGCGCCTGGTGCTTCGTTCAGGGACGGCGCTCGCCGGGGCGCTCGGACCCGCCGCCGGCTCGCGGTGGCCGCTCGTTGCCGCTCTCGTCACCGGACTCCTGGTGGTAACGGTTCTGATGCTGGGGGCTGCGGGGCGGCGGGTGCAGGAGGTGGAGCGCTACCGCGTGCTGGGGCTCGCCTGCGTGCTGGCGGGATCGGCGCTTGCCGTGATGATGAGCGCGGCAGGGTTCGCGGCGCTGCTCCTCTGCGTGGTCTTCCTGGCGTGGGGACTCTACGGGTGGCCGGTGCTCGCGGCGGCGGTGCAGGGGGCACTTCTCGCCGGGGCGGTCGCACTGATGCCGGCGAACGCGCGGATGCTCGCGCGCGAACGGGCGAGCTCGCTCGCGCGGCTCGACGCGCTCGAGCACGACCTCGCCGCGGGAATGCCGCGGATGGAACTGGCGGAGCGCTATCGGCCGCTGCTGCTCCCCGGCGGGCGGAGTGACGAGCTCGCGGCGAGGATGGCGATGGTGGCGGACGCGGGGATCGGCTCGCTGGCGAAGCTGCACGGCGGAGCGCCACAGTAGACGGCGGGGCCGCCGTCGGCGTCGGCGCCCGGCTTCACCCCCCGCGCGGGGCCAGCACCAGGCAGAGCCAGCCCAGCATGAACGCGACTCCCCCCAGCGGCGTGACGGCGCCGAGCCAGCGGACTCCGGTCAGCGCCAGCGCGTAGAGACTCCCCGAGAAGAGAACCGTCCCCGCCACGAAGAGCCATCCGGCCCAGACCGCGGTGCGGCTCGCGGGCCACTGGCTTGCGGCGAACGCCACGGCGATGAGTCCCAGCGCGTGGTACATCTGGTAGCGCGCACCGGTCTCGAAGACGGCGAGCGAGGCCGGCTCCAGCCGGGCCTTGAGCGCGTGGGCGCCGAAGGCACCGGTCGCGATCGCGATCAGCGCAGACGCCGCACCGAGCGAGAAGAACCGGCCGGCGGCGATCATGCGGCGCGCTTCGCGCGGGCCCGCCGCTGCTCGGGCGGTGCCGCGGGCGCGGGCCGGTCGGCCCACCAGGCGATGCCGGCAAGCGCGAGGCAGCCGAGCGTCGCGAGCGCGCCGATCACCCGCATGTCCGCCGGCGGCGTCCCGAGGAATGAGCTGAGGTACAGGGCGACGATCACGGTGACGAGCGTCGCAAGGCGGAGCGGCCGCACCGGATGCCGCCGCGAGCGGAGCGTCGCGTAGAGGGCCACGCCGATCGCCAGCAGCCCGAGCTCGACTGCGAGCGTCAGCGGGACGCTGCGCCAGAGTCCCAGGCCCACCCTGGTCGAGCCGCTGGCTGTGATGGGAAGGTCGGCGGTGTGCGCGATCACGTCGAGCGGCCAGTGGGAGAGCACGGCGAGGCCAACAATGAGCGACGCGCGCCAGTGGTGGGTGACGTTGGTCGTCGGGAGCGAGTAATACACCAGCGCCATCGCGGCGGCCCATCCGATCCCTGCGACCAGGCTGTGCGTGATCGGATAGTCGAGAAACTCGAGCGGCGATGCGGCGAGGTACCCCGGCACCACGCGGGCGTGCTCCCACCCGAGGAGCAGGGTGCCGCCCCACACGATGTCCACCAGCTGAACCGCGAGGAAGAGCGCGCCGAGCGAAATGCGCGGCTCCGCGCGCTTGAGTCCGAACGCTACGGCGTAGTGCCCGGCGAACATCGTCAGCTCCCTTCGGCCGGAGGAGGATTCGGGGCCAGCACCGCCATCCCCATCGCGTGGTAGCCGTTGTCCACGTACACGGTGCTGCCGGTGATCGCGCGGGCGAGCGGGCTGCAGAGGAACGCCGCGGTGTGGCCTACCTCTTCGGCCTCCAGCTTCCGCGGCAGGGGGGAATTGGCCGACGTGTACGCGATCATCGTCTCGACGAAGCCGATCGCGCTCGCCGCGCGGGAGGCGTAGGGGCCGGCGCTGATCGTGTTCACCCGCACTCCCCAGCGGCGGCCGGCCTCGAACGCCAGTGTGCGCGTGTCGGCCTCGAGCGCGGCCTTGGCCGACGACATCCCGCCGCCGTAGCCGGGAATCACCCGTTCGCCCGCCATGTAGGTGAGCGAGACGAAGGAGCCGCCGTCCCGCATCAGCGGCGCCAGTCCGCGCACCATCGCGATGTTGCTGTACGCGCTCACGCTGATCGCCTCGAGGTAGCCGCGGCGGCTGGTGTCGACCAGCGGCTTCCGCACCTCGGGACCGTTGGCGAGACTGTGCACCACGATGTCCAGTCCGGACTCACCGAAATCCTGCCGCACCGCGTTCGCGAGTCCCTCGAGCGAGAAGTCGCCGTATTCCTTGTAGCGCTTGCTCTCGCGCAGCTCCTCCGGCGCGTCGGCCAGAGTGTCGAACGCGGCATCGAGGGGATAGATCCGCTCGAACTCGAGCCGCCGGCCATCGCGCAGCTGCATCGAGGCTTCGATCTTCCCGCGTTCCAGCAGCTTGGTGAAGATGCCGAGGGCAGGGGGCCAGCTCCCCAGGCAGATGGTCGCGCCCGCCTCGGCGAGAGCTTTCGCGATGGCGAAGCCGAAGCCGGCGTCGTCCGAGACGCCGGCGACGAGCGCGCGCTTTCCGGTGAGGTCGATGGCCAGCATGCGGCAGGGCTCCTCGTATGACGTAAGGGATCAGCAAAGCTATCCGCCCATTGGACGACTCGCTATGTCTCGCGAAGCACCTCGAGCGGGGTACGCCGGATGACTTCGAGGCTTCCCCAGACGCCGATCAGCACGGCGAGCACGGCGGTCGTCCCGACCAGGCCGGCCGTCTGGCCCAGCGGGAGGCGGAACGGAATGTCGAACAGGAACCGGGTCAGCGCCCAGCCCGCCCCGATCGCGAGGATCAGCGCGGCCACCGCGGACAGCACACCGAGCGCCACGTACTCGGCGAGCACGACCTGAATCACCTGGCGGCGACTCGCGCCCAGCGTCTTGAGCAGGGCGCTTTCCCTGAGGCGCTGATAGCGGCTCGTGCTCACGGCGCCGGCGAGCACGACAGCCCCCGTCGCCAGACTGAACAGGGCCATGAAGCGGATCGCGAAGACCACCCGGCCCACCAGGCGCTCGACCGCCTCCTGTACCACCGCCACGTCGAACGAGGTGACGTTGGCGTAGCGCTCGGCCATCTGCCGCTGGAGGCGGCCGCGCGCTGCGGCGTCCGGAGCCCGCGTCATCACCACATAGGCCTGCGGCGCCCGCTCGAGCGCGCCGCTCGCGAATACCGCATAGAAGTTCGGCTCGAAGCGCGCCCAGTCCACGTCACGGATGCTGGCGACCCGGCTGACGACCGGCAGCCCCTGCACGTCCCACACGATCGTGTCGCCGACCTTCACACCGAGCTCGGCGGCGACGTCCACTTCCATGGAAACCGGGACCGGGCCGTTGAGCGGGCGATCGGCGCGCCACCACCGGCCGGAGACGATCTTCTCCGATGCGATCAAGGTGTCGCGGTAGCTGGAGCGGTACTCGCGGCGAAGGGCCCAGCCGCCGCCGTTGCTGCGCCCGCCGCGCCCGCGGGCACGGGCCAGCGTGTCGGCCGCGATCCGGGCGACCGACCGGCCGTTGATCGACTGGATCCGCATCGGCACGACCGGGACCGGCGAGGTCAGCGGATAGCCGGCGGCGCGGATCGTCTGCGATACGGGCTCGACCTGCTCCGGCTGGATGTCGAAGAAGACCAGGTTGGGCCGCGCGGCACCGCCGGTGAGCCGCAACTCCTCGAGCAGGCTGTATTGCGCCAGGAAGAGCGTCGCCAGCAGGAAGGCACCGAAACCGAGCGACAGCACTACCGCCGTCGTCTGATTCGCGGGTCGCTGCAGGTTGGCGAGCCCCTGCCGCCACACATAGGGCCAGCGGTGCGGCAGCCACCGCCGCACCGCACCGATCAGGAGCCAGGCGGCGAGGGCGAGGAGTCCCACCGACATGCCGATCCCCAGGGCGAAGGCGGCGCCCGTCCGGAGATTGCCGGCCTGGAGCACCGAAAGTCCGAAGACGCTCGCCGCCAGCAGGATGAGGACCGGCAGACGGAGCGGCTCGCGGGACCGCACGTCGGCCTCGTAGGCCTGGCGAAGTGCCGCGAGCGGCGGGATGCGCCGCGCCGAGAGCAGCGGGAGCAGGGCGAAGACGACCGAGATCCAGACACCGGTACCGACCCCGACCGCGATCGCGGGCCAGGAAGGCGCGGTGGACACGTCGAGCGGCAGGACCGAGGCGATGAGCGACGGCAGCATTTGCTGGACGCCGATGCCGATCGCGGCACCGATGACACTCCCGAGGAGGCCCATCGCCGCCGCCTGCGCGACGTAGATGGCGAAGACGCCCCACGCCGTCGCACCGAGGCAGCGGAGCACGGCGATCGTCTCCGCCTTCTGCCGCACGAAGACGTGGGTGGCGCTGGCGACTCCGAGTCCGCCGAGGAGGAGCGCGATCAGGGCGACCAGGCCGAGGTAGCGTCCGAGCCGTCCGAGCGCGTTGTCCAGGTTCTGCTGGCTCTCAGCCACGGTGCGGATGCGGACGTTCTGGTCGCGGAGTGATGCGCGGTAGCGGTCGGCGATCGGCTGGGCCGCCTGGCCGACGGGGAGTCGCACGAATGCCTCGCGCTGCACCCGCGAGCCGAAGCCGAGCAGGTGAGTCGAGGCGAGGTACCGGCCGGGGATGAAGACCCGGGGCCCGAGCGCCGAGCGCATGCCGACGTCGCCCGGCATGCGGCTCACGGTGCCGATGATGACGAAGCGCGCGTCGCCGATGGCGAGGCTGTCGCCCATGCGGGCGCCGAGTGCGCCGAGCAGCGAGGGATCGACGATGGCGTTCGGACCGCGGGAAAGCGCGCCCCAGACCTGCGCCGGCTCGGTCACGACCTCGCCGTAGAAGGGGTACGGCCCGGTGATGCCCGAGACCTGCACCAGCCGGGCACCCGCGCCGCCGACGGTGTAGGCCATGGCGCTGAAGGTGGTCACCCGGGCGAGTCCGGTCTGACCTAGCGTGTCGAGCAGGGTGGTGACGGCGGGCGGGAACTCCTTCTGGCTCGACAGCGAGAGATCGGCGCCCAGCAGCGATCGCGCCTGCTGCTGGACCGAGTCGCGCAGGTTGTCGGTGAACGAATTGACGGCGACCAGGGCTGCGACGCCGGCGGTGATGGAGGCGGTGAGGAGGAGCAGGCGGCGCGCGGAGGCGCGTCCCTCGCGCCACGCCATCCGGGCCACGAAGCCGGCGTTCACGCGGCGGTATCGGACACGATGGCGCCGTCGGCGAGCCGGATGGTCCGGCGCGCCCGGCTGGCGAGGTCGGGGTCGTGGGTCACGAGTACGATGGTGGTGCCGGAGTCGCGGTTGAGCTCGCCCATCAGTTCGACCACGGTGGCGCCGGTGCGGGCGTCGAGGTTGCCGGTCGGCTCGTCGGCGAAGAGCACCTTGGGCTCGTTGCTGAAGGCGCGCGCGAGCGCGACGCGCTGCTGCTCACCGCCGGAAAGCTGCGCGGGGTAGTGGTGGCCCCGGCCGCCCAGCCCGACGCGCTCGAGGAGCTCGGCGGCCTGGCGGCGAGCGTCGATGCCCCGGAGCTCGAGCGGTACCTGGACGTTCTCGAGCGCGGTGAGCGTGGGGATGAGCTGGAACGACTGGAAGACGAACCCGACCTTCTCTCCGCGGATCCTGGCGCGGGCGTCCTCACCGAGCTGGTCGAGCGGGTCGCCATCGAGGGTGACGGTGCCGGAGGTCGGCCGGTCGAGCCCGGCCAGGAGGCCGAGCAGGGTCGTCTTACCGCTGCCCGACGGGCCGACGATCGCGAGAAACCCGCCCGGCTCGAGGCTGAAACTGATATTCTTCACGACCGTCAGGTCCCGGCCGCCGGAGCTGTACGTCTTCGTGAGCGATTCGCAGCGCAGCATGCAGACCCTCTGAAAGGTTCGACGACCGCACCAGCCGACCACTCAATGATATCCTCTTCCCTCAGACTTCCGTTCATCCTCGCCGTGCTGGTCGCCGCCTGCGGCCGGAGCCGCGATGCCGCGGTGCCGGGCGCCGAACGGGACACGACGGCGCCGCCCGATACGGCCGCTCCGGCGGCGACCCGGCGCATCGTCTTTCTCGGCACCAGCCTGACGGCCGGATACGGGCTGGCCGATCCGTCGCTCGCCTATCCCACGCTGATCCAGCACCGGATCGACTCCGCGGGGCTCGACTACAAGGTCGTGAATGCCGGGGTGAGCGGAGCGACGTCGGCCGACACGCGCCGGAGCATCGACTGGATCATGGCCCAGCCGGTCAGCATTCTGGTGGTCGAGACGGGAGCCAACGACGGTCTTCGCGGCCTCGACGTCGACTCGATGCGCGCCAACATCCAGGCGATCCTCGATCGCGCGCGCCGCCAGTCGCCCCCGCCGGAGCTGGTCCTCGTCGGGATGGAGGCGCCGCCCAACTACGGAGCGACGTACACCCGGCGCTTTCGGGACGTCTTCCCGGAGCTCGCCCGGAAGAACGGCGCCGCCTTCGTGCCGTTTCTTCTCCGCGGCGTCGCCGGCGTGGACAGCCTCAACCAGGCCGACGGGATCCACCCCACGCCGGCCGGCCAGCGGATCCTCGCGGCCAACGTCTGGTGGGTGCTGGCCCCGCTCCTGCGCTAGCCGCCCACCAGCTCGGCGATCACCTCCACGGCGCGATCGACTTCCTCTTCGGTGTTGTAATAGTGCGGTGAGATCCGGAGCGCCGACTGCACGCCCTTGGCCGCCATGTCGATCACGGCGTCATCGCGGTCGGGCGCGCTGGTATTGATGCCGCGGGCGCGGAGCCGGAGCTTGAGGTCGGCACCGTCCACGCCGTCGAATGCGGCGGTGGCAATGGCGCACCGGACCCGCCCCCGGTCGAGCACCCGTGCGCCGTCGAGCGCCGAGACCCGCTCGCGGACGCGCTCGGCCAGCCGCCAGGAGCGCTCGCGCGCCGTTTCGAGTCCCACGTCGAGCGCATACTCGGCGGCGGCGCCAAGGCCGAGCACCAGCGCGTGCGACATCTCCCAGGTCTCGAAGCGCCGCGCGCCGTCGGCGAGCCGGAAGGCATCGGCCTCGGTCCAGGTCGCTCCCCGCATGTCCACCAGCAGCGGGAAGCTTCCCCGGCGCGTCGCCGACTCGGAGACGTAGAGGAAGCCCATGCCGCGGGGGCCGCGGAGGAATTTGCGCGCGGTCGCGGCGAGGTAGTCGCACCGGACCCGGCTCACGTCCACCGGCATCTGCCCGACTGCCTGGCAGGCATCCACGAGATAGGGCACCCCCGCGCGCTCGCAGATGGCGCCCACCGCCTCGACGTCCTGTACCAGGCCGGAGTTCGTGGGCACCCAGCTGATCGCCACCAGCGCCGGTCGGCGCTGCGCGATGTGCCGGGCGACCGATTGTGGATCCACGCCCCCCTCGGGCAGATCGTCGGCGCGAACGATCGCGACGCCGCGGCGCTCCGCCAGCGAGAGGTACATGATCTGGTTGGATGCGTAATCGGCGCGGCTGGTGAGAATCGTGTCGCCGGCGCCGAAGTCGAAGGCGCTGAGCGCCTGCGCAAAGGCGACGGTGGAGCTCTGCGTGAGAGCGATGCGCGCGGGCTCCGTCCCGATGAGCCGGGCCACGGCCCGGTAGGTCGCCGCGATTCCCTCCCGCCCCGCATCCGCCGCCTCGTACCCACCCAGCGCCGCCTCCGCCTCGAGGTGGGCGAGGATGGCAGCCTGCACCGGACGCGGCGAGAGCGCCGCGCCGGCGTTGTTCAGGTGAATTCGGCCGGCCGCCCCCGGCGTGTCGGCGCGCCAGCGGGCCACCATGGCGTCGCTCGCGCTACTCGAGGGCTGCATCGAGCTCCAGCTGGACGTTGTTCTTCAGGGCGTTCGACACGGGGCAGCCGTTCTTCGCCGCTTCAGCGGCCTGCTGGAACTTCGCCTGGTCGATTCCCGGCACCTGGCCGCGGGTCACCAGCCGCATCGTGGTGATGCGGAACCCGTCTCCCACCTTGTCCACCGTGCATGCGGCCCTGGTGGTAATGCGGGTGGCCGGTGTGCCGGCCTGCTCCAGCCCGACGGCGAGCGCCATGCTGAAGCAGGCCGCGTGGGCCGCCGCGATCAGCTCCTCCGGGTTCGACCCCTTCGTATCACCGAACCGGGTACCGAACGAATAGCCCGCCTCGAACGCGCCGGACTCGGCGCGAAAATTTCCCTTGCCGTTCTTGAGGCCGCCCTGCCAGGTGGCCTCCGCGTTGCTGGTTCGCACGTCGAAGCTCCCTCAGTAGAAGAAGCCTCGAATGTAACCGGTTCAGACGCGTGACCGCCGCACAAGGGCGAGAGCTGCCAGCGGCAGCGCGGCCAGCAGGCCGGCGGCGCCCGGCACGCGAGACGGGCTGCTTCCGAGAGCGACGGACTCCAGCGTGGCGTCGATGTCGCGGTCGGTCACCGGCCGGCCCCACGGCTCCGTCCCCGAGCGGCGCGGCACCTTGACCGAGCGCACCTCACCGTCGGCACCGATCCCGACGAGCGCGGTGACGCCGCTCTGGTCTCCGCCGGTGTTGATGACCAGCGCCCAGGTTCCCTTCGTGGGCCAGGTGCGCCGGAGGGCGTACTCGCCGCTGATCGAGGTGCGGGTGAACGTCAGCTCGATGGTGCGCCGCTGGCCGTCCACGATTCCGATGGCGCGGCCGGTGACCGGCGCCAGCATCACCTGCGCATGATGGTAGGTGTGCACGACGAGAAAGGCATCGCGCGTGGTCGGATCGAGGGGATTGGCGGGAAGCTCGATCGAGATCCAGGGTGGCCCGGCGAGCGCGGGGCCGGCGGTGGCGGCGAGGAGCGCGAGAGAGCCCAGTGCGGTGAGAGCGGGGCGCAGGATGCGGCGGCTCATGAGTACCTCCAGGCACGAGGGAAGGTGGCGAACATGCTTCTCTGATGCCGCCAGCCGCCGCGGGGTTTGGAGACTCAGCTCGCGCCCACCCGCACATTTCCCTTGAGCGTGCGCACCGTGACCGACGCGCCGCCCGGACCGCTGGAGAACCGGACGGGCTTCCCCTTAGGGACGACGGGCTCGCCGCCGCCGCTCAGCGCGTTGGTGACGGCGCCGCCGAACGTCGTGAGGTCGAAGTCCGCCAACTGGTCGCGCGGGACGCTCAGGTCCACCGGCCCGTCGTGCGTTTCGATGCTGAGCGTGCCGCCGCGCATCACCGTCCCCTGGAAGGTGACCGCGCCGGTGACGGTCTCGAGCCGGCCCACCAGCACCTTGTGCGCGCCCGAGTAGCGGATCGAACCGCTCACGCTCGACGCGGTGATGTCGCCGCCGCCGCCGTGAATCGTGATGGAGCCGCCGGCGGTCTTGGCCCGGGTGATCGTGGCGCGCGTCGTCAGGTCGATATTGCCGTCCATCGCCTCGGCGGTCAGCCGGCGCGGCGTGCCCTCGGCGCGGATGGCGCCGCTCACGGTCGAGATGTCCACGTCGCCCTCGACACCACTCAGTGTGACATCGGCGCTCGACGACTTGACCCAGACGGTGGCGCCGCGCGGCACGCTCACCTCGAGGATTGCGCCGGGCGCGCCCAGCGAATCGCTCATGACGCCGAGCTTGGCGGCGGAGCCCGCGCCGCCGATGAAGAACTTCCCGGCGCCGCGCGGAACGGCGCCCGTGACGGCGATGCTGTCGCGGTCCCAGCCCGTCACCCGCGTGCTGCCGGCGAGATTGAAGATGCGGATCGAGGCGTGGGGATCCACCGCCAGCCGCCGGTCGATCCGCTGCTGCGCACCGGCGGGGACCGCCGAGAGCGCGAGCGCGAGGAGCGGGAGGGCGATCGGTCGCATCAGCTGCGCTCCGCGAGCCGGCTCGCCTGCTGCAGCAGCGCCACCTTCTGCCGGTAGCTCGCCCAGAGGAGTGCCTCGAGGTCGCGGTTCCCCGGGTCGGCCGCGAGCGCGGCCCGCGATTCGGCGATCGCCGCGTCGATCACGGCGAGGTTCCGCTCGAGCGTCGCCACCGTCGCGGGCGCCAGCCGGCCGCGCTCGGCGTCGAGCGCACGCATGAGATCGGCGGTGGCGGTGACGTAGCCGGCCTCGATCGCCGGCGTCGCACCGGACGCCGCGCGCGGGGATCCGTGGTCGCGCACCAGCCAGAGCGTCAGCGCGGAGGAGCCGGCCATGAGGACGATGGCGGCGGCGGCGGCCAGCGCTGCGACCCGCCACCGAGGCCGGGGCGCGCGCCGGGGCAGCCGCCGGGTGATCGCGGGCCAGAGGTCGTGCGGAGGATCGATCGAGCGGGCCAGTGTCGTCGTCGCAGGCCGGAGCGCGCGTGCATCGTCCAGCGCGTCGCGGCAGGCGGAACAGGACGCGACATGCTCCTCGAGCTCCCGCCGCCCGGTGGCGCCGAGGGTGCCGTCCAGGAAGGGATCGATCAGGTCGCGTGCGGCGTCACAGTTCATCGCTCGAGTGCCTTCCGCAGAAGCCGGCGGGCGCGGAACAGCTGGGTCTTCGATGTCCCTTCCGCGACTCCCATGAGCGCGGCGATCTCGCCGTGCTGGTATCCCTCGACGTCGTGCAGGACGAAGATCGCCCGGGCGCCGGCGGGGAGGGCGGCGATCGCCTGGTCGAGGTCGAGCCGCAGTCCCGGTCCGGGGCGCTCGATTGCCTGCTCGAAGACCGCGGGGTCCTCGGCCGTGATCACCCGCCGGGTGCGCCGCCACGCCGACCGCCGGCTGGTCAGGACGACGTTGACGGCGAGCCGGTGCAGCCAGGTGCCGAAGGCGCTCTCCCCACGGAACGTCCGGAGCCGCTCCCACGCGTGCACGAACACGTCCTGCGTCAGCTCCTCCGCGCGTGCCGTGTCGGCCTCCAGCCGGAGGCAGAGCGCATAGATCCGCCCCGCATGCGCCCGGTAGAGGTCGCCGAAGGCGTCCTCGTCACCGTCGCACGCGCGCGCCACGAGGTCGGTCATTCCGCGGGCTGCCTCGGTCGGTGGGCGTTGGGTGCGGACTGGCACCCTGATTCGATGCCGGTCGTGTCGCGGAGGTTTGAACTACTGCGGGGCGTCCGGAGTGCGGTTCACCGCGAGCCAGAACTCGCACACCCGCCGCAGCGTCTCGCCGAAGGCGTCGAAGTTCACCGGCTTCTGAGCGTACCCGTTGGCGCCCAAGCCGTAGCTGCCGCTGAGGTCCCGCGGCTCGGCCGACGAGGTGAAGACGACGACGGGAAGGTGCCTCGTGCCGTCATCGGCCCGCAGGGCCTGCAGGAGCTCGAGGCCGGTCATCCCAGGAAGCTTGAGGTCGAGCAGGACCAGCCGAGGCCGGACGCCGTCGCCCAGCGCCGACAGCGCCGCTTCTCCGTCGGGCGCGTGCTCGACGACCGGATCCATCCCGCTCCGCGCGAGGGCGCGGAGCGCCAGCTCCGCGTCGGCTGGATCGTCCTCGACCAGCAGAATGTCAATCGGACGAGCCATTGCCCACCGTCAGGTAGAAGGTGGCGCCGTGGCCGGGCTCCGCTTCAGCCCAGACGCGGCCGCCATGCTTCTGCACGATCCGGCGGACGATGGCGAGCCCCACACCGGTGCCGGTGAACTCGTCGGGCGGGTGCAGCCGCTCGAAGACGCCGAAGAGCCGGTCGGCGTGCGCCATGCCGAAGCCGACGCCGTTGTCGGCCACGGCGAGCCCGGTCTGTCCCTCGGCGTGCACCGGATAGATCCGGATCGTGGCGTGGTCGCGCGGGGCGGTGAACTTCACGGCGTTGGCGAGCAGGTTGCCGACGGCGACGCGCATGAGCGCCGGATCGGCGTTGACCGCCGGCAGCGGCTCGACCTGCCACTCGATGCCGCGCCGGTCGGTCTCGGCGGTGAATTCGGTGCGCAGATCGGCGACGAGGGCGGCGAGGTCGGTGCGGCGCCGGACCAGGTCCTGCCGCGCGACGCGCGCGAGATTGAGGAGATCATCCACCAGCATCGCCATCTCGGCGGCGCCGGCCTTGATCCGCTCGGCGTAGTGCCGTGCGGCGTCGCTCAGCTGGGCGCCGTGCTCCTCCAGCAGCAGCTGCGCAAACCCGCCCAGGTGGCGGATCGGCGCCCGCAGGTCGTGGGAAACCGAGTAGGAGAACGCTTCGAGCTCGGCGTTCGCCTCCCGCAGATCGGCGGTGCGCTCCTCCACGCGCCGCTCGAGGTCGACGGTCTGCCGCGCCAGCTCCTCGCGGAGCCGCGCCTGCTGGATGGCGGTGGCCAGCGGTGTCGCCACCTCGAGCGCAATCTCGCGGTGCTCCGCCGTGAGTCCGGCGACCTTGGCCGATCCGATGTTGAGCTCCCCGATCGCTTCCCCTTCAACGAGGAGCGGGACCGACAGAAGTGCGCGCACGCCTTCCGCCGCCACGCGGTCGATCAGCGGGGGCCGCTCGGTCAGCGTGGTGATGTCGTTGACCTGCCGGACCGCACCCCGTCGCAGCGTTGCCGCGGGAGAGAATTCGCTCAGCGGAATCCGCGAGCTCGGGATGGCGGTGTTCCCCGTGAACCCGGCGACCACATCGGCGTGGCCCGCGCGGAAATCGTAGAGCACGACGGTACAGCGGTGGCAGGGCACGAGCCGCCTGAGGTGCGACAGGGCGGCGGCGCCGACGTCGGCCGGGGAGTTCGCGGCCAGCACCGCCTGGTCGAGCTCGTGCAGTGCGCGGAGCCGCTCCGCCGTGCGCCGCAGCCGATCCTCGGCGCGCTTGCGCTCGGTGACGTCGCTGACCATCGCGACGGTCCCCACGAATCCGCCGTCACGTCCGAGGATCGGATTGGTCGCGACGGTGGCCCACAGCTCGCCGCCGTCCCGCCGGCGGAAGCGGACGTCGCGCGCCGCGCGCGGCTCGTCATGCGCCGCGCTGATGAGCTTCTGCACCTCGGCTCGTGCGGCCGGCTCGACGAAGTCGAAGATCGGGCGGCCGGTCAGCTCGCCGTGACCGTGGCCCAGCAGGTCCGCCATGCGCTGGTTGGCGTAGGTGGTGAGCCCGCGGTCGTCCACCACCCAGATCCCCTCCTGCGCGGCGTCGACCAGGTGCTTGAAGCGCTGCTCGCTCTCCTGGAGCGCGCGGGTCCGTTCCTCCAGCCGGCTCTGGCGCCCCTCGAACGCCGCCGCATGGCTCACCGCCGAGCCCATCATGCCGCCGAGGAGCTCGAGCGCGCGCGCATCGCGGTCGCGGAAGCGGGACGGCTCGGGCGCCACCACCTTCAGCACGCCGAGGACCCGGCCGTCGGCCTTGAGCGGCACGGCGACGATCGAGCGCATCCCGTCGTGCTCGAGGATCGCGCGGTCGATGCGGGGATCGGTGGAGGCGTCGTCGGTTCGCTGCATCTCGCCGGTACGCACCGCGGTGCCCGCGAGACTTCCGCGCACCTTGTGCGTGGGCGCGTCCACGCCGACGGCGACCCGGGGGACGAGATCGTCCCCCTGGACCATCTCCACCACCGCCCCGGACGCGCCGGTGAGCGCGAGCCCGCGCTCCGCGATGACGCGCATGACGGTGCCGGAATCGAGCCCCGCCGCGGCGACCGCCTGCTGCACCTCCATCACCGCCTGGAACAGCTCGGCCTCGTCCCGCAGCCGCCCCTGGCCGCGCTTCTTTTCGGTGATGTCGAGCTCGGTGCCCAGGTAGCCGATCGGCTGACCCGCGTCGTCCCGCATGACCTGCCAGGTGCTCGAGACCCAGCGCTCCCGCCCGTCCTTCCGGATGATGCGGTACTCCTGGTCGACCGGGGGCCCGCCGCGCGCGAGCTTCTCCCGTTCCCCCGTCACCTCCGCGCGGTCGTCGGGGTGGACGTAGTCGATGAAGTTGCGCTCGCGGAGCTCGTCGGTGCTGTAGCCGGTGACGGCGGTGAACGCAGGGTTCACGAACTGCAGTTTCAGGTCGAGATCGTAGGCGACGATCGATTCGCGGAGCGCTCCGGTGAGGCTCCGGAGCTGGCGGGCATGGCGCTGGGCCTCCCGTTCCTTCTCGCGGCGGTGCGCCAGCTCGCTGCGGAGTATCATCGCCAGCAGGAACAGGCCGGCGCTGGCGATGACGGCGACGAGAACGAGGTCGGACGGGAGTGGCATCGTAGACGGCCGAAGGCCGTGAAGTCCTGTCGAGTGAGCGGGTGGAATGCCCGGCGGGGTAAAGGTAGGCGTCCGTCCGCCGTCCATCCAGTACCGCGCTGGCGGCGAAGCCCCGGGCGACCTAGACTATCGCATGCCCATCCTCGACAGCAAGCAGCAGCGCGCGGCCTATCTCATCATCATTCTCGGCGTGGCGCTGGCGATCGCGCTGTGGCCGTTCAGCACCGGCCTGGTGGGCGCGCCGGTCCTCTACGTCGTCTTCGCGCCGCTGCACCGGCGACTCGCCGCCGCCATGCCGAGGGCGCTCGCCGCCGGGATCGTGATCGTCATCGCCATCCTGGTGATCGTCGTCCCGGTGACGTCGGTGGCGGGCCTGATCGCGAGCGAGGCGCAGGACATCGCGAGCGGCGTCATCCGGAGCTCGCTGGTGGACCGCCTGCGGGAACTCCGCATCGGGCCCTACGACGTCGGCGCGCAGATCGAGGTCCTCGGCTCGCGGGCGATGTCGCTCGTCGGGACCGGAGCGCTCAGTCTCATCGGGACGCTGGCCCGGCTCGGCATCCAGCTCACCGTCGCCTTCTTCGGCCTCTACTACCTCCTCTGCGATTCGGGGCGCGTCTGGCGCAACATGCGCCCCTTCATCCCGTTCTCCGCCGAAAACAGCTCGCTCCTGAAGCGCCGCTTCAAGGACGTGACCGTCTCGACCCTCATCGGGACGTTCGCCACGGCGACGGTGCAGGGCATCTGCGTCTGGCTCGCGTTCACCGTAGCGGGACTCCCCAACGCGCTCTTCTGGGGCGTCGTCACCGTGATCGTGGCGATCCTGCCGGTGGTGGGAAGCGGACTGGTGTGGGCGCCGGCGGTGCTGGTGCTCGCGCTCGAGCGGCAATACCTCGCCGCGATCGCGATGGCGTTCTGGGGTCTCATCATCATCGGCAACGTGGACAACGTGATCCGGCCCTGGGTCTTCCGGCGCTACGCCCAGATCCATCCCTTCATCACCGTCATCGGCGCCTTCGCGGGGCTTCGGTACTTCGGGCTGCTCGGCCTCCTCATCGGGCCGCTGGCGATCTCGTACTTCTTCGAGCTCATGCGGATGTACCGCGCCGAGTATCTGACCGACGAGCCCGACGAGGAGGAGCCGCCGGCGCCGCCGAAGCGGAAGCGCACCTGGCGGAAGTCCCGCGCGTAGGCGCTAGACGGCGCGCGCTCTCCGCTTCCAGAACAGGTAGACCGGGATTCCCGCCAGCAGCAGCGCCGTCCCCTTCAGCGCGTTTCCGGGATTCGACGCGACCGATCCGATCACGACATAGATCCCCGCCGCAATGAAGAGGAGCGGCGTCACGGGGTAGCCGGGGGTGAGGAAGGTGGTGGTGTCGCCGCCCGCCCTTCGCGCGCGCGCGCGGTAGACGAAGAGCGTGGATGCCGTCGCCGAGAAGGTGATCCAGTCGGCGAACACCACATAGTCGAGCAGGGCGCCGTAGGTACCGAGCCCGAGGAGGACGATGGCCCAGGCGCACTGGACCACGATCGCGGCCGCGGGCGTCCGGTAGCGCGGGTGCAGCTTGGCGAGCTGAGGGAAGAAGAGCCCGTCCGCCGCCATCGCCTGATACACGCGCGGCGACACGAGGATCACGAGGTTCAGGAAGCCGAAGGTCGAGACGACGATGCCGGCGGTGATGAAGGTACGGCCGGCCGGGCCCAGCAGGCGCCCCATCGCGTCCGCTGCCGGCGCCTCGCTGGTCGCGAGGCCCGCCGCCCCCAGCGTCGCGAGATAGGTGTAGTTCGCCAGCAGGTAGACGATCACCACCCCGATCACCCCGACCACCAGCGCGCGCGGCAGGTTCCGCTCGGGATCGATGATCTCCTCGGCGATGTAGTTCGTCTGCTGCCAGCCGCCGTACGAGAAGAGCACCGGCACGAGGGCGGCGGCGAGCGCGAACAGCGCCGAGCGGGGAGCGGTCACCGCCACCGGCTCCGGCCGCGAGGCCGGCAGCCAGTGCACCGCGGCGGCGAGTCCCGCGCCGATCACGACGGCGAGCGCTACCAGCTTGAGGACGGTGAACACGTTCTGGGTGACGGCGCCCGGTTTCACGCCGAGGTAGTTCACCGCCGAGAGCATGACGATGGCGAAGCCGGCCAGGAGGTTGGGTGAGACGGCGAGGCCGGTGAGCGCGATGAAGTAGTTGGCGAAGGTGACCGCGACGGCGGCGATCGCGCCGGTCGCCACCATGAGGAGAAGCGCCCATGCGTAGAGGAACGCGGGCAGCGTGCCGTAGGCATCGCGGATATAGACGTATCCGCCGCCCGCCCGCGGGAAGCGCTGGCCGAGCTCGCCGTAGACAAAGGCGCCGATCAGTGCGATGACGCCGCCAAGGACCCACGCACCGAGGGTGAGGCCGGGAGTGTGGACCCGCTGGGCGACGACCTGCGGGTTCCGGAAGATGCCCGACCCGATGATCCCGCCGATCACCATCATCACGCCGGAGAAGAGCCCGACACGCCGCGCGTAGGCGACGGATCCTGTAGTTGGGGAAGGCATCCACCAAGCTACGCCGCGCCGGGCAGGGCCGCCATTATCTTGGCGCATGCCCGAACACCCCACCCGCGCACGCGTCGTCACCGCCTTCGCCGCCGTCTACCTGATCTGGGGCTCCACCTACCTGGCGATCCGCGTCGCCATCGACTCGGTGCCGCCTTTCGTGATGGCGGGCATCCGTTTCATCATCGCCGGGCTCGCGCTCTTCCTCTGGGCCCGGAGCCGCGGCGCTCCCGCGCCGAGCCGGCGGAACTGGGTCGGCGCGCTCGTCATCGGGCTCCTCCTGCTGACCGCCGGCAACGGTGCGGTCGTGTGGACCGAGCAGCGCGTCCCGTCCGGCCTCACCGCGCTGCTCGTGGCAACGGTGCCGGTGTGGACGGTCATCGTCGAATGGATCGGCGCCGGGCGCGAACGGCCGCGCGGCCGGACGGTGGTGGGACTTCTGGTCGGGCTGGCGGGAGTGGGACTGCTGGTGGCGCCGGGCGAAGTGGCGGGAGGGACACGGGTGGATCCGCTCGGCGCCCTCGTCCTCATGGGCGGATCGATCTCGTGGGCAATCGGATCTGTCTATTCCCGGCGCGCGGGCCTGCCACGCTCGCCCCAGCTCGCGACCGCGATGGAGATGCTGTGCGGCGGCGCCGGACTCCTTGTCGTGGCGCTCGTGAGCGGCGAGCTGGGAGCATTTCATCCGGCGGCCGTCACCCTGCGTTCGGCGCTCGCCGTGCTCTATCTGATCGTCTTCGGCTCCCTGATCGCCTTCAGCGCCTTCGTGTGGCTGCTCCGGGTCTCGACGCCGGCGCGAGTCTCGACCTACGCCTATGTCAATCCCGCGGTGGCGGTGCTCCTTGGCTGGGCTCTCGCGGGGGAGCCGCTCAGCGTCCGGACGCTGGCCGCCGCCGCCGTCATCGTGGCCGGCGTGGTGCTCATCACGGCTCCCTCTTCTCGGTAGCGGCGCAGCCGTTCGCATCCACCTTGGCGCCGGCCGGGGTGCTGGGGCAGAGATCGTTGATGTCGATCACGCCGTCGTTGTCGGTGTCGGCGCGCCGGGTGCAGCCGCTCGCGTCGACGGCGGTCCCTGCCGGCGTCCCCGGGCATCGGTCCCGCGCATTGATCACCCCATCGCCATCGGCGTCCGCGCTGCCGCTCTCCCCCGGCTTGATGCCAAGCAGGACGCTCACCCCCGCCTGCAGCCCCAGGTTCCAGTAGTTGCCGCCGCCCCCGCTCCGATGCAGTGACCAGTCCGCCGTCGCGTCGAGCCTGAGCGCCAGCGCCGGTGCGAGGCGCATGCGCGCGCCGGCGAGCCCCCCGACGCCGTAATCGGTCTGGTTGCTGCCCGTCGTCCGGTAGTTGTTGAGCATCGGACCCACGCCCAGGAGCGCGCTGAACCGGTCGGTGAACGGCAGATTCAGGACGCCGCGCAGATGATACGGGTAGTAGGCGATCGACGGCGAGCTCACGGCCGGGTCATGAGTGCTGGTGCGCGACACGTCGAGCTCGAGCGCCAGGAGCGGGGAGAGGAAGAAGCCGGCGCGTCCGCCGAAACCGGCCCGGTCGGCGAGGGTGAGGCCGGTCGAGGAGAAGGTGGTGTAGCGGCCGAAGGCGCCCAGCTCGATGGCGCCCCGATCCTGCGCGGCGGCCGGCGCCGCAGCGAGGGCCACGACGATCGCTGCGAGGGCAACGGTGCGACGCTGCATGAGATCTCCTCGGAGGGTGGCGTGACCGTCAAAGTTACCCCAAAAGGAACGCCGCGCACGGTCCCGAAGGACCGGCGCGGCGTGTACTGCTTCAGGGCTCGGCCTAGTTCAGGCGGTCGAGCTCGGTCCGGCGGTTGAGCGCGCGGCCTGCCCGCGTCTTGTTGGTCGCCACCGGGCGATCCCACGCATAGCCCTTGGCTTCCATGCGATCGGCGGCGACGCCGTGGTCAACCAGATACTGCTTGACCGCTTCGGCACGCGCCTGCGACAGGCGTACGTTGAGCGCACGCGAGCCGGTGTTGTCGGTGTGTCCGCTGACCTCGACCCGGACTTCCGGGTTGGCGACCAGCGACTTCGCGACCTCATCGAGGATGAAGCGCGAGCTCTGCGTCAGCGTCGCCGTGCCGGTGGCGAAGTTCACGCCCGCCAGCACCAGCTTGGCGTTCGGCGTGGCCATGAGGACACGCAGGCTGTCACGCATCCGGGCCGCGTTGAGCGAATCCTGGAGCGAGGCACGGAGCGCCGCACCACGAGCCGCCTTCAGGCTGTCCTCGAGCGCTGCGATCCGGTCGGCGTTGGCCTTGGCCGCAGCCTCGGCGCTGTCCTTGGCCGCCTGCGCCGCGGCTTCCTGCGCCATGCGGAGCGAGTCGGCACGGGCAGCGGCAGCGACCGAGTCGGCGTGCATCTTCATCCGCATCGAGTCGGCCTGGGCCGCCATCCGGATGGAGTCGGCGTTGACCGCCGCCACCAGCGGGCAGCCGGAGCTGTTGACCTGGGTCCCCTTCGGCGTGCCCGGGCACTGGTCGGCGCTGTCGTTCACGCCATCGCCGTCGGAGTCCGCGGCGCCCTTGTAGCCCTCACCCCTGTTGCCGAACAGGAAGGCGAGGCCCGCCTGCAGGCCGTAGTGATAGTCCTTCTCGACCTGCGGGAAGGTGAGCAGCGAATCGGGGCTCGAGAAGTAATCGAACGTGCCGTCGATCCTGATCGAGACGACGCTGCCGAGGCCGAACCGGAACCCGACGAGTCCGCTGGGGCCGGTCTCATGGCCGAGGTTCACGTTCGCGCCGCCAAACCGCTGCTGGTACTTGTTGTAGGTGTAGCCGCCGCCGAGAATGAAGGCCGCGTGATCACTCAGGGGGATGTCGTAATGCAGGGCGCCGTTGAGGCGCATCACCCGGATGTCGGCGTTGTCGGTCTCGCGGTGGGTCGGCGTGTAGGCGCCGTTGGCCTCGAGCTCGAGATGCCGGATCAGGTAGAAGCCAAGCCGCGCTCCTCCGCCGGCCTTGTTCTCGAGGGCATAGCTGTCTCCGAACCAGTTCTTGCGAGCGAACAGTCCGAATTCGAACGTTCCCTGGCGCTGTGCATGGGCCGCAGGGACCAGCAACCCCGCAGACAGCAGACAAGGCAGAACGAGAGCGCGAAGCTTCATCATTCGACTCCACGGGAAGGGGTGGGACAAGTCCCGGCGGCCATCGGCCGGCGGTTCAGTAAGCACATCGGGGCACAGTATTGCACCAACCCCACCTTGTGACGGTGAGTAATCTCACACCGAAACAACTGTGCGCAAGTCCTGGCCGGAGCTAAGTTAATCGTATCCCGACCATTTACGAGATTCCGTGACCCTCATTCCCCGTCTCGTTCTGGCCGTCGGCGTCGGGTCCCTGCTCGCCGACGGGCCCCCGGCACTGCGGGTTCTGCGGGCCAATCCGACCGGGGATGCCCCCCCGACCGCGGCCATCACCGTCACCTTCGACCGGCCGGTGGCAGGCTCGCTCGACCGCACCGTCGACCCCCGCGGCATCCTCTCCATTCAGCCCGCACTCAGGGGCACCGCCGAGTGGCGGGACCCGGTGACGCTCAGGTTCCGACCGGCGGCGCCGCTCCCCGCCAACACCGACTATATCGTCACTGTCGGCAACGACTTCGCTGCCATGGACGGGAGCCGGCTGCCCCGGCCCTACCGCTTCGATTTTCGGGTTCGCGGCCCCCGCGTCCTGACCGGCTCGCCGGTCAGCGGCCGGGGGGGCAACGCCCAGTATCTGGCCCCGAACAGCACCTTCGACCTGGTGCTCGACGCACCTGCCGATTCCGCCCAGCTGGCGGGCGTCTACGTCGAGTTCGGCAAGAGCTGCCCGGACCCCGGAGTCGTGCGGCTGCGGGTGGGGTCCCAGCGGCCCATCGGCCGGGACGATCGGTACGAATTCAAGGAGGCGGGAGGCTGGGACCGCGACCGCGCTGCGGATTCGCTCCGCCGGGTCGTGCGCCTCGTGCCGGTACGTCCGCTGCCGCGCGGA
Organism: Bacillota bacterium; assembly: GCA_050257015.1. GTDB lineage: Bacteria > Gemmatimonadota > Gemmatimonadetes > Gemmatimonadales > GWC2-71-9 > JAICUF01. The sequence goes on along the minus strand of JBLMWC010000090.1, from coordinate 8,274 downwards.
TGCGCGGGCGAGCTGGTCCATCCGTCGGCATTCGATGCACGCGGCCGGGCCACGCTGGTGCGCTGGCCGCTGGCCACGTACGGGGATTTCCGGCTGAAGAAGGCGGACTGCGCGTGGGGACGCGCCTGTCCGACGGGTCCCATCATTGTACGCTTCTCGACGCCGGTCAAGGGAGCGGAGGTCGTCCGGCGGGTCAAAATCTACCCGTCAGCTCCCTTTTCGGTCGCCGATACCGGCGACGTACAGGCCGACTGGGTCCTCAATACCTCGCTCAGGCCGCGCACCACCTACGCCGTCGTGGTGGACACCGCGCTGCGCGACATCTTCGGCCAGCGGTTCACCGGGAACACCGCAGCCGGCACCCGCACGACCGGCTACACCCCGAGCATCAACTACCTCTTCGGCCGCGCCACGGTCGAGCGCCAGGGCCTCCGGACCCTCGCCGTCACCTACGTGAACGTCGACACCCTCGACGTGACCGTCGCTACGGTGCCGGACTCGCTGCTCCCGATCCTCATGGCGCGGGACTGGGGCTGGGAGGATCACTGGAAGGCGCTTGCCGCCGGTGCCACCACCCGGCGCCTTCCGGTGCGGGGCGACCGCGACGTCCCCCGCGTGTACGGCGTCCGGCTTCCGGCCCCCGACGCCCGCGTACCCGGCGCGCCGACGCTCATGGCGGTCCGCATCTCGAGTGAGCGCCTCGACTCCTCCCTCCGACGCAATACCCCGATCGCGCTGGTGCAGGTCACCGACCTCGGCGTGCACGCGAAGATCGGGGTCGACGAAGGAGCGGTGTGGGTCACCGGCGCGAGTGACGGCAAGCCACGGCCCAATGCGGACGTGAAGCTGTTCGACGCGAAGGGTGCCCTCATCGCCACGGCGCGGACCGGCGCAGACGGCCTCGCGCGGCTGGGCAGCTATCACCGCCCGGCGGCGCCGCGTGATACCACCGACGCCGGTGACGAAGGCGAATACGACGGCGGCTTCGACGGCTGGGTCTCGGTCACGCTGAACGACGACCGGGCGCTGCTCGCGATCCGCCCGTACGATCCCGATCTGAGCCCGTGGCAGTTCAACGTCAGTCCGGCGTTCGGATCGGCGCGCATTCCGGCCGCCGGCGCGGTGTTCACCGAGCGCGGTATCTATCGCCCCGGCGAGCCGCTCTACGCCAAGGCGATCGTGCGCGTCGGAATGCTCGGCCGCCTTGCCGCGGCGACGGCGGGGGACTCGATCCGCTGGCATTTTGCCGACCGCGACAACGAGGGGACCCTCCGCGACACCACCACGGCGCTCTCCGCCTTCGGCACCGCCGACCAGCGGCTCGTCATCCCCGCCGACGCGAAGATCGGGAGCTACCGCGTCTCCACCGAGATCCGGCGGAACGGCCGCTGGACCGAGCTCGCCTCCACCGGCTATCGCATCGCGGAATACCGTCCGCCGGAATTCCTGGTGGACGTCGCGACGCCGGAGGGAACGCGAACCGGCGGCGACTCGATCAGCGCATCGGTCGAGGCGCGCTATCTCTTCGGCGCGCCGATGGGCCGGGCCGCGCTCACCTGGTGGGTTTACCGGGCGCCGCTGTCTCCGTGGGAGCTCGACATTCCCAACACCGACGGATTCACGATCGGTGAGACCGGCCGCTGGTGGGAGGAGCTCGCGGAGGAGCGTGGCGGCGCCCATGTGGTGGCGAGCGGCACCGACACCCTCGATGCCGCGGGCCGCCGGTCGCTCCGGCTCCCGGTGGGGCAGGCGGAGAAGGGGCGCGGCGCGCGCGTTACGGTGCAGGCGACCGTCACCGACGTCAACCGCCAGAGCGTCAGCAGCTCGTCATCGGTGCTGGTGCATCCCGCCTCGTTCTATATCGGCGCGAAGGTCGACGGAACGGAATGGTTCTGGAAGGCCGGGACCCCGGTCACGCTCCGCGTGATCGCGGTGCGCCCCACGGGGGAGCGCGTGAGCGGCGTGCGCGTCGCCGGTGTGATCGAGCGGCGGGAATGGCACCAGGTCCGGCGCGAGCGGGAAGGCTACGGCGAGCTGGTGGGCGAATGGGTCACCGACACGGTGGCGCGCTGCACCGCCACCACCGCCGCCGATCCCGCGCCCTGCCGCTTCACGCCGCCGCTCGGCGGATCCTACACCGTGCAGCTCACGGCGCAGGACGAGCAGGGCCGCCCCGCCGTCACCAGCTTCTACCGCTGGGCCGCCGGGGCCGGCTGGGTGCCCTGGAGCGACGAGACCCAGTTCAAGATGGACGTCATCCCCGACCGCACCCGCTACACCGTCGGCGACACGGCGACGGTGATGTTCGCCTCGCCGTTCACCGGCGCCGAGGCGTGGGTCACGGTCGAGCGCGAGGGGATCATCGAGCAGCGCCGCCTCACCGTCGAGAGCGGAAGCACGACGCTGCGCTTTCCGGTCACCGAGGCGTGGGCGCCGAACGTCTACGTCTCGATCGTCGTCGCGCGCGGACGGAGCGCGCCGCCCGGCCCGCTCGACGATCCGGGGCGACCGACGATCCGCGTCGGGTACGCCGAGCTTCGTGTCACGCCGGAGCGCAAGCGCCTTGCCGTCGAGGTGGCGCCGGCGAAGAAGGAATACCGGCCCGGAGACACCGCGCGCGTCGAGCTCCGCGTGCGCGACGCCGCCGGCGCGGGTCAGCGGGCCGAGGTCACGCTCTGGGCGGTGGACGAAGGGGTGCTCGCGCTCACCGGCTATCGCACGCCGGATCCGATCGATCTGCTCTACCAGCCGCGGGGAATCGGCCTCCGGCTCGCCAGCACGCTGGCATCGGTCGCGCCGCAGGTGCCGGAAGGCGAGAAGGGAAGGCGGTCACCGGGCGGTGGCGGCGGCGCCGAAGGCAGCGACGTGCTCCGCTCGCGCTTCCAGACGACCGCCTTCTTCCTGGGCTCGGTCGTCACCGGTGCGGACGGGCGCGCCGTGGCCTCCGCGAAGCTGCCGGACAACATCACCACCTTCCGCGTGATGGCGGTGGCGGTCACCGCCGGCGACCGCTACGGGAGCGGACAGTCGTCGATGCTCGTCACGCGGCCGCTCGTCGCGCGCCCCGCGCTTCCGCGCTTCGTGCGTCCCGGTGACCGCTTCTCCGCCGGCGTCGTCGTCAATCAGCGGCTGGGCGGGACGCCCGACGTCACGGTGCAGGCGACGACCCGGGGGCTCGACCTCGGAAAACCGGTGCGGCAGCGGGCCCGGCTCGAGGCGGGTCGCGGCCGGGAGGTCCGTTTCGACCTGTCGGCGCCGTCCCGACTCCGCGCGGACAGCGTGTCGCTCCGGTTCGACGTGACCGGCGAAGGTGAAAAGGACGCGGTGCAGGCCGGCCTGCCGGTGCGCCCCGCGTTCCACACGCGGAGCTACACCGTGGCCGGCACCCTCGCCGACAGCGCCACCGCCGCCTTCGAGCTTCCGGCGGGGATCGATCCCGACCGCTCGCGGCTCACCCTCAGCTTCGGCACGTCGCCGCTCGTCTTCGTCCGGGGCGCGTACGACCGGCTCCGGGTCTATCCGTACTACTGCACCGAGCAGGTGGTGAGCGCGGCGCAGCCGCTCATCGCGCTGTATCGCGTCCGGTCGGTGTTCGGCGCCGATACCGGCGCGATCACGCGCCTCCGTCCCGACATCGTGCGCGCGGTGGACGTGATCAGCCGGCGACAGCGAGCCGACGGCGGCATCGGCTTCTGGAGTCCGACCGACTGGACCAGCCCGTGGCTCAGCTCGTACGCCGGGATGGTTCTGCTCGACGCGCGGGCCGCCGGCGTCACGGTGAGCGACTCCGTCCTCGCGCGGCTCGAACGCTACCTGCGCACCTCGCTCTCCCGGCCCAACGTCGCGGCGGGGCCGGTCCGCATCTGGTATTCGGCCGACACGACGCGCCTCAGCGATCGCGTCGCGGTGCTCGACTACCTGGGGCGCGCGGGGCGGCGGGACCGCGCGGTCGAGAACGAGCTCGTGCGGAAGGCGGCCCAGCTCGCGTGGGAGGATCGCGTCCGGCTCGCCGCGGTGCTGGCGCGCTGGAACGACACGACCACCGCACGGCGACTCCTCGAGCCGGCATGGGCCTCGGTGCGGGTCGAAGGCCGCGCCGCCGTTCTGCCGCCCGCGAGCCGGCGCGACTTCTACTTCTACTCGCTCATCCGGCCGGCCGCGTGGCTTCTCCGGGCGACGCTCGCGGTGGACCCCGATCATCCGCTCGTGGGGCCGCTCGTCGAGCTGCTCATCCAGCAGGGGCGGAGCGGGTCGTGGATCTGGAACACGCAGGATTACGGCACCGCGGTCGAGGCGCTGGCCGAGTTCCAGGCGCGGCACGGGACCGCAGCGGCGGAGCGGGGCCTGCGGGTGCGGAGCGGGAACCGGCTCCTGCTGGAGAGCGCCGCCGGTGGTCCGGCGTCGCGGGACTCCAGCATCGCGCTCACCGGACTCCTGGAGACGAAGCGCGACGGGACATCGCTCCACGTCAGCCTCGATGCGCTCCGCCCCGGCGCGCCGGTCTACTACTACCTCACCGTCACCGAGGTGCCCCGCGCGCAGCCGGTGCGCCCGGACGATGCCGGCATCGCGGTCGAGCGCTGGTACGAGAGCTACGACACCGGGAAGCCGACCGTCTCCGCCGCGGCCGGCGCGCTGGTGCGCGTCCGGCTCCGCGTCACCGTCGCGGCCGAGCGGCACTTCGTGGTGCTGGATGATGCGCTGCCCGCCGGGCTCGAGGCAGTGGATCTGAGTCTTCGCACCGTCGGACCGCCGGGACCGGGCGCCGCCGACACCGCCTCCACCGAGGCGCGGGAAGGCCAGGACGACGAGGGCTGGTGGGCCTACGGCAGCTGGGACGCCGGCTGGTGGTCGCCGTTCGATCACCGCGAGATCCGCGACGACCGGGTCGTCTATTCGGCGACGATACTCTGGCCCGGCACCTACTCGGCGAGCTATCTCGCGCGGGCTACCACGCCGGGAGTCTTCGTGCGGCCGCCGGCCCACGCCGAGGAGATGTACAACCCCGCCGTGTATGGCAGAACCGATGGCGGAGTGTTCACCGTGGAGGCGCCGGCAAGGTGAACCGCTGGAAGCGTGCAGCGCTCGTCGCCGCGGCGATCGCCGGCGTGACCGCCGCCGGAGCGGCGGCATGGGTGCTCTGGCCGCTGCCCGCCGGGGTCGTGCGCTTCGATGCGCCGCCAGGGGTGCGCCTGGAGGACCGGAGCGGAATCGAGCTTCGCTCCACCCGCTCGGGTGACGGGTCGCTCCGGCGATGGGTACCGCTCGCCGAGATGGACCCGGACGTCATCGCCGCGTTCGTCGCGACGGAGGACCGGCGCTTCTACGACCACGCGGGCGTCGATCCGCGCTCGATCCTGCGGGCGCTCCGCGCCAACGCCGGCGCCGGCCGCGTGCGCTCGGGCGCGTCGACGATCACCATGCAGGTCGCGCGAATGCTGCGGCCGATTCCGCGCACCTGGCCCGGCAAGATGCGGCAGGCGCTCTGGGCGCTCCGGCTCGAGCGTCATCTCACCAAGCAGGCGATCCTCGAGCAGTACCTCAACCGCGTTCCGCTCGGCCAGGGCGCAGTGGGAGTGGATGCGGGGGCGGCTCTCTACTTCGGCGCGTCGGCGGCCGAGCTGAGTCTGGGGCAGGCCGCGCTCCTTGCCGGCCTGGCCCACGCGCCGTCGAGCGACAACCCGCTCGTTTCGCTGCACCGCGCGCGCGCGCGCCGGACCTACGCGCTGGGCCGGCTCCGCCACGACGGCTATGCCAGCGCCGCCGCCGCCGAGCGCGCCGCGGCGGAGCCGGTGCTCGAGGTGACGGCGGCGCGGCCGTTTCTCGCCCCGCATTTCACGACCCGGGTGCTCACCTGGCTCTCGGCCGATTCGTCGGCACCCGAGGGCGCGACCTGGCGCACCTCGCTCGACCTGGCGCTGCAGACCGCGCTGGAAGACGAGGTGCGCCACACCGTCGAGACACTCCGGGGCGACGGCGTCCGGCACGCCGCCGCCGTCGTGCTCGACAACCGCACCGGCGGTGTCCTCGCGTGGGTCGGCTCGCCCGACTTCACCGCCGACACGGCGGGGCAGGTGGACATGGTCGTATCGCCACGGCAACCCGGGTCGGCCCTGAAGCCGTTCGTCTACGGGCTTGCGTTCGATCACGGCTACACGCCGGCCACGGTGCTCGCCGACATCGCGCACGTCTACCAGACGGCCGGCGGCCCCTACAGCCCGCGCAACTACGATCGCCGGTACCACGGGCCGGTTCGGGCGCGCGAGGCGCTCGCCAGCTCGTTCAATCTTCCGGCGGTGGAGCTCACCGATGCGCTCACGCCGGGCGCGGTGCTCGCCACGCTCCGGCGCGCCGGCTTCACGTCGCTCACCCGAAGCGCCGACCATTACGGACTCGGCCTCGCGCTCGGGAACGGCGACGTCACGCTCATCGAGCTCGCCAACGCCTACCGCTCGCTGGTGAACGGCGGCCGCTGGCGCTCCTGGACCTGGCGGGCCGATGCGTCGGGCGGCGAGCCGGGTCGTCCGGTGATGAGTCCCGCCGCCGCGACGCTGGTGCTCGACATCCTGAGCGATCCCGTCGCCCGCATTCCCGGCTTCGGGCTGGAGACGCCGTTCGACTTTCCCTTTCCCGTCGCCGCCAAGACCGGCACCAGTCGCCACTTCACCGACAACTGGGCGGTCGGCGCGACCGGCGGCTTCACGGTAGCGGTATGGGTCGGGAACTTCGACGGCCGCCCGATGGACGGGGTGAGCGGAGTGACCGGCGCCGGCCCGCTGCTCCATCGCGCGGTGCTCGCGGCGGCGGCGCGCATTCCACCCGGGACCCTGCCGCTGCCCGCATCAGCCGGCGCGGTGCCGGTCACCATCTGCCGGGTCTCGGGACTCCTGGCCGGCCCCGACTGTCCGCGCGCGACCGAGTGGTTCGTCCCCGGTACCGCGCCCGTCCGCATTTGCGACTGGCACCGGGACGGCCGCGTCGTCCTCCCCGCAGAATACGCCGAGTGGGAGCAGCAGACGCAGGCACCGGAACCGGTGGCGCGGCGCACCGCCGCCGATACGACGCGAAGCGACGGGCGACTCCAGATTCTCTCACCACGCCAGGGCGACCGCTACCGGGTCCCGCCCGGCGTCGATCCACGCTACGCCACGCTCGCACTCCGGGCCGCCGGTGGCGACGCCGCCCATCCGGTCCGCTGGTTCGTCGATGGTCGCCGGCTTGAGCGACCGCGGTGGCAGCTGGCCGCCGGGCCCCATGTGGTGCGGGCGGAGCGCGCGGGAGAGCGGCAGGAGGTGACGGTGGAGGTCGCGCCGTGAGCACCGCAGGTCCTCGACTCGAGCACCGATTCGTTCCCGGCGTGGCGGCCGAGTCGCGGACGCTGCTCCTCCTGCACGGCACCGGTGGCAACGAGGACGACCTGATCCCGCTGGGACACGCGCTCCTTCCGGGCGCGGCGCTGCTGAGCCCGCGCGGCCAGGTGCTCGAGCGCGGGATGCCCCGGTTCTTTCGCCGCCTGTCCGAGGGAGTCTTCGACGAGCCCGACCTTCGGGCGCGAACCGCGGAGCTGGCTGAGTTCGTCGAATCGGCCGTGCCGTCCTACGGGATCGACGGCCGCCGCATCATCGCCGTCGGCTTCTCCAACGGCGCCAACATCGCGGCGAGCCTGCTGCTGCTCCGGCCGCGCGTGCTCGCCGGTGCCGTTCTCTTCCGGGCGATGGTTCCGCTGGTGCCCGAAGCGCGGCCCGATCTCCACGGAACGCGCGTGCTCATCGGATCGGGCCGCGCCGATCCGCTCGTGCCGGTCTCCGACGTCGAACGCCTGGCGGCAATGCTCGAGGAAGGTGGTGCCGAGGTGACGATGCACTGGGAAAACGCCGGTCACCAGCTCACGCAGGGTGACGTGGACGCGGCCCGCGCCTGGCTCCGCCACCCGGGGGTCGCATGAACCGCGGAGGCATCCTCCGGTGGGCGATCACCGTCGTCGGCCTGGTACTGCTCGCCGCCGTGCTGCCGTACGCGGCGTGGTATCTCATTCCCGCCAAGCCGATCGCCGCGCTGATCGTGGACAAGACGGTGCCTGAGGATTCGCGCCGGGAGCACACCGGGCTCATGTGGGTGCTCAACCACCTGCGCTACGTGCGCACCGATGGAGAGCCGTGGCGTTACGAACGGGACTACGCCGGCTTCGTCCCGCTGCCGAACGGCCATTACCAGGTCCGGCCGCTTCCCCCTACCGCGCGGGGCTACGACCTCATCTATCTCGCCGATACCTAC